>CAJOLL010000001.1 GCA_905235455.1 uncultured Clostridia bacterium
GTCAGTGCTTTTGCTGGCTGCTCTGACAAGAAAGACAATAACGGTGAGTCCAAAGCAACAGATGCTGCTACTGCTGGCAGTTCTGATGACGTTAACGGTGGCTCAGAAAGTTCCGAAGGTTCTTCTGACACAGCTGCTGCTTCTGAGATCAAGGATTGGACATTTTATGCTTGTATGTCCGGTAAGGAGATCAATGATGGTAACGAGATTCAGGAAGAAATCGCTAAGCTGACAGGTGTTCGCATTAAGGAAACCTGGATGGCTGGTCAGGAGCCGGCTGAGGCTATCGGTGCTATGATCGTTACAAACGATCTGCCGGACTTCATCGACGGTGGTGACGCTTCCGACCAACTCGTAGAAGCCGGAGTACTCGTCCCGTGGGATGATTACATTGAGCAGTACCCGAACCTTAAGGAAATGTACACCGATAAGGAATGGGAACTCTTCCGTAAGGACGATGGACACATCTATTGGGCAAACGTATTCGGTAACACATACGGTGAATCTCAGGCTCGTGGTCACAATGACGAAGCATTCTGGATCCAGAACCGTGTACTTGCTTGGGATAACTACCCGAAGATCGAGACTCTTGATGAGTATTTTGATCTCCTGCAGAGATATGCAGAAGCTAACCCGCAGAATGAAGATGGCGTTAAGGTAATTCCTTATACAGCTCTTTGTGAGGGCTGGAGATATTTCTGCGTTGAGAATGCTCCTGAGTTCCTTGACGGTTATCCGAATGATGGTTCCGTTATCGTACAGCTTGAGGGTGTTGACAAGCCGACAATCGTTGACTATAACACGACTCCTACAGCTAAGATGTACTTCAAAAAACTGAACGAAGTTTACAACTCCGGTCTTATGGATCAGGAATTCGCTACAATGTCCTACGATGATTATATTGCTAAGCTGGCTACAGGTGCCGTACTCGGTATGTGTGATCAGTGGTGGGATTTTGCTTACACAGTAAACGATAAGTTTAAGGCTTCCGGTTATGACGAGTTGGGTTATAACTATGTTCCGCTCGGTCTTGTAGCTGAAAAAGGTCTCAAGAATCACTGGCATACATATGGCGATACTCTGAACTCCGCATCCGGTATCTGCGTTACAACTAAGTGCGATGATCCGGATAAGGCTTTCGAGTTCCTCAGCAGATGCCTTGATCAGGAAATCCTCGATCTCCGCTTCTGGGGTATCAAGGATGTAGACTACCTCGTAGACGAAAACGGAATGTACTACAGAACACAGGAAATGAGAGATAACTGGGCAGACGAGAACTACCAGGCTAATCACATCTGCGCTTATTCCTACTTCCCGCAGTACAACGGTACTTCCAAGACAAGCAAGAACGCTATGAAGCCTGAAGATCAGGAGAGCGAGTTCTTTGATGGTCTTGCTAAGCCGTTGCAGGATTGCTTCAGAGCTTATGGATATGATTCTTATGATGACTTCCTCCAGTCTGAGCATGACGAGATGGGCTTCTGGTATCCGATGTACTCTTACTCCAACCTGATGTCCACAATGACTGATGGTGGTGCTGCATGGACAGAAATGGGTGAGTGCAAGCATGAGTGGCTCCCGAAGGTTATCACAGCAAAGGATTTCGATTCCGCATGGGCTGACTACATGAAAGCTTATGAAGCATGTAACCCGCAGGCATTCCTTGACGAGATGCAGGAAGAGCTTGATCGCCGTGTTGAACTCGCTAACAGCTGATTCAACTGACGAATTTAGTTAAGTGACGGTGGTGGCGACCACGGTTGTATGACTGTGGTCGCCACTTCTGAATTTAGGGGAGGCAAATTATACATGAGCTCTAATGAAAAAGATGCTTCGGAGATCAAGCTGAAAAGTAAGATCAGCAAAACCGAATTAAAGCGTCAGAAAGTTTTGCTCATCATCGCTGCACTGTATGTAATCTATGGTATTGTTTTCTATTATCTGCCGCTCGCAGGTTGGATCATGGCTTTTGAGAACTTTAGCATAGGCAAAGGAATCTTCGGATCTGAAAAAGCAGGGCTTCGTTGGTTCAAATATCTTTTTAAGAAGAATTCTTCTTTCCCGCGAGTTATCAGAAACACTCTTGCAATGGGTTCTCTGAATCTCGTGTCTCAAACGATTACAGCTATTGGTTTTGCTATTTTGCTTAATGAGGTAAGAAATACCTTTGGTAAGAAGCTTGTTCAGACGATTTCTTATCTGCCTCATTTCTTGTCTTGGATCGTAGTAACAAGTATCGTTCGTGAAGCATTTTCTACTAGCGGTATGGTTAACGAACTGCTTGTTAATTTACATATCTTGAAATCACCAATCAGTTTTTTTATGCATACTCAGTATTTCTGGCCTATCGTTGCCATTTCCAATGTATGGAAGGAAACAGGTTGGAATGCTATCATCTATCTTGCTACCATCACATCTATTGACCCGGCTCTTTATGAAGCAGCTGCTATCGATGGCGCCGGCAGATGGCAGAAGATCAAGAACATTACACTTCCCGGTCTGCGTTCTACGATTATCATTCTTCTCATCATGAATATCGGTAACGTAATCAACGCGGGATTTGAAATCCAGTATCTGCTTGGTACAGGTGTTCTTTCACCGGTTTCTACTACCATTGATATCTACGTCCTCAATCATGGTATGAAGAACTATTCACTTGGTACTGCGGCGGGTATTTTCAAGACCTTTGTGTCAATGATATTCGTATTTACGTTTAACTTTATTGCCCGGAAGACGGGCGAAGATCACCTGTTCTAAAGGAGGAATTTCATATGAGTGATAAAGATAAAATCAATGAAAATGAAGTTCTCCAGAATGAGGTGAAGGAGAACGCTGAAAACGATGAAGCGCTTACGAAAGCAAAAGAAGCCAGAAAGGCTATGGCTGCAAGAAGTGTGGCGGTTAAAGAAGCGGCTGAAAAGACCAGTGTTGATGGAAAAGTTGCAGCAGCCGATGGCGAAGCTGTTATAAAGGACATTAAGTTCAAAAAACCGCGTGCCAAGATGAATGGTTGGGATTGGGCATTTGTCATCTGTAATACCATCTTCCTTATCTGCTTCTGTATCGTAACGCTGTATCCTGTACTCAATACTGCAGCTTATTCGTTTACAGACGGCCGTGAGGCGATCCTGAAGAATGTTCATCTTCTTCCGAAGAAGTTTACAACTGCAGCGTATAAACAGGTATTTCAAATGCAGGGTATCCGTTGGGGTCTTCTTACAACGGTCAGCCGTACGTTAATAGGTTCTGTCCTTTCTCTGGCTGCAAATGCACTTCTTGCATTTATTATTTCGAGAAAGAAGTTCCTTTTTAGAAACGGGTTATCTTTGTTCTGGGTAATCACGATGTACGCCAGCGGTGGTCTTATTCCGACCATCTATCTGATGACAAAACTGCATTTTGTCGGTACTTTCTGGGTATATGTAATCCCGGGTATGGTCAGTGCATTTAACATCTTGGTATTGCGTACATTCATGGACGGTATCCCTGAGTCTTATGAGGAATCTGCACAACTTGACGGTGCAGGATATATGACGATCTTTGCTAAGATCATTTCTCCTCTTTGTAAGCCGGTTTATGCTACGATCTTCTTGTTTGTTGCCGTAGGTCACTGGAATTCTTGGTTTGATGCCATGATCTATAACAAATTTAATATCAAATTGACAACGCTTCAGTATGAGTTACAGAAACTTCTTGCCAGTTTGACGCAAAAAACAGGATCTGCCGATAGTGGCGGAAAGACAACTACTCAGGCTCCGACGACCTCCATTCAGGTTCGTTCCGCAGCAACGATCGCAACAATGCTTCCGATCATCTGTCTGTATCCGTTCCTGCAGAGATACTTCGTTACAGGTATCCAGCTTGGCGGTGTAAAAGAGTAATTCATTTTTCGGCTTTATACTACCTGCCCGGAAGTTTTTTCGGGCAGGTAGTATTTTTTGTGCTTTGTTGTATAATGCTTTCATGGTTGTAAGGAGACAGAAAAAATACATGAATCTATTAAACTATGACAGTCCTTTGATACAGTTTTTGAATAAGGTGACAGATCTTTTCATCCTGAACCTGTTGTGTTTGATCTGTTGTATCCCAATCATCACGATCGGTCCTGCTCTTACGGCGAAGTATGATGTTGCCATGCGGATCGTCAGAAAAGAAGATCCGGCTGTCTTAAAACCATTCTTTAAGGCTTTTAAAGAGAACTTCAAACAGGCCGCCATTATTTGGATAATTCTTTTGGGTGCTTGTCTTTTGCTTTGCATGGACTGGACCTGGATCATTGAAAACGGGTTCCTTGATGTGCCTGCAATATACTTTGCGGCAACGGTTTTTGTCACTACGATTGTTCTTTTTGTCATCATGACGATATTCCCGATCATCGCCAGATTCAAAGTAACCGTAAAAGAAGCGTTTAAGACATCCGCTCTTTTTGCGATGCTGTATTTTTATAGTCTCATTCCGATCATCGTTTTGATGTTCGGTGCCGTTTTCCTTTGCATCAAATACATTCGGTTCCTGCCGCTGGTGCTGGTAGTGTCGCACGTTGTTATTGTTTTCTGCTTATGTCTGGTTTTGCAAAGGGGCTTTAATAAGCTTGAAAAGCAATTTGGAACTGAAGAAGAGAATGAAGAAGTTTCCGGATCTGAGGAGGAGCAGGAGTAATGACTGACTCGGATCAGGTAAAAGAAACATTATCTGCTGAAAAGTGTAATAAACCGCCGATGACATTTCGGCAGAAATTGTTTTTTTTCAAGGATTATTATCTTGTAAAAGTACTCCTTGTGCTTTTGGCCCTTGTGTTTGTCAGCCTGTTTATCAGAGATGCATACAAGAACAGTAAAACGATCTATACCGGTGGTACCGTCGGTTTTGATCTTTTTGAAGATAAATATGACCTTCTCATGGATGGTTTTATTAATTATCTGGGTGACGACTATACCGGCAAAAAGGTCCAATTCGGCGGCAATGCGCTGATGGTCCCCGAGGGACAGGAGTATGAGAGAAATAACATTGAGACGGCTTTTGTTGCCCAGGTCAACGCCGGAATGTATAACTATCTTTTTATGACGAAAAAGGAATTCGAATACTTTGCCGATGTGGATATCTATCAGGATATTTCCTATATCCGAAATGATCCGGATTATTCAGATCTTGAATTTGTAACAGGATTTGAAGGGAAAACTTCCGGAATCAAATTGTCTGATAAAGTTCTTTCTAAGTTTGGGCTTTCAGATATGGATGTATATCTGGTCTTTCCCGTTAAGCAAGATAAGAATGACTTAAATCTGAAGCTGATTAATTATTTGTATTCATAACAGGAGGTTCGTTATGATGATTTCAAGCATTTACAGTAATGGAATGATCCTTCAGAGAAGCCGCGAGAATGAGATCCGCGGTTCTTTTGAAGAAGACGAGAGTATCCGTGTGTTTTTTGACGGAAAAGCACTTGAAGTGGTTTCTGACAGAGAAAATAAGAAGTGGAAAGCAGCAATCCCTTCCATGGATGCCGGTGGTCCCCATGAAATAAGGATTTTCGCTGACGAAAAAGAGACCAGGATCAAGGATGTTCTTTTCGGAGATGTTTTTGTACTCGGCGGGCAGTCGAACATGGAACTTCCCTTGATCTGGACAACAGATTTCCATTATGACGAGATCAGAAGCGCCGATTATTCAATGATCCGTCAGTTTGAAGTACCGAAACTGCCTTTGTTCGGACGAAAAGAAGATATGCTGTCCGGCGGTAAATGGGTCAATGCCGACCAAAAAAATATTGACGGATTCAGTGCAATCGGCTTCTATTTTGCCAAGTATAAGTATTTGAAAGACGGCATTCCGGTAGGACTGGTGCAGACGGCAGTGGGCGGAGCTCCGGTGGAAAGTCTGATGAGCGAAGAAAACCTCAGAGAGTCCTTTTCGCAAATTGAACCGGAATTTTCTCATTCTGGCAAGTGTAATAACGATAAGAGTAAATGCTGTCTTTGGTGCTATAAAGATAAGCTTTCCCAATATGCCGATATGAAATATGTTGAGTCTGTTGCCGCTGAGGATATGCACCGGCAGGAATCCTGGCATAAAGATGTGGATGATCACGATACAGGTCTTAAGGAGAACTGGATGGAGCCGTGGGAGGAAGGAGAGTATGAAACATTTACGCTTCCTTCGACTTTCTATCAGACAAAACATGAAAACTTTAAGGGTGTTTTCTGGATCCAGAAGACCGTCGAAGTGCCTTCGGATTGGTGTGATCAGGAAGTTGAACTTCGTTTGGGCACATTCATGGACGGAGATACGACATATGTGAACGGATCTGCCGTGGGCGGCTACGGTTTTAAGTATCCGCCGCGAAGGTTTTTCCTTTCTCCGGGAACTCTTAAGCCGGGGAAAAACACGATTACTGTTCGTTTGGTCGTAGATACCAATATCGGCGGCGCCGTTAAAGAATGTCCTTATTATTTGAAGCTTCAGGACCAAACAATCGATCTTACCGGGGCATGGAAGATGCGTTTCGGTTATGAAGCGGGCCCGCTTGAAGGACAGACATTCTTTATCTGGTCGCCGACGGCACTTTTTAATTCCATGCTGTATCCGATCAGAGATCTTTCCTGTAAGGCGATCCTTTTCTATCAGGGTGAATCTAACTGTGAATATCCGCAGTATTACGGGCAGCTTCTAAAAGATATGGTCAAAGAGTGGAGAGTGCTTTTCGGGCAGAATACGCCGTTTTATATGGCTGAAGTCACATATTGGCTCGGAGATGGTCCGGTATATGAGTCGGATCCTTTTGATGCGGTTCGCAAGGTACAGAGAGAAGTGGTCGGAGAAATCCCGGATGCCTATCTGATCCCGACATTGCATCCGCAAAATAAGAAGGAAGTCGCTTTAAGGTTCCTGGAAAGTTATTTAAAAAATGAATGATCAAAAAGACAGTTGAACTCTCTCAGCTGTCTTTTTTTATGTTCGCCAGCGGGTTTTTTGCCACGGCATCGTGCAGAGACTCTTCGTCCACATGTGTATAGATCTGAGTCGTTGCTACGCTTTGATGACCGAGGATCGCCTGAAGAGTTCGGATATCTACCTGTCCGTATTTATACATAAGAGTGGCACAAGTGTGTCTTAACTTATGTACGGAATAGGCGGAAGCATCGATCCCGGAAGCAGAGAAGAGGCGTTTGATGATAGTCTGGATCATGGGTGCACTGATTCTTGTTCCGCGGCTACTCAAAAAGAGTGCGTCCTTATCTTTCTTCTTCATGGCATCTCTTTCCGGATAATATTCGGAAAGCGCACGGATGCAGGCATCGTTCAAATAGATCGTCCGTTCTTTATTGCCTTTGCCTACAACTCTCAGCGTATTTTCCGAAATATCGGAAAGGTCGATGCTTCGAAGTTCGGAAAGACGCATTCCGCAGTTGAGAAATAGAGTGACGATGCAGTAGTCTCTGGCAGCATATTTGCTTTCCGAGTTTTCGGCTGCCTGAAGAAGGTCCCGGCTTTGTTCAAGATTAAGATATTTGGGGAGCCTTTTGGCACGTCTGGGTGTTTCGAGGTCATAAGACGGATCATCCTTTATGATCCTTTTCTTTTGGAAAAGGTACTTAAAGAATGATTTGACCGTGGCTACTTTTCTGGCACGTGTAGCAGAAGATGCTTTTCTTTGACGGGAAAGAAAGATCATAAACGCGAAAAGATCATCAGATGTAATGCTGTTTAAGAATTTTTCGTCGATATCATTGATCGGAATATCGTTAAACGTAAAATCATCTGACAACTGAACAAGACCGCGATCCTGCTTGAGAAAACGAAAAAGAAGAATAAGATCGTATTTATATTCTTTAATCGTCAACGGCGATTTTTCCTGAACGGCCTGCATATAGCGAAGGTACTGTTCAAGAATCGGGAAAGTGGCATTTTCGCCTGATGATTTGCCTTTGGGACGACTCATAAGATCTCCTGATTAAACAATACTGAACTGTTAGTATAATCTTATCACAAATATCGAAAAAATAACTTGCTTTCCATATTGCGTTGCGCTATAATACACGCATCAAAGACAAATGTCCGCCGCACGCGGACAACGAAAGAGGAAACAAAAATGGCTAAGTTAAGAGTTGGCGTCATTGGCGCAACAGGTTATGTAGGACAGAGATTCATCTCGCTTCTGGATGATCATCCGTGGTTCGAGTGTGTCGCAGTAGTTGCTTCTCCGCGTTCTTCCGGTAAGCGTTATGCTGATGCTGTCGAAGGCCGCTGGAAGATCGATGTTGATATGCCTGCTTATGTAAAAGATATGATCGTTGAGAGCACAGAGGATATTGAGAAGGTTTGTGAGAAAGTCGATTTTGTTTTCTGCGCAGTAGATATGAAGAAGGATGAGATCCGTGCGCTGGAAGAGAAGATCGCTAAGCTTGAGACTCCTGTTGTGTCTAACAACTCTGCTCACAGATGGACTGCTGATGTTCCGATGATGGTTCCTGAGATCAATTCCGATCATTCGGCTATTATTGAGAAGCAGAGAGAAAGACTCGGAACGAAGCGCGGTTTTATCGCTGTCAAACCGAATTGTTCCATTCAGAGTTATGTTCCGGCATTAACTCCGCTCCTCGGATTTGGTATTAAGTACATCAATGTTTGTACGTACCAGGCGATCTCCGGTGCCGGTAAGACCTTTAAGGATTGGCCGGAAATGGTAGGAAACATGATTCCTTATATCGGCGGCGAAGAAGAGAAGAGTGAGCAGGAACCGCTGAAGGTATGGGGACATATCGAGGGTAATGAGATCGTTAAAGCAGAAGCTCCGATCATCTCTGCTCAGTGCTATCGTGTTGCCGTACAGGAAGGCCATACTGCTGCGGTATCCGTCAAGTTTGACCAGAAGCCGACAAAGGAAGAAATGCTCGAGGCATGGAAGAACTATAAGGGGGCACCTCAGGAACTCGGACTTCCGCATGCTCCTAAGCAGTTCCTGCAGTATATCGATGAGGATAATCGTCCTCAGCCGTCACTCGATGCATACTTCGAAGGCGGAATGGGCGTTTCGATCGGCCGCTTAAGAGAGGATCCGATCTTCGATTACAAGTTTACCTGCCTTTCCCACAACACTCTGCGTGGCGCTGCAGGTGGTGCTATGCTTACTGCCGAGCTTCTTTACAAGAAGGGTTATCTGTCTGCGAAGGATTGATTCTTCCTTTCGAAAAGAACTTTTCCGGGACACGTTAATGTCATATAATAACGGATATTTAACGTGTCCCGTTATTTTTCGAAAAGGTGTTGACGAATTACATCTTTATCGTTATAATCTTTCTTGCGCTTTGAGAAATGGGTACAAACTCAAAACAAGCGGGCCTTTAGCTCAGTTGGTTAGAGCAACCGGCTCATAACCGGTCGGTCCTGGGTTCGAGTCCCTGAAGGCCCACCACTACGAAGCTAACACAATTAATATATATTTCGAGGGAGAATTCCCGAGCGGCCAAAGGGGGCAGACTGTAAATCTGTTGTCACCGACTTCGGTGGTTCGAATCCACCTTCTCCCACCAAGGACAGACCTTGTGTCTGTCCTTTTTTTTATTTTTTTGGTATAATTCTATTATCTGATTTTATGAGGTGTTCGAAATGAATCAAGCGATTTTTATCGTCTCGGATAAACATGTGAGAAGAAGGAGATAGGATATATGAAAATACTTGTTACTGGCGGTACCGGTTATATCGGATCACATACCTGCGTTGAATTGATCCAGGCAGGTCATGATGTTGTCATTTTCGATAATCTTTGTAATTCCAAGGAAACCTGTCTTGACCGTATCTTCGAGATTGCAGGTAAGCGTCCGAAGTTTTATCAGGCAGATCTGCGGGATATTGAGTCTATGCGTCCGATTTTTAAAGAGAATGCAATCGATGCGGTTATTCATTTTGCAGGATTAAAAGCGGTAGGCGAAAGTGTTGCGAAGCCTTGGGAGTATTATTACAACAATGTCGCAGGGTCGTTGAATCTTCTGTCTGTTATGAAAGAGTTTGATGTGAAAAAACTCGTATTTTCATCTTCGGCAACCGTATATGGAGATCCTGCGATTATTCCGATTACAGAGGAATGCCCACTGGGATCGACAACGAATCCATATGGCGAGACCAAAAAAATGCTTGAAAGGATATTTACTGATTTCCAGAAATCAAATCCGGACTGGCACATTATGCTTCTTCGCTATTTCAACCCGATCGGTGCACATGAGAGCGGCTTGATCGGTGATGAGCCGAATGGTATCCCGAATAATCTTATGCCTTATATCTTGCAGGTCGTTGTTGGAAAACTACCTTGTTTACGTGTTTTTGGTAACGACTATAAAACACATGACGGTACCGGCGTTCGTGATTACATTCATGTCGTTGATCTTGCGAAAGGACATGTCGCAGTAATGAAGAAGTTCGAAGATGTTCCCGGTGTGTATATCTATAATTTGGGAACCGGTATCGGCTACAGCGTTCTGGATATTGTTAACGCTTTTGAAAAAGCAAATGATATCAAGATTCCGTATCAGATAGTTGAGCGCCGTCCCGGTGATATCGATGTCTGCTATTCGGATCCGTCAAAGGCGAAAAAAGAACTTGGATGGGAAGCTTTCTATGATCTGGAGAAGATGTGCAAAGACTCTTATAACTTTGCGAAAAAAGTGCTGTAATTCGAGCTTTCTGACTATCTATTAACGGGACATCATGTTTGACACGATAATATCGTTATGCTAATATATTTCCGTCATTTGCGGGGTTGTGGCGGAATGGCAGACGCAGCAGACTCAAAATCTGCCGACCTTAAATCGTATGGGTTCAAGTCCCATCAGCCCCACCATATTTGTTAATGTGCAATAGAATCATCCTTTTGGGGGTGATTTTATTGTATTTAAAAGAAATACACAGTTTTTTGCATGATGTGTATAATATAGAAAAATACTATGTTTTAAAACAGTTGGGATTTTTATGGAAAAGAGATTTATTAAATTCAGTCCGCCGGATATCAGCGAAACAGAGATCAATGAAGTATGTGACGCACTCCGATCCGGATGGATCACGACCGGGCCCCGAACCAAATTGTTGGAGAGAAGACTGGCTGCATATATCGAGACCGGACGTGTTGATGTGGATACTGAGTCTGATCCTGACCTTTGGTCTAACCGGGTGGCCTGCCTGAATTCGGCGACTGCCGCGGAAGAACTGAATCTTCGTATTCTCGGTGTCGGGAAAGGTGATGAGGTTCTTGTTCCTGCTTATACATATTCCGCAACTGCATCTGCTGCGATCCACTGTGGCGCGACAGTGAAGTTTATCGATATTCAAAAAGATGGTGATCCTGTTACGCATATGCCGGAAATGGACTATGATAAACTGGCATCTGTGATCACGGAGAGAACAAAAGCCGTTGTTTGTGTTGATCTTGCCGGCATTGTCTGTGATTATGAAAAAGTGTTCAGCATTGTCGAATCCAAAAAATCGTTATTCCGTCCTATGGAGAGTGACGGATCTCCGCTTTCTGAGTTTTCGTCACGCATTCAGAAAGCGCTCGGCCGTATTGCCGTTGTTTCTGACTGTGCACATGGCCTGGGCGGAAGCAGGTCATTCCATGGGAAAGTGACAAATTGCGGTGCGCTTGCTGATTTTACGGGATTCAGTTTTCATGCAGTAAAGAACTTTACCACGGCGGAAGGCGGAGCATCAACCTGGAAGAGCATTCCGGGTATTGATGATGCTGAGATCTACAAGTTCTTCCAGCTGTTGAGCCTCCATGGGCAGAATAAGGATGCTCTTGCAAAAACAAAGGTTGGTGCTTGGGAATATGATATTATCGGACCATGGTACAAATGCAACATGACTGATATTATGGCGGCAATCGGATTAAAACAGCTTGACCGTTATCCGGGACTCCTTGAGAGAAGAAAAGAGATTATCCGAAAGTATGATGACATTTGCGATGAACTTGGTATATCTCATCTGAATCATCATGTTCCTTCTATTGATAGCAGTAATCATCTTTATCTGATGCGTATTCCCGGAATTGATGAGGAGAAGAGAAATAAGATCATATCGAATCTTGCTGAACTTGGTGTTTCTACCAATGTCCACTATAAGCCTCTTCCGATGATGACGGCATATCGTGAACTCGGCGCGGATATTTCCGATTTCCCGAATTCTTTCGATTATTATAGAAATCTGATCACACTTCCATTGCATACATTGCTTACAGATGAGGATGTTGAGTATATCTGTTCTTCTTTGAGAACTGTCATGAGGGAAAATATCTGATGCTGAGAAATTGGAATGATCTCCCTGAATACATGAGAGTGCCGGAAGTTAAACCATACTATGATGTCCTTAAGAAAAAAGGATTTCAGAGAGGCTGTAAGCGCGTGTTTGATATTTTTACGGCTGTTATTCTTTTGGTTTTGCTTGCTCTTCCGATGATCATCATCGCTATTCTTATCAAGTGTGACAGCAAAGGTTCGGTATTTTATCGACAGGAACGAGTCACGAGATACGGGAAGCATTATCGCATCCATAAGTTCAGAACAATGGTGAATAATGCGGACAAAATCGGTTCTGCAGTTACTGTGGGTAATGACAGCCGTATCACAAAGATCGGTTCGAAACTCCGCGGATGCCGTCTGGACGAGCTTCCGCAGATTTTTGATATTCTGACCGGAAATATGAGTTTTGTCGGTACCCGTCCTGAATCCGTGAAATATGTCGAGCAGTATCAGCCTGAATACTATGCCACTCTTCTGATGCCGGCCGGTATTACAAGTGAAGCATCGATCCGATACAAGGATGAAGATAAGCTTTTAGATGAGGCTGACGATGTGGATCGCGTATATCTTGAGAGAGTTCTTCCGGACAAAATGAAGTGGAATCTGAAGAGTATCTCCGGATTTTCATTTGGCGGTGACATAATGACCATGTTCCGCACTGTTGCGGCTGTCGCAGGAAAGGATTATCAGTAATGCCGAAGTTCAGTGTTTTGATGTCCTTATACATAAAAGAAAAACCGGAATATGCCCGGCAATGCTTTGAGAGCCTTCTCAATCAGACGGTGAGGGCGGATGAATGGCTGATCGTTGAAGACGGGCCATTGACAGAAGAATTGTATGCTCTCCTTGAGGAGTATGAGAAGAAATATCCCGGATTGATCAAAAGAGTTCCTCTCAAGCAGAATTCCGGACTGGGTCTTGCGCTTCGTGCAGGTGTTCCGGAGTGTACCTATGATCTGATCGCCAGAATGGATACGGATGATATTGCCGGAAAAGATCGTTTTGAAAAACAGCTTGCTGCTTTTCAAAACAATCCGAAAATCGATATTTGCGGATCTCAGATCGATGAGTTTGAGACTTCACCGGATGAGATCGTGGCTCATCGTACTGTTCCGGTTACGCATGATGAGATCGTGAAGTACCAGAAGAAAAGAGATGCTTTTAATCATATGACAGTCATGTATAAAAAAGAAGCTGTCTTGAAAGCAGGTAATTACGAGTCCTGTCCGCTGATGGAAGATACGTATCTGTGGGTCCGGATGATCCAAAGCGGGGCTAACTGTATGAATATCGATGAACCACTTGTTTTTGCAAGGATCGGACATGACATGTATGAGAGGCGCGGAGGCTGGAGTTATTTCAAAAAATACAAAACCGGCCGCAAGATGGTAAAAAAGACCGGGTTTATCAGCAGTTGGGATTATCACAAGACGATCATCATACAGTTTATCGTGGCTATGCTACCCGGAAAACTTAGAGGGTTTGTATTTAAGAAACTATTGCATAAATGATAAAGGTGGAAAAATGAAGTCCAGCAAACAGATTTATTCTGAATATTTTAAAGAGTTCGAGATCGGCCCTGAAGGGATAAAAGCGCTTCATGAAGCACTTCTCGGGATGTTTATCGACATTAAGACCATATGTGATAAGCATAATATCAAGTGTATGCTCAGCGGCGGTACGCTCCTTGGTGCGATCAGGCACAAAGGCTTTATTCCGTGGGACGATGATATCGATATTATGATGGTCCGTGAGGAATACGAGAAGTTTGCACAGGTTTTCCCCGGTGAGTTCTCGGATAAATATGAACTTGTTCAGCCGCTGGAGCCCGGTTACTTTAATAAGCAGCCGAAGATCTTCAAAAAGGGAACGACTCTGGTCGAGATTCCGTTTGCCGGTGTACATCAGCATGATAATCTTTTCATCGATGTTTTTATCATCGAGAATTGTCCGAAGCCGGGATTTCAAAGAAATTTCAGGGCTTTCAGGTATGATTTTGCATTTAAGGCGTCAAGTGCATGTATTGACTATAAGTATCCTTCCCCGGTAATACTTGAAAAAGGAAAAACCTGTGATGAAGTGCGGAAGTACTATAAAATGCGCAGAAGACTCGGCTTTCTGTTTTCGCATCTCGGCGGTATGAGGTTTTATTTGAAAAAATGTGATAAACTAGGAAGGTATCCGAAAAAGACCGGATGGCTTGCCGTTCCTTCCGCTATCAGCTATAAGCGGGAGATTCTGCCCGAAAAGGTTTTTGCCGAATTGACGCAGGGTGAGTTTGAAGGACTTTCCGTTACTATTCCGGCGGATTATGATCAGTATCTGACAAATCTTTACAGGGATTATATGTCGATCCCTCCGGAGAATAAACGGGAGACGCACTACGCCAGTAAAATGGTATTGTGATTTAGTGGGAGAAAACAGTATGGCAAATATTGCACTGATTATAGCGGGCGGTTCCGGCAACAGAATGCATCAGGACATTCCCAAACAGTTTCTGACGGTCAATGAGCGGCCTGTCATTATCTATACGCTCGAAGCTTTTGAAAAACACCCGGAGATCGATGCGATCGGAGTTGTTTGTATTGAAGGCTGGGAACAGGTCCTGCAGGCATATGCCAAGCAGTTTAATATTTCGAAGCTTAAGTATATCGCTCCCGGCGGAACGAATGGTCAGGGTTCGATCCGCAATGGTCTTTTCGAGCTCGAAAAGCACTGTTCGCCAGATGATCTTGTTCTGATTCACGATGCGATCCGTCCGATGGTTTCAGCCGAGATCATTTCGGATAATATCCGTGTTGCCAAGAAGAACGGAAATGCGATAACAGTTATTCCTTGTGCCGAAGCAATGCTTCAGACGGAAAACGGCGAAGTATCCACAGGAACATATCCGCGTGATGCCCTTAAGAGAACGCAGACACCTCAGGCTTTTCGTCTTGGTGACATATGTCAGCTCCATCGTGATGCGCTTGAAAAAGGCATAATTAATTCTGTTGCTTCCTGTACACTTATGATCGAGATGGGAAATCAGGTTTATTTTTCCGCCGGATCAGAAAAGAATATCAAACTTACAACAGTTGAAGATATCGACATTTTCAAGGCGCTTCTTGCAGCTTCCCGATCTGACTGGCTCAAAGAGTAAGGTGGTCTATGCTGTTTCAGAATGAGCAATGGCAAAATGATATAGATTTAGTACTGCCAGTTTTCGAGGAACTCTCCTCGGAAAGCGGCAGTTCGTTTTTCATTACCGGATCTTGCGGACTGATCGGTACTGCCGTCGTCCATGCGCTGCTCCGCTTTAATGATAAATATAAAACGAATTTCCGGGTAATAGCAACGGGCAGAACAAAAAAATCACTTGATGAGAGGTTTTCTGATTGTAAAGACAGGAAAGACCTGATTCTTTCTTTATTTGATGCGGAAAGGCCGGCGATCGATCCTTCTGTAAAAATCGATTACATCATTCATGCCGCGAGCAATGCCTCGCCCAAGGCGATTATTGAAAATCCGGTCGAGACCTTGACGGGAAATATCGTCGGTCTTTCGTATCTGCTTGCTTATGCGAAAGAAAACGCTGTAAAGAGAGTACTTTTTGTATCCAGTTCGGAAGTGTATGGGAGAAAAGACCGGACCACCCCGTCGCAGGAAACGGAATACGGAACCATTGATCCTTTAAATCCGCGAAATGCATACTCCTACGGCAAATGTGCCGCTGAAACTCTGTGTGTCTCTTTCTTGCACGAATATGATGTGGATTCCGTGATCGTTCGTCCCGGACATATTTTCGGGCCCACTTGTTCTGAAAAAGATGTCAGAGTTTCCTCTGCGTGGGCGTATGATTGTGCTTCCCGTAAGGATATCGTTATGAAAAGCGCCGGTTCGCAGATAAGAAGTTACTGCTATTGCCTCGACTGTGCTTCTGCTATCCTTAAAGTCCTTGTAAAAGGGGAAAAGGGGCAGGCATATAATATCTCCAATAGAGATTCTATCATGAGCATCAGAAAACTCGCTGAGATCATGACTACGCATGCCGGTGTCAAACTTGTTACGGATATCCCATCGGAAGAGGAGGCAAAAGCATTTAATCCGATGGAGAATTCATCGCTGGATAGCACAAAGCTCGAAAATCTCGGGTGGGAGGGAGTTTTTGACGCTGCATCAGGCGTGTCTCATACGATCGATATTCTTAGGGAGGTGAGTGTGCTTGAGTAAGAAAACTCCGTCACTTCTTAAGGATTCATGTTATTTCTGCACATCTACTTACCAGCTTTTCTCGATTCTTTCTCTGGCGATCAGCCGCGATGAAAAGTCTGATCTGTTTATCGATCCGCAGTTTGCAGATGCCGAAGCAATCGCGCAGAGAGTCGAATCTCTGGGCATTTTTGAAGGCGTGTATATTATTGATTCCAAGAAGATATACAGCAAATACATTTCCCGTGAAAGCGGCATAATCAATCATCTTCAGATTGCCCGTACCTATTTTCATGTCGGCAGTATTTCGAATATCATTGTTTCCAATAATGCCACATACAAGAATATCTTTGTTTCATCGCGTGCTTTTATCCCGCGCCTTTATATTTTGAACTGCTATAAGAAAAAACAGGATGTTAAAGTGTACTATTTTGATGATGGTGTCGGCAGCTATTACGGAAACAGTGCACTGAATCCGAGTAAAGCAGACGGAATGGTCCGGAAAGTGCTTTTCGGGAAGAAGGCGCTTGATTTTGACCAGGACCGGTATCTGATGTTTCCTGAAATGTATAAGAAAATCAACGGGGAAACACCGTATCAGGTTTGGGAAATCGACAGATTCTTTGACCATCCGCAGTATTCAGATGTTCTGGATAAGGTTTTTGTACCCGGCAACGATGTAGCACTTCCGGAATCGGCAGTCATTCTTGAGGAACTTTCCGGCTCGTTCGGGAAAAACAAAGAAAAACTGAATTCTCTTTATGAATATACACTTAAAGCATTCGGGTCATCTGATCTTATAATGAAGAGACATCCGAGAAGTAAAGAAGAAAAACGGAAAGGCTTTCGGTATTATCAAAAATCTGAACTCCCGTTTGAGATCCTTTGCATCCGTAACGATATGAATAAGAAAGTGCTTATCTCTGTCGGAAGTACTGCTCTTTCTACGCCGAAGATGATTACCGGTCAGGAGCCGTATGTTGTTTTGCTTTATAAGTTTATACAGAATGAAGGTATGAATCAGGCTCCTCTGGATCATTTTTTTACGGCATTGAAGGAATCATACAGTGATTCTGACAAAGTAATGATTCCGAATTCTTTTGAAGAATACAAAGAATGCATTGTGAAGATACTTGGAGAGATACGCCGATGAGTGAATCATTTAATGTGAAAAATCAGATCATAACACTCGCCGGATGTCTGTATTTTGTGGCAATGACACTTCTGACTCAGAATGAGTCTCTGCCATTACAGCTGTTTTGGTATGCTTCGATTCTTTTCGGAGCTGCCGTAACTTGTGTTGTAAATCTCCATATGTTCAAAAGAAATCTTATTTTCTTTCTCCTGATGTTTGCTGCTACCGGCGTTGCGAATCACTTTATCATCGGCTCAATATCCATTAAACCGTTCGCACTTATGTTTATCCAGTTTTTTATAGCGTTGCTTTTCCTGAATAAAAGGTTTGATTATAAGGCGCTTTTGGCAATAGTGCTGCTCAACGGCGGCATTATAATTCTCAAGTTTATGACTGTCGGCTTCTGGGGAGATCTGTATATCAATTCCTCAAACAACTTTGTCTCCGTTTACATGCTTTATCCGACCGTATTGTATTACTGTCTTGCCGAAGATCGTAATGAAAAACCGTATTTATGGCCGGCTGCATTTCTGTGGATCATGAGCCTTCTTTCTCGCGGTCGTGGTGGCATTATTGCATCTACGTTCCTTTTCGTCGGCATATTCTATGTGATGTATAGAAAGAGAAAACGTGATTTCCGTGCACTTTTTCTGATCGTGTTGGTTATCTTTATTTCTGCCGTTGCGGTAAATATCGACAGGATCATTAACATGATCAACAGCTCTATGATATCTGAAACTTTCCGTGACCGCGGAATGAACAGTTCGCGTATATTCCTCTGGAAAGACTATCTGAAACTGACATTTTCCGAGAAAAAATACCTTATCTTCGGCACAGATATCCATAAGACGCTTGCCTGGGAGAGATATGCCGGAAACTCACATAACAGTTATATCAACATCCACACTTATAATGGTCTGATCTGTTTTGTCTATGTGATGGTTATTCTTGTGAAGAACGTGCTTCAATCGATCAGATATAAGAGACCATTCTACTTTTTCTGCCTTGGCACACTCCTTTTCCGGGCGTTTACCGATAATGTTTTCTGGATGACTTACGGCACGGTGACGCTGTTTGTTATGATGTTCCTGTTTTCTGTTCCGGAAAAAATCTCGAAGAATAAAGAGGTCAAAGAATTTAATTAAGTATGGATAATAAAATTGAGGGAAAAGCACTAAAAGCAGGTACATGGTATACTATCTCCAATTTTCTTATGAGAAGTATCGGTATTCTGACGACGCCGATTTTCGGAAGATTATTAACGGAAGGTGAATTTGGAGCATATAGTAATTTCACTACCTGGCTAAGCATTTTGACAATCTGTATTACGCTGAATCTGGATAGTACTTTTATCAGCGCCAGATACGATTTTGAGGATTCATTTGATGAATATATTCTTTCCGTATTGGGATTAAGCACGATTTCTTCGATTGTATCGATATTTCTTCTGAATCTTGTGTTCCCGCTGATCCAGCCGATCTTACTGATCGACCGGTTTTATCTTAACTGCCTTTTGGTATATCTTGTTTTTCTGCCGGCGGTCAATATGTTTCAGGCAAGAGAAAGATATTACTATAAGTACAAAATGTCGGTGTTCCTTAGTTTCCTTGTTTCTATCGGAACAGCGCTTCTTTCGGTCGTGCTTGTACTGGGAATGGGTAACCGCCTTACCGGTCGAATCATCGGCAGCCTGATACCAACGATTTTGATCGGAATTGTGCTTTATGTAGTGATCATGAATCTCGGCAAACGGCATTTTGTTACCTCATATTGGAAATATGCAATTAAGATCTGCCTTCCTTTTATCCCGCACCTTTTATCCATGTCGCTTCTGAATTCCATGGATAAGACTATGATTACGAATATCTGCGGAGAAGAAGCAAATGGTCTATACAGTATGGCATATACCTGCGGATCGTTGGTTTCTATTCTTATTGTATCTATGAATTCCGCTTTCTCGCCTTGGCTTGGACAAAAGCTTAACGAGAAAAAATATAAGGATATCAATTCGTTTTCCAAAACGTATATCCTTCTATTCAGCGCAATGGCAGTAATGATGATGCTATTTGCGCCGGATATCCTTTATCTGATAGGCGGGCATAAGTATCTGTCAGCGCTTTATGTTATGCCGCCGGTCGCCTGCGGCTGTATTTTCCAGTTCCTTTACACTCTGTACGTAAATGTTGAACAGTTTACTAAAAAGACAGTTGGAATGGCTATTGCGAGTGTATCTGCAGCACTTTTGAACTTTATTTTGAATTCTGTTTTTATTCCGAAATTCGGATATATCGCAGCAGCATATACAACACTTGCCGGATTTGCATGGCTTCTGGCAGCTCATATTATCATTGTCAGGATCTATAAAATGCAGAAGGTATACCCCAATAAACTGGTCGGACTTGTAGCTACGATATCTGTTGTTCTGACTGTTTCAATAAATCAGATGTATGATACTCCGATATTCAGATACATTTTCGGCGGTATTTATACGGTATGCCTGATGTGTGTTATTATAAAGAATAAGGATAAACTCTTAGTGGTATTAAAAAGGAAGAAGAAAAATGTTTAATCTTGAACAGTTTATAGGTAAACATGTTACTTTTAGAGAAAAATCCATGTTCCTTAATGATATTGAACGGAACAGGGAAGAATTGTCAAATAAGATAAAAGGGAAGTCTGTTCTCGTTATCGGCGGCGCAGGAAGCATCGGATCATCGTTTATCAAGGCGATCCTTCCTTTTCAGCCATCTACACTCGTTGTTGTAGATATTAATGAAAATGCACTTGCCGAGCTTACCCGAGATCTCCGTTCGACTCCCGGAATGTATGTACCTGAGGATTATATTCCTTATCCGATGGATTTTGCAGCTCCGGTCTTTGAGAAGATGTTCAGAGAAAGAGGCGGCTTTCAGATCGTCGGTAATTTCTCTGCGCATAAGCATGTCCGTTCCGAAAAGGACATTCATTCTGTTGAGGCCTTGATCCAGAATAATGTTATCCATGCAAAAGGACTTCTGGATCTGCTTTCCGAGTATCCGCCGGAAGAATACTTCTGTGTATCCACAGATAAAGCGGCAAACCCGGTAAACATCATGGGCGCATCCAAGAGAATCATGGAGGACCTTATCTTCAGTTATTCAGATAAGTTCCCGGTAAAAACAGCACGTTTTGCAAATGTTGCTTTTTCAAACGGCTCACTTCCTGCCGGCTGTCTTGCCCGTATATCCAAGCTTCAGCCTATCTCGGCGCCTTCTGATGTGCGACGCTATTTTGTATCTCCGGAAGAATCCGGTCAGATCTGCATGTTATCCTGTATGCTTGGTGAAAACAGAGCGATCTTTTTCCCGAAACTAAAAGAAGCACAGATGATGACATTTGATGCAATTGCTACTGCACTGATCGAGGAACATGGCTATTCTGTTTTGAAATGTGCTTCCGATGCTGAGGCTATCGAGAAGTCCAAAGCACTTAAAAACGGATCCACGGAGTATCCTGTCCATTATGCTGTTTCTGATACTTCCGGTGAGAAGGCATTCGAAGAATTTGTCACAGACACTGAAACAGCTGACATAGAGCGTTTTGACGCACTTGGAGTTATTACCGGAAAACCTGTTCCGAATAAGGATTCTGTGTTAAAACTCTGTTCAGATCTGAATTCTGCTTTTGAACAGGGATCAACAACTAAAGCGCAGATCGTAGATATCATGAAAGATTATCTTCCGAATTTTCAGCATATTGAGACCGGAAAGAGTCTCGACAGTAAGATGTAATTGAAAGGACGTTATTACTATGTGTGCTTATATCCCGCTTTCCATTCCAAACTTCGAGGGAAATGAGAAGAAGTACGTAAATGATGCTGTAGAACAGGGCTGGGTATCCACCGGTGGCGCATACATCACCAAGCTTGAACAGGAACTTGCCAAATTCCTTCATACGGAAAATGTGGCTGCTTGTCAGAGTGGTACTTCAGCGCTTCATCTTTCTCTTGTTCAGGCCGGAGTTAAGCCCGGAGATGTAGTTCTCGTTCCTCCGCTGACATTTATAGCTGCCGTAAATCCGGTGAAATATCAGTTTGCTACACCTGTATTTATCGATTGTGATGACAGTTTCTGTATCGATCCGGTCAAACTCCGTGCTTTCTGTGAAAACGAGTGCCGTTATGAAGACGGTGTTCTTACATATCAGAACAAGCCGGTAAAAGCTCTTGTTGTTGTCCATGTTTTCGGCAATCTCGCAGATATGGAATCAATTATGGATACAGCGAAGAAATATTCGCTGAAAGTGATCGAAGATGCTACAGAAGCTCTCGGCACTCATTATACAGAAGGGAAACTTGCCGGCAAATATGCCGGAACTATCGGTGATTTTGGCGCTTTCAGTTTTAACGGAAACAAGATCATCACTACCGGCGGCGGTGGTGCGGTTACTTCGAATGATTCGAGTGTTGTCGATCATCTGAGATATTTATCCACACAGGCAAAGAATGATCCGCATTATTACATCCATGATGAGATCGGGTATAACTATCGTATGACAAATCTTCAAGCGGCTCTTGGTGTTGCTCAAATGGAAGAACTTCCTGAGTTCATCCGCAGGAAACAGGCAAACTATGAACTGTATATGAAAGAATTCGAAGGCTTTGATCTTGCTGAACTGATGCCTTTCCGTGAGGGTACATCTTCAAATAAGTGGTTCTATTCACTTTGTATCGATCGATCCAGAATAACGGCGACGATGCGTGAAATTATAACAGCACTTGACGGGAAGGGCATCCAGACCAGAGCAATCTGGGGCTTGATCAATGAACAGAAGCCCTATGATCATGAGATCACATATCAGCTTGAAAAAGCTCCGTACTATGCGGACCGCATCCTGAATATTCCTTCCAGCACACAGATCACAAAAGAAGAAATCTCATATGTTGCACAGCAGGTAAAACAGCTTCTTGAGGAATTAGCCAATGGATAAAATGGAAATCGAAAACTTTATCGGCAGAAATGATCCTCTCTTGTCAAAGGCTATGCAGGCGATCGACAATAATGCGAACGGGATCCTTTTCCTTGTGGATGAAAATGATCGTCTTTTCGGATGTGTTACCGATGGTGATATCAGACGATTCCTTCTTGCCGGCGGGAAGATTACTGATCAGGTAAGCAGGGCGGCGAATCTCAAGCCGTTAATTGCTCGTTCTTCTGATGAGGCGAAGCGGCTGTATCACAAAAAGAATTACGTAGTGATCCCGATCGTGGACGGTGAGGGCCGTATCATTGATCTTTATAACGGCTCCGGAAATGAGAAGAAAAGAAGCGCGCTGAATCTCCCTGTTGTTATCAACGCAGGAGGGCGTGGCACACGACTGGATCCTTTTACCCGCGTTCTGCCAAAACCTCTGATTCCTGTCGGTGAGCTTCCGATCATTGAATTGATCATGCAGGAGTATCAGAGCTATCACTGTGATGAGTTTCATATTATCGTGAATTACAAAAAAGAACTGATGAAGGCATACTTCAACGATAACGAGAATCACTATAATATCAGCTGGTATGATGAGACGGTACCTCTCGGTACAGGCGGTGGTCTTAGCCTTTTGAAGGGTAGGATGCATGATACTTTCTTCTTTGCGAATTGTGATGCTCTTCTTACCGCGAATTATGAACGCATGGTTGAGTTTCATAAGCAGAATAATAATGTGATCACTATTATCGGTGCGGTCAAGAATATCAGCATCCCGTATGGTGTGATCGAAATGGGCATCAACGGCGCAATTGAGGAAATGAAGGAGAAACCGGAGTTTTCTTTCATAACTAACACGGGGATCTATATTGTGGAACCGGAAGTCGTTGAGGAAATGGAAGATAATGTCAGTATCGGATTCCCTGATGTTGTTGAGCTTCAGAAACAGCGTGGAAAACGCGTTGCCGTTTTCCCGATAAGTGAAAATGAATGGATGGACATGGGTCAGCTTCCTGAACTTGAACGGATGCGCAACAGACTTTATGGAGAAGGACAGGTATGACGAAAAGACTACTTCTAATTGGCGGAGGCGGACATTGTGCCTCGATTCTTGATTCTGTCCTAAGATCCGGACAGTTCGAGAAAGTCGGGATCGTTGATAGTAATGATCAGATCGAGCGATTGGGGATTTCTGTTGTCGGAAGTGATGATGATCTTCAAAAACTGTTTGACGCCGGCTGGACAGATGCTTTTGTATCTGTCGGAAGTGTAGGAAATGTCTCGATCCGTCGGGAACTCTATGCAAAGATCAAAGAGATCGGCTTTTCGATTCCATCGATCATTGATCCGACATCGGTTATTGCTTCGGATGTTGATATAGCAGAGGGCTGTTTTGTCGGTAAGTCCGCAGTAATTAATTCCGGCGCGAGGATCGGTTTGTGTGCGATTATTAATACAGGAGCTGTTGTTGAACATGACTGTGCAGTCGGAGATTTCTGCCATGTTTCTCCAGGCTCGATCCTTCTCGGAGGTGTTCATGTCGGCGAGAATACCCATGTTGGTTCAGGATCTGTTGTAAAACAAGGCATTCAGATCGGATCTGACACCATGATCGGACAATTGAGTAATGTCTTATCAGATATTTCATCCGAAGTAACTGCTTATGGAAATCCTTGTAAGGTGGTGACCCAATGAGCGTATTTATCATTGCTGAAGCAGGCGTAAATCATAACGGGAGTCTTGAACTTGCAAAGAAACTGGTCGATTGTGCAAAAGAGGCCGGTGCGGATTGTATTAAGTTTCAGACTTTTAAAGCGAAAAACCTCGTGTCTCCCATAGCGCAGAAAGCCGAATACCAGAAGAAGACGACCGGAGATGATTCTCAGTTTTCTATGCTGAAAAAACTCGAACTCTCCTATGATGAGTTTATCGAACTGAAAGAGTATTGCGATCATTCCGGAATATGTTTCCTTTCCACGCCTTTCGATTTTGACAGTATCGATTTTCTTTCCTCACTTGACATGCCATTCTGGAAGATCCCTTCCGGCGAAGTGACAAACTATCCGTATCTGGTTGCTTTGGCCAAAACAGGAAAACCGATCGTGATGTCCACCGGCATGTGCGAGATGAATGAAATTGAAGAAGCAATAAGAGTCCTTTGCGAAAACGGCGCAAAGGAAATATCCCTTTTGCATTGTAATACCGAGTATCCGACTCCCTTTACAGATGTCAATCTCAAAGCAATGGAGACATTAAGAGAAGTCTTCGGCCTAAAGGTGGGGTATTCCGATCATACAAAAGGTATCGAAGTGCCAATTGCTGCAGTTGCTCTCGGTGCTGCGATCATCGAGAAGCATTTTACGCTGGACAGAAATATGGAAGGCCCTGACCACAAGGCCAGTCTTGAACCATCCGAACTGAAGTCCATGATCAGCTCCATTCGAAATATCGAGCAGGCGATAGGTTCTTCTGAGAAGAAACCGTCTGATTCCGAAAAGAAAAACATAGCTATTGCAAGAAAGAGCATTGTTGCTAAGTGCAAAATCAATAAAGGCGAGATCCTTTCTGAGTCGAATCTTACCGTAAAACGACCGGGGAACGGTATTAGTCCGATGAGATGGCCGGATGTGCTCGGAACTATTGCAATACATGATTTTGAAGAGGATGATCCGATAGAAGTATGAAGAAAATAGCTGTAATTACTACAACCCGTGCTGAATATGGACTTCTTAAGCCTGTGGTCGAACAGCTTCGAAAGTATGAGAATGAGGATATCCGAATAGAACTTGTTGTCTCCGGTACTCATTTATCTTCTCGTTTTGGCATGACTGTGGATGAGATCGACCAGCGTATCGATCATAAGATCGAGATTCCCGTTAATACGGATTCTGATCTGGATATATCGAAGAACCAGGCGGAAGCACTCATTCGGTTTACAGAATTATTTATTTTCCAAAAATATGATGCCGTCGTTGTGCTTGGCGACCGGTATGAGATGCTCTCGGTTTCCATAGCGGCAGGAAACACCAGAACTCCGGTATTTCATCTTTGTGGCGGTGATACGTCGGAAGGTGCACTTGACGAATGGATCCGTCATTCGATCTCAAAAATCAGTTATCTGCATTTTGTTACCAATGAAGTCAGCCGCAAACGCGTTATCCAGCTTGGTGAGGATCCGTCCCGAGTTTTTAATTTCGGTTCTACGAGTATAGATAATATTCTTACGATTGCAGATATGGAAAAGTCTGAAGCTCTGGAGAGCATAGGTCTTTCAGATTGTGATTACGCGCTCTGCACTTACCATCCTGTCACGACAAAGGATGAGGATCCGAAAAGTCAGATCGATGCTTTTCTGGATGCCGTCAAATCATTCCCGGATCTTACCTTTATCGTGACGAAATCCAATGCGGATCGTGGCGGTGAATTTATTAACCGTATGCTCGATGATGCTGAAAAAACAATTTCCAACTTGCACGTGTTTGCGTCACTTGGCGTCCGCAGGTATCTTTCCCTGATGAAATATTCGAAGTTTGTGCTTGGAAACTCTTCCAGCGGCATTATTGAGACCCCGGCTTTTCATATTCCGACAGTCAATATCGGCGATCGTCAGCGTGGACGTCTGCAGTCGGAAAGCATAATTAACTGCGGTGAAGATAAAAATGCTATAATATCTGCTATTTCAGAAGCTCTTTCCGAGCGTCACATGAAGATATGCCGTTCCGTTGTAAGTCCTTATGGTGACGGTAATGCGGCATCCAGGATCGCCGACAAGGTGATCGAGTGTGTTTGCCGCGGGCAGATCGACTTAAAGAAACATTTTTATGACCTTCAATAATAGGAGATGACATTATGAATGTTGTAGTAATAGGTTTAGGTTCGATGGGAAAAAGAAGGATCCGTCTCATTTCCGAGATGTTCTCCGAGTATGTGATCTTCGGCGTAGATAGCAGGGAAGACCGGAGAACGGATGCTTCCTCCTTATTCGGTATCACTTGCTTTGATTCCCTGGACAGCATCGATCAGGAGGTGCAGTGCGCTTTTGTCTGCACATCTCCTTTGTCTCACGCTGCGATCATTAAGACCTGCCTGAATAAAAAATGGAATGTCTTTACTGAACTCAATCTTGTTGAAGACGGGTATGATGAGAATATCAAGCTTGCAAAGAAAAATGACTGTAAGCTTTTCCTGTCTTCCACGTTCTTTTATCGTGAAGAGATCCGTTATATCCGTTCGAAGATCGATAATTCGAAAAAATGGAATTATATTTACCATGTGGGCCAGTATCTTCCGGACTGGCATCCGTGGGAGGATTATAAGGATTTCTTTATTGGAAACGAGCGAACAAACGGCTGCCGTGAGATCCTTGCTATTGAATTGCCCTGGCTTACGGGTACTTTTGGAAAGGTGAAGGATCTTCGTGTTCTGTCTGACAAAATGACAGGCTTGAACATCGGATATAAAGACAATTTCCTTATTCAGGTCGAGCATGAAGATGGCAACAAGGGTATGCTGATCGCAGATGTTGTTTCTCCTGTAGCTGTTAGAAAGCTCGAGGTGTATTCGGAGGGAGCCTATTACAGATGGGATGGTACTCCGGACAGTATCAAGGAGTTTAATCCGGATACAAAAGCACTGGATGACGTTCAGCTTACCGAACAGACTGAACATGAGTCCGGATACAGTACATTTATTGTAGAAAATGCTTACAAAAATGAGATCCGAGAGTTTTTCTCCGTGGTTCTGGAAAACAAAGAACCGCTTTACGGATTCGAGCAGGACAAGAATACACTGGCGCTCATCCAGAGAATAGGAGCGTAAGATGCAGGACTTTCGAGTTTGTTTTGTAGGCGTCGGATCAATTGCCAAACGCCACATCAAGAATCTCCGTGCGATTTGTCCGACACGTGGACTAAACATTTCTATAGATGCATACCGCCGTTCATCTGGTTCTTCGGAAGTAGAAGGCATCGATCGTGTATTTACCGATCGGAAAGACATGAAGGATCACTATGATGCCGTCTTTATCACGAATCCGACGGAATATCATCTTGATGCGCTTCGTTCTTTTCACGAGGTTTCTGATCATTTTTTTATTGAAAAACCACTGGTATCATTCAAGCAGCTTGATTCGGTATCCGGATTTCCATTCCGTAAGGATGCCGTCTATTATGTTGCATGCCCTCTCAGATATAATGCTGTGATCCAGTATATTGCCGAGAATATCGATGTCTCTGATGTGATCTCAGTCCGCTCGATATCGTCGAGCTATCTTCCGGACTGGAGACCCGGACAGGATTACCGCGATACATATAGCGCCCATAAAGATCTGGGTGGCGGTGTCAGCATCGATCTCATCCATGAATGGGACTATCTTTCCTTCCTTTTCGGAAAACCGCTTTCAGTTAAAAGTTTTATCGGAAAAAAGTCGCCACTTGAGATCGACAGTGATGATTATGCGATCTATATCGGAGAATATAAAGATCGTATCGTAGAACTGCATCTTGATTATTTCGGAAGAAAGACGATCCGAAGGATAGAGCTTTTCACGAAGACGGATACGATCGTAGGAGATCTGGTTTCCAATACTATTTCTTTTCTGGGTGAAAACAAAACAGTAGACTTCCATGAAGAACGTGATGATTTCCAGAAACGTGAACTGAATCATTTCCTGGATATGATCTATTGTGGCAAAGAGAATGACAGCAGCCATGAACATGCTGTTGATGTACTTAAACTGACGCAGGGAGAGGTCTAAATGAATAGTTCAAATTATATTCGGGGGTGGAAGAAATGAATATCTTATTTACGATTTGCGGCAGAGCAGGCTCCAAAGGCTTTAAAAACAAGAATCTTAAGGAAATGAACGGCATTCCGCTAGTATATTACACATTAGCTGCTATTTATTTATATAAGAAAAATCATCCCCGGGATGAGATTACTCTTGCGGTGAATACAGACAGCGAACCACTCCGGGAACTCTTAATGAAGCAGGATGCCTTGCCGATTCGTTATATTGACCGTAAGGATGAACTGGCAGGTGATACGGTTCCTAAGGTTGCCGTCATTCAGGACACATATTTCCAGTGTGCTGACCTTAAACCGGACCTTGTGATCGACTTGGATATCACTTCTCCGTACAGAACCGAAAAAGATTTAGAAAATATTATTGCAACATGCAACAAGAATGAATTTGACATCGTCTTTAGTGTTGTAGAGGCGAGAAGAAGCCCCTACTTTAACATGGTTGAGAAGAAGGAGGATGGTTATTTCCGGAAAATATGTTCGTCGAACTATACTGCGAGACAGCAGGCTCCTGTATCTTATGAGCTGAATGCGAGTATTTATGCTTATACGCCGGCATTTCTTAATCAGAAGATAGAGAAAACGATCCTTGATTACAGATGCGGTATCTCAGTTATGACGGATTATCTGGTGCTTGATATTGACTCGGAGGAGGATTTTCAGATGATGCAGTACCTTCACAGTTTTTATTGCAAGCAGGTTTCCGGATTGAATGAAGTTTATTTGGCTTCAAGGCAACTTTACGGATTGGAAAATGAATGAAATGTCATTTGAATTGCAAAGTAAAGTGACATAATATATTAAATTAGCAGAATATTTTTACAAGTAAAAGGAGAACAGGGATGGAGAATTACTCAGAGATTTCGAATGTTGAGCTTGAAAAGAGTAAAATGATCATTTCAAAGATCACAGATAGCTACTACAAGAAGATGGTAGGACAAACACGTCTCGGCTGGTCTTTACTGATCGCCATCATTTCCAACGGACATATCCTTTTGGAGTCTGTTCCGGGTCTTGCCAAAACGACCGCCGCAAAAACACTTACTGACGCCGTAAACGGTAAATTCTCACGTATCCAGTGCACACCTGACCTTTTGCCGAGTGATATTATCGGTACACAGATCTTCAATTACACAACGAATACCTTCGAGACTAAGCTTGGTCCGGTATATGCAAACTTCGTTCTCCTCGATGAGATCAACAGAAGCAGTGCGAAGACACAGAGCGCCATGCTTGAAGTCATGCAGGAGCACCAGACGACCATCGGCGGTTACAACTATGCCATGCCGAAGATCTTCACGGTTATTGCGACTCAGAACCCGATCGAGCAAGAAGGTACCTATCTCCTCTCGGAAGCTCAGTTGGACCGTTTCCTTCTGAAAGAGAAGATCGATTATCCGACAAAGGACGAAGAGTTTGAGATCCTGAATCGTATTGAAAAAGATGTATTTGCCCATTCCGAAGCGGTCGTTGAACTCGAAGATGTTTACTTCCTCCAGCAGATGGCAAGAAAAGTCTATCTCGATGATGCGATCAAGAGATATATCATCAATATTGTCAGCGCGACAAGAAATCCGGCCGGCGTGATCGGAAAAGAACTTGCCGATTACGTTACTCTCGGTTCCAGTACCCGAGGCTGCATCGCTTTGATGGAGGTTGCCAAGGCAGTCGCTCTTATCAATGGCAGAAGCTATGTCACTCCGGATGACGTTAAGACTCTGATCCACAGTGTACTCCGCCACCGTGTATCCCTGAACTTCGCAGCTGTTGCAGATGGTGTCACATCTGAACATATCATCGATAAGATCGTAGGAGCTATCCAGACACCATGATCCTAGACTATATTACGAGAATAAAGTCGAATATCGCGATCCCGACGAAGATCAAGGCGACAAGTATCCTTGACGGTTCCTACAAATCCGTCTTTATGGGAAAAAGCCTTAACTTCGAAGACCTTCGCGAGTATATTCCAGGCGATAATATCCGTGATATTGACTGGAAGGCATCTTCCCGAAGCCGCATGTTGCTCGTAAAGCGCTATATTGCTGAGAAGAAGCACAACATCATGATCGTATTTGATTCCGGTGTGAAGATGCTTGCGGATACCGATACGGGTGAAACAAAAAAAGACGTCGCCATTTTTGCAGGCGGCACTCTTGCTTATCTTGCTTACACGAACGGTGATTTTGTCGGATCTATTTACAATATCGACGGAAAGATGCGTTTTTTTCCGCTGCGGACACGTCTTTATGATATTGAGAACTTCCTGTCCTCGTATGATAAGGATGTTCAAGGCTCCAAAACTTCCGATCTTAACAAGACGCTTGAGTATCTGCTTAAGAACTTCAGACGTAAGATGGTCGTCTTTGTCGTCACGGATATGAATGGCATATCGTCTGTATCCGAACAGGTATTGAAGAAACTGATCTGCCAGCATGATATTCTGTTTATCAACATCAAAGATGCCGATCTGTCCGGAGATTGGGCATATAGTGTTGAAAAGAACAGATATCTGCCGAGATTTGTCACCATGGACAAGAAGCTTGTTAAGATGGAGCACGATATCAAAGAAAAAATTTCTTTGGAAAATGAGAAAAAACTGAAGCATCACGCGATTATCAGCATGGATATCAACAGCAAAGAGAATATCGCAATGAAGATCACAGAACTTTTGGAGAGACACAAATATGCCGGTATCCGTTGAATTACAAGATCCATATTCGTATAGTGTCTGGCCGATCGTGATCGTGATCATTATTATTGTTGCGTCAACGATTGCATTGGTCATTCTGTCTGTTCTTTTACATTTCCGTAAAAGACCTTCCAAACCGAAGGCAGTCCCTGCGCAGGTCTTCCGCCCGAAGACTGTCGCAGATGCCCAAAAAGAGTATCTGGCTAAGATCTCTGCTGTCGAACAAAAGTACAGAAACAATCAGATCGACGTACGAACAGTCCACCAGGAGCTTTCTGCGATCGTTCGTATGTTTGTTTATGACATTACCGGAATCCAGGCCCAAAACTTTTCTTTAAACGAGCTGAAAGCCCATAATATCACTCAGATCAGCGGACTGATCGAGGAATTCTATGCACCGGAGTTTGCCGAAAGAACCGAAAAACAGGCCGATGATTCTATCCGCGATGCGAGGGAGGTGATCTACAAATGGAATTGATGTACCCGTTAGCCATTTTGATCGGTATCCCCGTGATCATCGTTTTAGGTCTCATTACATTCGGTTACAGTAAAAAATTCAAAAATGGCCGTAAAGTCGCTAATACAGAATGTGTCGAACAGTCCAGATACTTCAAGAACAAACTCATCGAGTACAAGTGCTTTTCGATCATTATCATCGTCAGCCTGATCCTTGCTCTTTGTATTCTGATGGGTCTTATTGCGCGTCCTTTCCGTACCAAACAGACGATCACCGAGATCCACAATCGTGATATTTTTCTTTGCCTGGACACCTCCGGCTCCATGTTTGAGGTCGATCTTGAAGTATGCGAAAAGTTAAAGGATTTCGTTTCCGGGCTTCATGGCGAACGTTTCGGAATCACGATCTTTAATATGCAGACAGTCACCATGGTTCCTTTGACGACGGACTATGTATATATCATTGAAGTTCTTGATGATATTGAAGAGGCCTGTAAGATCGCAATCGGTGTTCAGGAGCGCGGAGAGTATTATGATGCCGAAAAGGCGAATAAATATCGTTTTATCATCGATGGAACTCTGAATGATAATTACAATGCCGGATCTTCCTTGATCGGTGACGGACTGGCATCTACCGTATTCCAGTTCCCGGATATCAAAGATGAGGATGTCGACCGTACCAGAGTGATCATCCTGGCCACCGATAACGAGCTTTACGGTGATCCTTTCGTACAGCTCAATGAAGCTACGGATCTATGTATTAAATACGGCATTACATGTTTTGCTGCGGCTCCTGAGTATGTCGTTGATTATGACGAGTATGAAAGCTGTATAAAAAGCACAGGTGGTGATCTGTTTACACTCGAAGATGATGATATGCCGAAGGATTTGATCAATGCTGTCGAAAAGACAGATACTTCAGTTATTTACAAGAGCGAAAAGTCTACCACAGAATATCCGGAAGCACTCGTCGGATTCCTTACGATTGTCCTCTGTGTTCATTTTGTGGTGACTAGAAGGGTGAAGCTATGAAGACCAATCCGATCATTCCAATCTGGCTCATGGCGATCGTATGCATCGGCATGTTGGTGATGAAGAGAAGAGGCGTATGGAATTTTATACGTCAGATCCTCATCGTCTGCCTTCTTTTTACGATGAACCTTCGTATCATGGTTTTTTCTCATGAAATTGAGAAACTTGAACTCAACGTTGACGTTCTGTTTGTCATCGATGATTCCATGAGTATGCTTGCCGAGGATTTTGATGGAAACGACAGACGTATCGATGCCGTCAAAGAGAGCTGTGAATACATCATGGATAAAATGGAAGGCTGCCGTTTCTCTGTCATTTCCTTTGGAAACTATGCTTATCGTCTCATTCCTTACACCAGTGACACGAATGTTGTTCTTTCTGCCGTCAATAATCTGGAAGGACAGACCAAGTATGTTGCTCAGGGAACATCTCTTAACCTTCCGTATCAGACGATACTCGAAACTTTGGAAAACAATTATGATAAAGACGGCGACCGTATGCAGGTCCTGTTCTTTTTCAGCGACGGCGAGATCACGAACAAGAATGAAAAACTTGCTTCCTATGAAGATGCTGCCGAATACATCGGAACCGGAGCCGTTCTGGGATTCGGAACGGAGAAGGGCGGCAAAATGCTGGTGCATTCATATGCCGGAGATCTTTCCTCACCGTTTTATATGCAGACCAGAGATAAGAGCGGCAAGATGGTTGACGCCATCTCTAAAATCGATGAAGAAAACCTTCAGGATATTGCCGATGATTTGGATATCGGTTATTACCATATTGAAAAAGCGACGGACGTTCGTGACGTTGTTTCTGACATTGCAGATGCCATCGATTCATACGCTTCCGAAGGCGCTTCCGGAACCGAAGGATACGCGGATATCTATTACTGGTTCGCGATTCCGCTTGCAGCGCTTTTGCTGTACGATCTGATTTACTACAAAAGGAAGGTGAGAGAATGAGGAAAACCGTCATTATCACTGTATATGTTATTCTTGGCCTTCTGCTGTTCAAGTTTGCCTTTACTTACGGCTATAACGAATGGGTGATCTCCAAGTATGAAGAAGAGGATTATTCCGAAAATTTTGCCCTTCTCGAAGTAATGAATGTCAATGAGCCTTACATCGTCTATTACAACAATGGTAATGTGATGTATAAGAGAATGGATTATGATGCTGCTCTTGATTATTATCAGCAAGCACTTGAACATAATCCTCCAAACGGAAAAGAGTGTGCCATCAGGATCAATCTTGCGCTAACGAAACTCGAGTTTCTCGGCGATGATTTTCGGATGCCTCAGAACATCGATCAGTCGATCGAGCTTCTTGAGGAATGCCTGGATATCCTTTCCGAAGATGATTGTGCCAACGATGACGGTGATGGTCATAACAACAGGGCGCAAAGGCTTTATAACGAAATTAAAGATCTGCTCGAAGACCTGAAGAAGGAAAAAGAAGAACAGCAGAATCAATCTGATCCTTCCGATTCTTCTGATTCTTCCGATCCTTCAGATTCCAACAATCAGTCTGATTCGAATCAGAGTCAGTCCGGACAGCAGGAGTCTACACAGGATCCGTCCGAGTCTCAGAGCCAGTCTGAATCGCTCGAGCAAAGACAGAGCGAAATCGAAGATGAGATGGAAAGAAAAATGTCTTCGGCCAACGATCAGCGTCAGCAGGAAAGAAAAGAAAACCAGGAGAATGCCGAGGATTGGAACTGGTATTATGATGATCAGCCGGTATGGTGATCGGTCGGATCAGATAATGTAACGATTCGGCATTTTGACGGTTGCGTAATGTCTTCAATTGGACTATTATCTTAACAACGTATCCTTTAAGTCTGTTCCATGAGAGAACGGAAAGGTTGTATGTCGAAAGTGTCATACCGCTTCCTGTATGGAGGCTTATATATGTAGACCGGCTTTTGAAGGGTACCAGAGGTATTTTCAGGGTCGGTTTTTTGTACCCTGTGATTTATGGGAAGGAGTGGTATTTTTGAAAGAGTATCTTGAGAAAACAGTCCTTATGGATGAACAGGCTATGCACCGCGCTTTGATTCGAATTGCACATGAGATCATCGAAAAGAACAAGGGTCTCGACAATGTCGCTCTTGTCGGCATTCAGAGAAGAGGTGTACCGATGGCAGACCGGATCGCCAAGGTTATGAAAGATGTAGAAGGTGTAAAGCCGGATGTCGGTGTTCTGGACATTACATTTTACCGCGATGACTTATCGACACTGGCAGCACATCCGGTAGTTAACGGTACCGCGATCCATTTTAATATCAATGACAAAAAGATCGTCCTGATCGACGATGTCCTTTTTACCGGAAGAACGGTAAGGGCTGCGATCGAGGCGATTTTTGATATGGGCAGGCCTGCATGTATTCAGCTGGCAACGCTGGTCGATCGTGGTCACAGACAGCTTCCGATCCGCTCGGATTATGTCGGCAAAAACGTGCCTACATCCCTCTCCGAGATGGTCTCCGTACAATTAAGCGAGATTGACGGACAGGATAAAGTCATTCTTTGTGAAGAGGTGAAATAATGGGACTTAAGAATAAAGACCTGCTTGGACTTAAGCAGCTGACGGCAGAAGAGATCATGGAGATCCTTGACACTGCAAAAATGATGAAAATGGTGCTGACATCAGGAAACAAGAAGACATCGCACCTGCAGGGAAAATCAGTAGTAACGCTTTTTTATGAAAACAGCACCAGAACCAGACTCTCCTTCGAACTTGCATCGAAGTATATGGGATCTGCCAGTGCGAATATCACAACATCGGGAAGCTCTGTAAACAAGGGCGAATCGCTTCTGGATACAGCCAGAACGATCGATATGATGGCGACCGATATTATCATTATGCGCCACAGTCAGTCCGGTGCACCGCATTATCTGGCTCCTCGCGTAAAAGCTTCCATCGTTAATGCCGGTGACGGAATGAATGAACATCCGACACAGGCACTTCTGGATATGTTTACTCTCTATGAAAAATATGGCCATATCGACGGTTTAAAAGTTGCGATCTGCGGCGATCTCTATCATAGCCGTGTAGTTCGAAGCAACGTCATCGGTCTTACCAAACTTGGCGCATCGGTCAGCGTTGCCGGACCGAGAACCATGGTTCCTGTCGGACTTGATAAGATGGGATGCACTGTCTGCAAGTCTGTGGCAGAGGCTGTGAAAGATGCTGATGCGGTCATGGGTCTGCGCGTTCAGCTTGAGCGCCAGCAGAAGTCTCTGTTCCCCTCGGTAGCGGAATACTCCAGATTCTACTCCATCTCCGAGGACATTCTGAAGCTTGCCAAACCGGGTGCCTATCTGCTTCACCCGGGGCCGTGTAACCACGGGGTCGAGCTTCCGACATGTGTATATGACTGCGATCAGTCAGTGATCAATGAGCAGGTCACCAACGGTGTCGCGGTTCGAATGGCAGTCTTATACTTACTGATGGCAAGGAGAAACCAGAATGAAAAGAATTGAGATTAAAAACGCGAAGCATTTCGCTTCCGGTGAGATTGTAACGATCTGCATCGAAAAAGGTGTATTTACCGATTCTCTGTCGGGGGATCCCGACGAAGTGATTGATGCGGAAGGCCTTACCGTTTTCCCCGGACTTATCGATATGCACTGTCATCTTCGTGAACCGGGTTTTGAGTATAGAGAAGACATCAAGACCGGCACGAGAAGTGCTGCCAAAGGCGGGTTTACGAGCGTATGTTGTATGCCGAACACAAAACCGGTCTGTGATAACGCTGCCGTTGTTGAAGGTATCCTGAGGAAGGCGGAGCAGGCAGGTTCCTGCCATGTTTTCCCGATCGGAGCTGCCAGTAAAGGGCTCGAAGGTAAAGAGATCTCTGAGATGGGACTTATGAAGGAAGCAGGAATCGTCGCCGTATCCGATGACGGTAAACCGATCGCAACGGCAAACCTTCTGAAAAAAGTACTGGAATATGCTTCGGATTTTGACATTCCCGTATTAAACCACTGCGAGGAAATGTCTATTTCCGAAGGTGCCATGAATGAAGGTGCTATATCCACCTCACTCGGACTTCGCGGAATTCCGGCAATCGCCGAAGAAATCATGATCTCTCGAGATATTCAGACAGCAGAATACCTCGACATGCCGATCCACATCTGCCACGTCAGCACAAGAAAAGGCATTGAGATCATCCGATCAGCGAAAAAACGCGGTGTAAAGGTCACCTGTGAAACCTGTCCGCACTATTTTTCTCTGACTGAAGATTGCTGCCAGACATATGACACAAATTTCAAGATGAATCCGCCACTTCGTACAGAAGATGACCGCATCGCCGTGATCGAAGGCCTGAAGGACGGAACGATCGATTGTATCGTAACCGATCACGCTCCTCATCACATCGATGAGAAAGATCTTGAATTCTCATTGGCCAATAACGGCATTATCGGCTTTGAAACTGCGTTCGCAGTCGGATATACTTATCTGGTGAAGACCGGTATGCTTCTTCTTACGGATATGATCAAGACCATGACGAAAAATCCTTCCGATATTTTAAAACTCGGAAGAGGCACTTTGGATAAGGGCATGCCTGCTGACGTCATGCTCGCTGATCTTGACGAGACTTTTGTCTATACGAAAGAGGAGATCTTAAGCAAAGCCGAGAATTCACCTTATATCGGTAAAGAGCTTACCGGACGAGTAAAACTTACGATCGCAGGAGGAAGTATCACTTATGACGAACTTCGCTGACAGACTGACAAAACGGATTGAAGAGTGCAATAACCCGACGGTTATGGGTCTTGATCCGAAACTGGATTATTTGCCCTCCGCAATGCTGGACAAGTGTATCGATGAAGCGAAAAAATATGAAGAAAAGAGCGGAGAACACGCGAATATGCAGATGGCCACGGGTATGGCGATCTTTGATTATAACCGTCTCCTGATTGATTCTGTTTATGACATCGTTCCGGCGATCAAGCCTCAGTTCGCTTATTACGAAATGTACGGCATCCACGGTATCACGGCTCTTGGAAAAACGATACGGTATGCCCATGAAAAGGGGATGCTTGTCATTGCCGACGCCAAAAGAAATGATATCGGGACAACGGCTACCGCCTATGCTAATGCGATCATCGGTGAAACTAAGATCATCGATGATACAACGGCAGCAATGTTTGATTGTGACTGCATTACCGTAAACGGATATCTCGGGATCGACGGGATCAAACCTTTCTTGGATGTTGCAAAAGAAAAGGGCAAAGGCCTTTATGTCCTCGTTCGTACCTCTAATCCTTCTGCGGGTGATCTTCAGGATCTGAAACTGGATGATGGCCGCCAGGTATTTGAAGCGATGGCGGAAAATGTTGAAAAATGGGGATCGGAACTTATCGGTGAGTGCGGATTCTCTTCCGTCGGTGCCGTTGTCGGTGCTACCTGGCCGGAGCAGGCTGTGAAAGCACGTCAGATCATGCCTCATGCTCTGATCCTTGTACCGGGCTACGGTGCCCAGGGCGGTTCCGGGAAAGATGCCGTCGCCTCTTTTGTCAATGGAAAGGGAGGTATCGTTAACGCGTCCAGAAGCCTTATGTGTGCCTGGAAGAAGAGAGATGATATCGATCCGATGGAGCTTACGGATATGCTGGGTCCTTCCGGTGATCCGCTTCTCGGTTTCCAGAAGGCAACGAGAGAAGAAGCACTGCGTATGCGTGACGATCTTAATAATGCAATCAAAGAATCTGCAAATGCTTAATTCAAAGAGGATTTGAACGATGAAAGAAGAATATACCATTTCTCTGGTAAAGAAAGAACTTCTGGGAGAGACATGCGCTGTCCTGACGTTCTCCTGCCCTCAGATCGCTTTATCTGCAAGACCGGGACAGTTCGTAAATCTTTCCTGTGAATATTTTCTGAAACGTCCTTTCGGTATCATGGCTGTCGATAAAGACGCAAAGACTTTTAGTGTCGGCGTAAGGAAGGTCGGAAAAGGAACAGATAAGATCATTAAAGCCAATGAAGGGGATTCTTTTACTGTGCTCGGGCCTCTTGGGAACGGCTTTGATTTTACGGGCGTTAAGAAACTGCTTCTCGTCGGCGGCGGCACGGGCATCTTTCCGATCTACTTCGCAACGCAGTATGCCAATGAAAACAGTATCCCCTGTGAAGTCGTAAACGGATACCGCTCCAAAAACGACGCTTTCCTGTATGACAGATTCTCATGCGCGACAAGTGCTTTTCACGTAACGACAGATGCCGGAGACTTAGGTGTGAAGGGAACCGTTATGAACTACCTTGAGACGATGAATGAAAGCGATCTTGATGATACGACTGTCATGGTCGTCGGTCCCGGCATCATGATGAAAAAAGTATCTGAATGGGCGATGTCAAAAGGACTTTCCTGCTTTGTTTCTCTGGAACAGCGTATGGCTTGCGGGATCGGTGCCTGCCTTGTTTGCGTATGCAAGATCAAGGCAGAACAGGAAGGCAAAGTCTTTGTGCATAAGCGCTGCTGCAAAGACGGCCCCGTCTTTTGTGCCGAGGAGGTGATCTGGTGAGTATTTCTGTTAAAGTAGGTCAGATCGGCCTGAAAAATCCGGTCATTCTTGCGTCCGGAACATGCGGATTCGGAAGAGAACTGGCCGAATACATGGATCTTTCAAAGCTCGGAGCTCTGTCTTCCAAAGGTTTGACACTTCTTCCGAGAGAAGGCAATCAGGGTGTGCGTGTAGCAGAAACGCCCTCCGGAATGTTGAATTGTGTCGGTCTTCAGAACCCGGGTGTGGATGTTTTTCTTGAAACAGAACTGGATTTTATGGTGCAAAGCGGTGCCGGTGTAATTGTTAATGTCGCCGGACATTCAAATGAAGATTATATCGCGATGGTCGATAAACTCGATCCGTATAGAGAGAAGATCGATGTACTGGAACTGAATTTTTCCTGTCCGAACGTGAAAGAAGGCTGTATGGTGATCGGTTCCTCTCCGAAGGCGATAGAAGCTTTGGTTTCCGATCTGCGTAAAAGAACGGATCTTCCGCTTTGGATCAAATTGACACCGAATGTCACATCGATCGCAGAAACCGCAAAAGCCGCGGAAGCCGGCGGTGCTGATGCAATCGTTGCCATAAACACGATGTTGGGTATGGCGATCGATATTAGAACGAGAAGGCCGCTGCTACACAATAATACCGGCGGTCTTTCCGGACCTTGCGTCAAGCCGGTCGCTCTTCGTATGGTGCACGATATCTATGACGCGGTAAAGATTCCTGTCGTCGGATGTGGCGGTATATCCACATATGAAGATGTTCTTGAGTTTATGATTGCAGGTGCTTCTGCCGTTGAACTCGGAACGATCACGCTTGTACATCCGACACGTCCTGTCGAAATCGTGGATGATCTGGAAAATTACTGTAAAGAAAACAATATCGATGAACTTGCGTCCTTGACGGGAACGCTTGAACTTTGGAGGTAAATCATGAAATCAATTGCCGATTATCTTTTTGAGACAAATGCCGTACGCGTTAGTGATCCGGAAAAGCCGTTCTGGTATGCTTCCGGCACACTTGGCCAGTTTTATGTAAATACACACTTCCTTCTCGAATCCGAACAGAAGGCCAATGAGCTGCTTGCGATGATCGAAGAAGCTGCTTCCGCAGACCGCACTGATTTTCTGACGACGATCCTGCCTTTTGTTAAGAAACAGTACGAAACTTCAGAATCCTATAAAGCCGTTATCGACTTGATCGTTTCCAAGGCAAAAGAACTCGATTTCGATGTCATTTCCGGCGGTGAGCGCCGTGACTATTTCTTCTCGTTGATGCCTGCTTATCTGCTCGGTAAACCGCATCTTTCCATTTTCAAAGACGGAAAGACCTATTATTCCGAAAATGTCGAAGAAAAGGCTGTTGAAGCAGCTGCGGGTGATCTTTCCGGCAAAGTTTCTCTGCATATTGCCGACCTGATCACCGAGGCTTCCTCTTACACAAATGCCTGGATCCCGTCCATTCGCGGAACAGGAGCCGTTATCAATGATACGATTGCCGTTATCGACCGTTTACAGGGCGGACAAGCCAATCTTATGAAGGAAGGCGTAAACATGTATACGTTTGCTAAGATTGAGCTTTCACTGTTTGACGAAGGTGTGAAGAAGGGCATCCTTACTATGGCCCAGCGCGATATGGTTGCTCACTTTATGGAGAATCCGATCGATTACATGAAGGTTTTCCTTACCGCTCATCCTACTTTTATTGATGAACAGATCGCTCTGGGAGGCAAACCGATGCAGCGTGCCGATATGGCGATCTCCCGCGGTTATGTACCCGGAAGGTCCTGATCTTGCGCGGCCGTAAAACATACGAAGTCAAAGAACATGTAACCGGGGCTCTTCGGATCCCGGTTACAATTCGTTATGCACGTCTGAAACGGCTTCGTATCAATATCGATGAAAACGGTAATGTGATCGCACATGCTCCGAACAAGATGCCTCTTAAAGACATCGACCGTTTCATCGAGCAGAATGTCGATTGGATCGAAAAGCACCGAATCATGCAGCTTTCCAAAACATATCTTCCTTATATCGACAGCACGGAGCAAAGAAGAATGGCAAGGATCATTCAGGCACGGGTCAGTGCTTTTCTGGCGGTATATGACGGTAAAAAACCGGTGAAGATATATGTGCGGAACATGTCCAGCAGATGGGGATCCTGTAGCAGTAAAGGGAACATTTCCCTGAATGTATATCTTCTGTATGTCGAGCCGGAGCTTTTCGACTATGTACTGATACATGAATTATCTCATTTGTATTATATGAATCATTCGGTAAAATTCTGGGCGCAGGTCGCCAAATACTGCCCGGATTATAAGGAAAAGCGTGCGGCTCTAAGGAAATACGAAATCCCGAAAAAACAATAAAAATAGGCATTATCGGTTGAACAATAAGGCACATTCCGATAAAATAAAAACAGTCGGATTTTATCGATTTGACGGCATATTACGAAAATACGAGGACCGCTAGTATGAAAAATATTCCTCTTTATGATGTAAGACATATCGAAGATCTTCGCGACATGCTCAAACAGAGTGTCGATCTTTATGGAGATCTTCCGCTGTTTTATTACAAGAAGGTGAAGGGTGGGGACTACGAGTATTACACCTTTAATGAATATAACAAAGCCGTTCAGGCCATGGGTACGGGGCTTTCGCATATTTGCGGCTTAGGATCGAGGATCGCGATCCTGTCGGAAACAAGATATGAGTGGTATATCTCTTACCTGGCAACAACAAACGGAGCAGGTATCGTGGTTCCTCTTGATAAAGAACTCCCGCCGGATGAAGTGGCTTCCTGTCTGATCCGTGCGGAAGTGAACTGTGTGATCTATTCTTCTTCCAAACAGAAGGTGCTCGATGAGATTAAAGATCAGATTCCAAATATAAAGACCTTTATCTGCATGGATAAGACGGATCGTGAAGGCGTCGAGTATTTTTATGATGTTTTGAATAACGGACAGAAGCTCCTCGATGAAGGTGACCGGCTGTTTCTGGATGCGCCTATCGATCGTGAAGCCATGACGATCCTATTGTTTACGAGCGGCACCACGGCTCAGTCCAAAGCCGTTATGCTCAGCCAGAAGAACATCTGCAAAAATCTCGAAGGCATGTGTTCCATGACATATATCGATCAGAATGATATGTTCCTTTCGGTCCTGCCTTTGCATCACACATACGAATGCTCTTGCGGATTCCTCTGTCAGGTGTATCGCGGTGCCCATATCGCGATCTGCGAGGGCCTGCGTTATATTGTTCCGAATATGCAGCAGTCACATGTTACGATCATCCTGGTCGTTCCGCTTATGCTCGAAAAGTTCCACAAGAGCATCATGGCCAAGGCAAAAGCCACCAAAAAGATGGCCAGAAAGTTCGAATTCGGCCGTAAACTTTGCAAATTCCTGCTGTTCTTCGGTATCGACAAGAGAAAAAAGATTTTCAAGCAGGTCCATGAGACTTTCGGAGGAAGCCTTCGTCTGATCATCTGCGGCGGCGCCGGTATCGATCCGCATATCCTGCAGGATATGCAGGATATGGGTTTTCCCTGCATTCAGGGTTATGGTCTTACAGAGTGCGCTCCGATCCTTGCGTTGAACCGCGATTGTGACTTTAACAACCGTGCGGCAGGTCTTCCGCTTCCGGACGTTGATGTAAAGGTAATCGACCAGGATGAGAACGGCATAGGTGAATTCATTGCCAAGGGCGATAACGTCATGATGGGCTACTATAATAATGAAGAAGCCACAAAAGAAGCGATCGATGAGAATGGTTATTACCACACGGGTGACCTCGGCTTTATCGATAAGGACGGGTTCTGCATCATTACCGGAAGAAAGAAAAACGTCATTATCGCCAAGAACGGTAAGAACGTATTCCCGGAAGAGATCGAGACCATGCTCTGCATGTCCGATTATGTAGAAGAATGTCTTGTTTCCGGTGAAGAAGAAAACGATGATGTGATCATTACCGCTGCGATCTTCCCGTGTATGGAAGAAGTCAAGAAGCTTCTCGGCAATAATCCGGATGATGATGCGATCCAGCAGCTGATGGAAGATGAAGTTGCGAAGATCAATAAGAACCTCGTGAGCTACAAACATATCAAGCGCGTGGTTCTCCGTGATACTGAATTCGATAAGACGACAAGCAAGAAGATCAGAAGACAGTACAAATAACAAGACTGAATTAGTCAGGAGACATTTCTTAATGCTGAGTAAAACAAGTATCGAAAGGATCCTCGCCGCGGCACTTTCGCATGGTGGTGATTTTTCCGAGGTCTATATCGAGCGAAGCAAAGTTACTTCGGTTTCGCTTTTGAATGGTGTTGTTGAGAGCACCGGATCCAGTTTGGATCTTGGTATCGGCATCCGTATCCTGGAAGGCGACAAATGCGTTTATGTGTATTCGAACGATCTGTTGCATGAAGATAAGCTGACCCGCATGGCGAAAAATGCATCCGCATCGCTGGAAGAAGCACCTCCCGGAAAGACGATAGTGCTTTCACCGATGATAGAGTACTATTCTCAAAAATACGAAACTGCGCCGACAGATGTTTCCAAATCCCTTAAGGTCGAAAAACTCCGAACAGCCTCTGAAACCGCCAAGGCTTATTCAGAACTGATTACACAGACCGGCACGTCCACGTCCGACCTCGAAAGAGATGTATGGATCGCCAATTCCGATGGATTGTATATCAAGGATAACCGCTGCCGCACGCGTATTATGGTACAGGCGGTCGCAAGTTCAGAAGATGATAAACAGACAGGATATTATGCTCCGGGAAGCGGTGAAGGATTTGAATTCTTCGAAAGGACCGATATTGACGAGCTTGCGAGAAAAGCAGCGGAAGTGGCCGTTACAATGATCAGCGCCAAGCCTTGTCCTTCGGGGAAAATGCCTGTCGTCATAGGCAATGGCTTCGGCGGAGTTATTTTCCATGAGGCTTGCGGCCATTCACTTGAAGCAACGTCAGTAGGGATCAAGGCTTCGTGTTTTACGGATATGCAGGGGCAAAAGATCGCAAGCCCGCTCGTTACGGCTTATGATGATGCCAAGATCAATAAAGAGTGGGGCAGTTACGAAGTGGATGACGAAGGCACTCCTTCTACGACCAACCTTCTGATCAAAGACGGTATCCTGAATAGTTACCTTGTCGACAAGATCGGTAGCAGAAGAATGAATATGCCATCCACGGGATGCGCCAGAAGACAGAATTACGCTTTTGCGCCGACCTCTCGTATGTCAAATACTTTCATAGCTGCAGGACAGAGCACGCCTGAAAGCATCATCGCAGATACCGAATATGGTATCTATGCCGCGAATATGGGCGGCGGTTCCGTAGATACGACGACCGGAGAGTTTAATTTCGCCGTAAACGAAGCCTATATCATCCGAAACGGCAAAGTGTGTGAGCCTGTCAAAGGCGCTACACTGATCGGAAAGGGTGGTGAGGTTCTGATGAATATCGACCGTGTCGGAAACGATCTTAAGCTGGCACAAGGCATGTGCGGCTCCGTCAGCGGAAACATTCCGGTCGATGTAGGTCAGCCGACGATCCGCGTTTCCAAGATCACTGTCGGTGGTCAGGCATAAAACAGATAAGAATTTGGAGCAGATATGGATAACAAAATTCGTACATTGATCGATGAGCTTTTAAAACAGGCTGAAATAGAAGGTTTTCTCGAAGCCGAAGTCTATTATGAATCAGACGCGACTATGACCATTGCGGCCAGAGAAGGCAAAATCATCCAGTTCGAAAGCTCTGACGAAACAGGTCTTTCTTTCAGAGGTCTCATGAACGGCCAGATGGGATATGCCTATACAGAAGATCTTCAGGAAGATATGATCCCGTTTTTGCTGTCTCAGGCGAAGGATAATTGCGGTGTTCTCGAGGTAAAGGAAAAGATCACGGTTTATGAAGGGGAGAAGGAATATCCGGAATTTAACGGATTTAACGAGGAACTGACTAAGATCGATTACGAATTTCTTTCAAATACCGCTCTTTCTTTGGAAAAAGCACTTCTTTCCTATGATAAGCGTATCGAGGCGGTCGATGACTGCTACACCTCATATTCTGAAGGGGAATTGTATATCAAAAACAGCAAAGGCATGCTATGTCAATCCCGTGACAACTGTTTTGACGTATATCTCGGATGCCGCGCAAAGGACGGAGAAGACGTGCAGACCGCAGGCAAAGGATGGGTGTTCTCTGATCTTTCTGATTTTGAAATAAAGAAATGTGCCGATCATGTCGGCAATAAAGTCATCTCCAAGCTCGGAGCCAAGCCGGTTGCGTCTGAAAAGACATCGGTCGTCCTGGACCGTTTCGCTGCAAGATCGCTTCTTTCGTCGTTAGCCGGTTCTTTTTCCGCTGAAGCGATTCAAAAAGGTTTGTCCCGTCTTGCCGGGAAACTCGGAGAAAAGATCGCAGATGAAAAGATCACCTTGATCGATGAAGGTATGATCGAAGGAAGTCAATTGAGCATTCCTTTTGACAGTGAAGGCGTCAGCTCCAAAAGAACCGTTCTGATCGAAAACGGCGTTTTTACATCGGAACTTCACAATAGAAAAACAGCTCTTGCCGCAGGCGTTGAAACAACGGGTAACGGTTTCCGCGGCGGAGCAAAATCCTCGATCGGGGTTTCTTCTGCCAACCTTCATTTTGAAAACGGCCCTTACACCTGCGAAGAACTGATCGAAAAAGCCGGAAACGGTATCTTTATCACTGCACTTCATGGTCTTCATGCCGGCATCAACAGTATTTCGGGCGAATTCTCACTCATGACGGAAGGTTTTGTGATCCGCGACGGCAAACTTGCAGAACCTGTCAATCAGATCACTATTGCAGATAATTTCTTCGATGTTCTTATGAAAGTGGAAGCCCTTGGAAATGATGTCGAGTATTCTTCTCCGGAAGCATCGCATACACAGTCCCCGAGCCTTTTGATCCCGGATGTTTCCATCGCCGGAGAATGATCAGAGAATCCTGGGATTTCTGTGATTCTTATGGAATCGTCTCTTTTTGAGCATTTTCAGGAAAAGAAGGATCGCAAGTCCTGAAACAAGCAACAGTCCGGTAACAATGGCAACAGTCAGGAGAATGTCGGATCGGTCTTTCTTTTCCGAAGTGGAAGCAACATTTTCGGGTTCCTCGTCCATCCTTGTCTCATCTACTATCGTCACCGTCAGATATCCGATTATATAGGAGTCATTGTTACTAAATGTGCGATTGATCGGAAGTTTCAGTTCCTGTGTCTTTGCCAGCGGGTCGATAACAACCCCGGACAGATCTATATCGTTACTGTAGCCGCCATTCGCGATCGATGTAAGAACGCTGTAGTACTCGATGATCTTAAGGGAAGTACCGGAGATCTTAAGATTCGTACCGAGGATCGAATTCTCGATCTGAGATGTTGTATTTTTTACGACTCCGCTCATTTCGTTTTCTTCGATCATTGTTGTCGTGTAATTCGTAAAGCAATATTCGAAAAGCTCGCTTAGCGCCAGATATCTGTTCTCGGCATCATTGGCACCGAGAAGGATACCGATCAGTGTTCTGCCGTCTTTTTCCGCACCGGCAATGATCGTATACCCGGATTCCGACGAATATCCCGTCTTTCCTCCGATGTAGTACTCGTATGCCGTGGAAGGCGTGGAGATAAAACGGTTTGCGTTATTGAGGATTCGTCTGTCATTGAAAGTGTTCGTCGGCTCGATCGTATATGACGTACATGTGCTGATCTTCGTAAAATCCGGATGGCGAAGCGTTTCTTTCAGAATCAAAGACATATCTCGGCAAGTGGTCTTATGTTCACCGTCAGATAGTCCGTAAGAGTTTGTGAAATGCGTATTCGTACAGCCCAGTTCAGCAGCTCGCTGATTCATTCTTTCGACAAAGGCACTTTCACTGCCGCTCATCGTTATCGCAAGTGCAAGGCAGGCGTCATTTGCAGACTTTAAAAGGCAAGCGTAGATGCACTGCTCGACGGTCACGACCTCACCCTCGGAAAAGCCGATCCGGACATAATCGTCCGGGATGGAATCATACATATCTTCAGTGATCGTGATCATATCGGATAATTCCAGATTTTCCAGAGCCAAAAGGACGGTCATGATCTGCGTGATGGCAGAAGGTGCTTTTGGCGTTTCATACTGATAACCGATCAGCATCGTATCCGATAGAACATCATATACCAGATAGGAATCTGCTCCGGGAATCGGAAGGCCGGATGGACTTGGATCCAGAAGACCTTCGACCGGATTTTGAAGAACCGGCGGCTGTTCATCAGACGAGACATTCGCATCACCGTCTGAACGAAGGGATGCGAGGGGGATCATGAAAAATAGAATGGTAAATGACAACAGGAAAGAACAAATTCTCCGTATCAAGTGCTTTTTGCGCATAAAAACATATCCCCGAATTAATAAAATTGTTACCCGATCTCGTTCACAAATCGACGTTGTTCATGTATCATTAAAGAGTCAAAAACAACGAAATAAATCGAAATAGAAATCGAGGTCATTTACGTGTCAACTGTTATTTTATCGCAAGATGAGTTATCGCGCTATAACTCTCTTATTCCGTCGCTGAAAAAGCGCATTGCCGAAGCGGGCATAGAACGCGGGCAGCCGCTCACTTATCGGGTAAAAACATACGGATGCCAGCTGAATGAATCCGACAGTGAAAAGATCGAGGGGATCCTTCAGAGTATCGGTCTTATCGAGGCTTCAGAAGATCAGTCTCCGGACTTTCTTATCTTTAACACATGTACGATCAGAGAAAATGCCGACATCCGACTTTTCGGTAATCTCGGTGCCTATAAGGCGCAAAAGAGACAGAATCGAGACATGTTCATTGCCGTCTGCGGCTGCATGATGAAACAACAGGAAAATATCGAACGGATCAAGAAGAGTTTCCCTTATGTGGATGCCTGCTTCGGACCCGCCGATATCCATATGCTTCCTTCGATCCTCGATAAGAAACTGAATCAGAGAAAGCGCGTATTTGCAGTATCCGACGAAGATTATCTCGTTGATGACGTGGATGTTCCGGTACTGCATAAAAGAAAATTCCGCGCCCTGGTCCCGATCATGTACGGATGTAATAATTTCTGTACCTATTGCGTCGTGCCGTATACACGTGGCCGGGAACGCTCCAGATCTTCGGCACAGATCCTTTCCCAGCTTAGGGAACTTGCCGCTTCCGGATATAAAGAAGTCATGTTATTGGGACAGAATGTAAATTCCTATGGCAATGACAAAGAGGACGAGATTTCTTTTGCCGAGCTGCTTGAAGAAGCGGCAAAGATTCCCGGATTTTCGCGCATTCGATTTATGACTTCGCACCCGAAGGATATCTCGGAAGAAGTCATCTACACGATGAAAAAATATAAGAATATCGAAAGACACCTGCATCTTCCGATGCAATCCGGATCCAGTGCGGTTCTTAAGCGTATGAACCGCCATTATGATCAGGAGCAGTATCTGAAGACAGCTCTTTTATTCCGAAAAGAACTTCCCGACGCGACTTTGACTACGGATATCATTGTCGGGTTCCCGGGTGAGACAGAAGAAGACTTTCTTGCCACTCTGGATGTGGTTGAAAAGTGCCGGTTCGACAGTGCTTTTACTTTCCAGTACAGCCGCCGTCCGGGAACCAAGGCCGCCGATTATCCGGATCAGATCCCGCAGGATATCGTAACCGAGCGTTTCGGAAGGCTCCTCGAGCTACAGAACGCGCTGACTTTCTCATCCAATGAATCCTGCGTCGGAAATACCGAAGAGATCCTCATTGAAGGAAAAAGTGCTACGGCTCCGGATGTGCTTACGGGAAGAACAAATTCCAACCGTCTTGTGAATTTTCGGATCCCTTCCGGTATTCAGTTGAACGGTAAAGAGATCGACAGCACCGCCTCGGATTTTGACGCGGATCAGTTTGAAGGTATGCTTGCCATGGTTTCGATCACACGCGCAAAGCCATACTCAGTAGAAGGAGAATTGGTGAGATTTATCGATGAATAACGACGATCTTTTAACATATGCAGCTGTCGATGTATCGACGCTCTCGCCGATGATGCGCCAGTACTTCGAGATGAAAAAACTGGCCGGAGACGCGATACTGATGTTCCGTCTCGGAGATTTCTATGAGATGTTCTTTGATGACGCGATCCTTGTATCTCGTCTTTTGGAACTGACATTGACTTCGAGAGACTGTGGGCTGGAAAAACGCGCACCGATGTGCGGAGTCCCGCATCATTCCGCCTCTTCATATATGCAGCGTCTCATCACGCAAGGCTATAAAGTTGCCATTTGCGAGCAGATGGAAGATCCGGCCTTGGCAAAAGGGCTTGTCAAACGGTCGATCACTCGTGTATTGACCCCGGGTACCGTCATTGACACAAACGGTCTGGATGAGAAGAAGAATAACTTCCTCGTGTGTGTCTATAAGGTCGGCATGCAGTATGGCCTTGCCGCCGCAGATATTACGACCGGTACCATGGAAGCCACGCAGCTGATCACCGGCAATACCGCGCAGCATCTGGTTAATCTTCTTTCCAAATATAGAGCATCCGAGCTGATTTTCAATGAAGACTTCAGTAAGGACGAACTGTTCGGTTACGTCTGCGACAATCTCGTATCTTCTGTTACGCTTCGACCGAACTCCGATTTTTCTGCCGGACTTTCAGACCGAGTTCTTCCGGAGAATTACAAGAAAGAAAACTCGGGAAAGAAGAGGTCGAAAAGTTCTTTTGCCGAGGAAACCAAAAACATTCTTCTGACATCCGCCATCGATGCAATCCTTGCTTATCTTGACGAGACCCAGCAGGCTCAGGTCACACATTTTTCAACGGCCCGAATTTATGAGGTTTCTGATACAATGGAGCTTGACGTGGCAACCAGAACGAATCTTGAGATCACTTCGACGATCCGATCGAAACAGAAGAAGGGAAGTCTTCTATGGGCAATCGATCTGACCCAGACTTCCATGGGCGGAAGAAGACTTCGTGAATATATCGAAGAGCCGCTGATCGATGTTTCTTCAATCCATGCAAGACTGGGCGCCGTCGAGCAGGCCAAAAATGACTTTATCCATCGCCAGGAACTTCGTGAAGCCCTGCTCGGAGTTCATGATATGGAACGACTGGCCTCGCGTATTGCGCTTTCTTCTGTGAATGCCAGAGACCTTTTAAATCTTCGAAATACTCTTTCGAAACTTCCGTATATTCAGGAATGCGCCGCACATTTTTCTGCCGGCGTACTGAAAGATACTGTATCTGATCTTGAAGATCTTTCGGATATCTATCTGCTTCTTGAGGCGGCTCTTTGCGAGGATCCGCCGATCTCGGTAAAAGAAGGCGGCATGTTCAAAGACGGTTATAACGAAGAAGCAGATCGACTTCGCCGTGCAAGTAAAGACGGAAAATCCATCATTTTAGAGATGGAAGCCAAAGAAAAAGAAGAGACCGGTATCAAAAACCTTCGGATCAGTTATAACAAGGTCTTCGGATATTATATCGAGGTCTCTAAGGGAAACGTGCCTTTGGTCCCGGAACGCTATATCCGGAAACAGACACTTACCACGGGTGAACGTTACATCACGGAAGAGCTTAAGAGTATTGAGGATACGATCGTCGGCTCCACAGCCAAACTCGTTTCTCTGGAGTATGACCTTTTCTGTGAACTTCGCGAAAAGATCACATCAGAGGTTCACCGTCTGTATCGGGTCGCATCTGCACTTTCTGTGCTCGATGTCATCATGTCTCTCGGAGAACTTGCCGAAAGATACAACTACTGCCGCCCGAAGGTCGACGATACGACAGCACTTGTGATCGAAGACGGACGTCATCCTGTTGTTGAGAAGATGCTCAAAGAAGGTGAATTTGTTCCCAACGGGATCTCTATGGATGAACAGGATCACCGTATCATGATCCTTACCGGTCCGAATATGGCAGGTAAGTCCACCTATATGCGTCAGACAGCTCTGATCGTACTTCTTGCGCAGATCGGATCATTCGTTCCGGCCTCCTTTGCTCATATCGGTATCGTTGACCGTATCTTTACCAGGATTGGTGCATCGGATGATATCTCTCTGGGCCAGTCGACATTTATGGTAGAAATGAACGAAGTGTCCGGAATCCTTCGAAACGGCACCTATAAAAGTCTTTTGCTTTTGGATGAAGTAGGACGTGGAACTTCCACCTACGACGGCTTGGCGATCGCCTGGGCAATTATCGAATTCATAGCAAATCGTTCAATCATGTTCGCGAGAACGATCTTCGCTACGCATTATCACGAACTTAACCAGCTTGAGAATACTTTGACAGGAGTATACAATGCCCACGTCGAAGTGGAAGAAAAGAATAAGGAAGTATCCTTCCTTCATAAAATCTCAACCGGCGGTACCTCTGACAGCTATGGTATCGAAGTTGCACGCCTTGCCGGCGTTCCGACCGAGGTCGTGGAAAGAGCGAATGTGATCCTTTCCGAACTTGATAAGAAAAAGATGCAGATCAGCTATACTGATGGGGAAGGGGAGACATTTGAAGGTCCGATCTCCGGACAGATCCCGCTGTTTTCTCCCAACCGGACAGAACCGGGAGATTCTCATTCTTTGAGGACCGAACTAGTCAATTTGGACATTTCCAGAATTACGCCACTGGAGGCAATGAATATACTTTATTCACTCATTGAAAAAGCAAAAGGAGACGAATAGTTATGTCAAGAATCCACATCTTAGATGCCGCTACCTCCAATGCCATCGCTGCCGGTGAAGTCATTGAAAGGCCGATGTCTATCGTAAAAGAACTAATGGAAAATTCTCTCGACGCTGGTGCTACGCAGATCACCGTGGAGATCCAGGACGGGGGCATCCGTCTTATACGTGTCCGGGATAACGGATGTGGCATGGACGAAGAAGATGCCAAGACTTCGTTTATCTGCCACGCAACCAGTAAGATCCGGTCACTTGATGAGCTTTTTTCCCTCCATTCCATGGGCTTCCGCGGAGAAGCTCTGGCCAGTATTGCCGCTTGCTCCCGCGTGACGCTCTCCACCAAAGAACCTCTTGCCGAAAAGGGTACATGTGTAAAATACGAAGGCGGTCAGTTCGTTTCCGTCGATTCTGTCGGAATGCCTTCCGGAACTACCGTAGAGGTCCGTGATCTTTTCTATAACCTTCCGGCACGTTTTAAATTCCTGAAGAAAGATCAGACGGAAGCGAATTACATTCAGGTGATGGTAGAACGCTTTATCCTTTGCCATAACGATGTTTCATTCAAATTCATCAAAAATGGTAAAACGGTCCTTCAAAGTCCCGGAAACTGCGACCCGTCGTCCGCGTTATATAGTGTTTACGGCAAAGAAATCGTCAATTCGTGCCGTCCGATCGACAGCACGATCGACGGTATCACGGTAAAAGGCTTCGCCGGACTTCCGAAGATCTCCAGAGCTTCTCGTTCTGAACAGATCATCTTTGTCAATCAGCGCCTGATCCGAAGCAAATCGATTACTTCGGCGATCGATGCGGCATATACGAACATGCTGATGAAGGGAAAGTATGCTTTCGTTATTCTGGAGATCTATATTCCGTCCCAGGACCTCGATGTTAACGTACATCCGCAAAAAGCCGAGGTGCGTTTCAGCAATGAATCCTTGATCTACCGGGCCGTTTATCACGCTCTTGCCAACACACTTTCACAGGAAGCCATGAGCGTGGAGTATTCCTTCGGTACTTCTTCTTCGGAAAAAGCACCGTCCGATATGATTCCTTCAACACCTTCCGTGCCCGCACCTGTTATTTCCCATCCTTTCGTGCAGGATGTTAAAAATGCACCGCAGAAAACTGATTATTCCAAGAATATCGGGTTCCAAAATCTTTATTTTAATGAACCGAAGAAAGAGTACAGTGTTTCTGATAACACTCCGAAAGCGCCTTCTTTCAGTACTCCTTCCGTATCCGAACCATCTATGCCGGAACTGCCCGACGCCAACGAAATTTCCGCACCTTCGGATATTCCTGAGTTAGAGCAGGTACCCATTTCAGAAGTTCAGGAGATCCTTCCTCAGACAAGGCAGGAAAGTTTGCATGAACTGGTTTCTTCCCGTGTGATCGGTACACTTTTTGATACGTATATTCTTATGGAAAGCATGGATCGAACGCTCATCATGATTGACCAGCATGCAGCTCATGAGAAAGTGCTTTACGAGAAGCTGGTGGCAATGGAGATGAAGAAAAATGTCGTATCCCAACCGCTTCTGGCTCCGGCTGTCGTTTCCATGTCCAGATCTGACATCAATTTTATCGAAGAGCATGAACAAGAGCTTTGTGATATCGGCTTTGAGATCTCCTCTCTCGGAGATAACGAACTGGCGATCCGGTCTGTTCCGGCTCAGATCGATCCGCAGAATGTTTCCAGTGCTTTTATCGATATGGTCGATGAATGGATGAATGCCAGCAAGACCAGAAATGATGCACTTATTCTGTCCCTTGCAACAAGCGCCTGCAAAGCAGCTGTCAAAGGACATGACAAACTTCACGAGATCGAAATCAAAGGGCTTTTGGAAGATCTTTCCAAGCTCAACGATCCGTACCATTGTCCGCACGGCCGTCCGATCGTGATTCGTCTTTCCGAAAAAGAGATTGAAAAAGAGTTTAAACGTATCGTGTAATGGTGATCAGAATGGATCCTTCCGGGATGGAAAAACTTAAAAAGACTGGGTATAATGCGATACCGGTAATCTGTGGTCCTACGGCAAGCGGTAAGACTTCACTCTCTATTCGCGCGGCAAAAGAACTGAAAGGGGAGATCTGTTGCTGCGACTCCATGCAGATCTACCGTCATCTTAACGTCGGAACCGCAAAGCCGACGGAAGAAGAGAAGAGGGAAGTGCCGCATCACCTGATCGATCTCGTTGAACCTGATCAGCCTTTTAATGTCGCTGCTTATCTTGATTACGCTTATGAGAAGATCGAAGAACTGCTGTTCCATAATGTTCTGCCCGTGTTTTGCGGTGGAACAGGGCAGTATGTGCAGGCGCTTCAGAAAGGTTTCGATTTTTCCGGAGCTCCGATCGACCGTCAAAATGAAGAAGCGCTTCGCCGGGAATTCGAGCAAGAGGGAATAGAAGGCATCTACGCTCGTCTTATCGCTCTCGACCCGGATTGCAAGGAGAAGATCCATCCGAATAACACCAAGCGAGTGATCCATACCTTGGCTCTTTTAGAATCGATTTCCGGTACTACGAAAGACATCCGCGAAGCTTCGACGCAAAACGGACCCAGGTATCCGTTCATTCTTTTTGCGATCGACTGGCCGAGAGAGATGCTTTACCAAAGGATCGATCAGCGCGTTGATATCATGATGAAAGATGGTGTTCTTGAAGAGGCCGAATGGCTTTATAAACAGAGATTTCCGTCTGACTGCACGGCAATGCAGGCCATCGGATATAAGGAGTTTTTCCCGTATCTTAAAGGCGAATCGTCTTTGGAAAAATGCGTAGATCTTTTGAAACAGCATTCAAGAAACTATGCCAAGAGACAGCTGACCTGGTTTCGGCATATGGATGATGTGAACTGGATCTCGTCGGATGAGCTTAAGGATTATCATTTCGCTTCATATCTTTAGAGCTGAATATAAGAAACGGGAATAAAATTATGCATATAACATACAGATATCTTTTTTTGAACATGTTATAGTTTGTACACGAATACTCTAAGGAGGTACAAACTTATGGTACCGGAAGCAATATCAGAACAGAAAAGGAACCCGATCAAAGCACACGATTATTTCTTGAACAAATGCCGCAGAGACTACATCACAGTTGAGATCCTGACCCGGACAGGGGAAGTCATCGAAGGGATCATTGACTGCTATGACAAAGACACGATCATTATTCATAACGAAATGACACAGATCATGCTCTTTAAGCATTCAATCTGCTACATTGCTCCGAGAAACGGAATGCGTGTCTTACTTCCGGAAATCCCGAAAACCAGAAGTGACACGCAAAGAAGAACTGCAGTATTTATCCCCGCCAATGCGGTTTAATTGACTTTTGTTCTGAAAACACCGTCTACGATACCGATAATCTTACAGTCATCGTCTTCGAACGGAATGTCGCTATATGCCGGATTTTCAGGATGAAGCGCGGCATGACCTTTTTTATAGACGAGACGTTTAACCGTAGCTTCGTTTCCGATCAGTGCAACAACGATCTGATTAATATTGGCCATGTTCTTGCGGCGCACGATCACGTAATCGCCGTCACAGATATGCGCATTGATCATGCTGTCTCCACGGACTTTCAGAAGATAATACTCCGAAGTATTGAAATATTCAGAAGGGAAGGGCATATAGTGATCGATATTCTCCTCGGCAAGGATCGGAACCCCGGCCGTAACCGTACCGACAAGCGGAATCCTCTTTGCTGCGGAAGAGCCCTCATCAGTATTTGTTTCTTTGATCATGATCGCACGGCGCTTACCCGGAATATACTCAATCTTTCCTTCTTCCATGAGACGGTGAAGATGCGCATGAACCGTAGAAGTAGAGCGGATCCCGACACCCTGGCAGATCTCACGTACGGACGGCGGATAACCTTCGGTCTTTACGAAATTGACAATAAAAGCGTAGATGATCTCAAGAGTTTCTCTTAAATTGCTCTTAGTAAATTTGTAAGTGCTCATATTCCTGCCTCCGTGTATATTTATTGTTATCTTAACATTACGTCAATCTCTTGTCAAACGATTGTTCGAATTCAATTATTATTGAAATCAGGATATTTGAGACAATCGATAAAGAAAGGTTCAACAATGAAATACTTAAAAAAATTAATCATCGCCGGTAAATGGATCATAATCGTATCTATAGTGATCCTGATGATCCTCGGCGCAACCGTTTTGAAACATCACATTGATATCCAAAAAAGAAACGATCTCACAAATAGCGAACTTGAGAAAATAAGTGTATGTGACGGAAAACTTCCGAAGGATTAAACTAAATGTGCTATAATCAAACACATGGAAGAAGAAAGACTCTATGAAAATACCGTTGCCAATGAAGAGGAAATCTTAGAAGAAGACCTTTTAGAAGACGAGGATATGTCGGTCGACAGTTTAGATACTGTCGGCGGTTTCTTTGCGTTCCTCGGCCGCACCACGGTACAGTTCTTTAAAAATCTTCCGGATGTGATCCGAAACAGCATAAAAACAAAGATTGCCGATTACAGACGTATGCCGAAAAGAAAGACTATTTCAAAGGTGTATGTTCTGGTAGGATATACCACAAAAGAATATGTAGATAAGAAATACAGAAGAGAGCGTGCATTACTGATCATCAGAAAGATCTTAATCGCATGTATCATTTGCCTGGTTCTGATCATGACATATCGCTGGATCAAGCCGAAAGTCGATTATTCTGAGTACAAACAGATGATCGGCGTAAACGAATTAGATGAATTAACAAAAAGTGATCCGTTTGCCACGGAAACGAGAAACAACGCGATCGCTCCGGACGTACAAAACGTCACACCGATCCCATCAAATTCCGGTGCATCGGAATCAACTGCGTCACAATCTGCAACATAGAATGGATCAATTATTGGTCCATTTTTTTCACAAGGAGAAGGGGGTAAGAAAAACCTGAAACGAAAAAAGAAGGCTGGAAAATTAATTCTGCAATTAAACAAAATCGCAGTTTTGTTTAATTGAGAGGAGGAAATACACTAAAAAATACCTCTCAAATCAAATCATATGATAAATCCTCATATATCAACCTCTCACAATCAAACATAAAGATTTATCCTAATCTTCGACGCCTTAGCGCAAAAGTATTACATATTAAAAGTATAATCTTCGGAGACTTTCCTTCAGGAAACAGCGAACGAAGATTATACTTTCTGTTTCTGTTTATTATTTTTGCCCAACAGCATAAAGCCTTTGCGCCCTGTTGTTATGACCATCACCATCATCGTTGGCACAATCATCGATCGATTTTTTTCATTTTTTTCAATGACCGCTCAGGAGCGTTTTATTTTCTTCTCAACGATAAATCCGTACTTAACGGATCATTCTATTTAGTGCGCATACGACAGCTCTCAGGGATGATTTGGTTACGGAACTTGAAATGCCTGCTCCGAGATGCAGGTTTCCATCCTTATCCGCAATCTGTACATATGTAATAGCTGCCGAGTCAGATCCGCTCTTGATCGCATGCTCGTTATACATTCTGATTGAGATCTTAATGTCGAGAGTTTTTTCGATACCATTACAGAATGCATCGAGTAAACCGATACCGTCTCCGTTGACCTGAATCATCTGATCACCGAATTTAAGATTTACTGTAACGTGAGCTTTTTTATCTCCAAGAGATTCTTCACGATAACCAACCATGTGATACGGCGTCATTACATTTACATAAACCTCATCGAACAGTTCGAAAAGTTCCTGTGGCATCAGATCACTATGACGGTTTTCGGATTCAGCCGTTACGATCTGCATAAAGTCTTTCTGGAAGGATTTCGGCAGATGCAATCCATAATTGCGCTCCATGATATATGCCAGTCCGTTTTTACCGGACTGACTGTTTATCCTGATGATTGGATCATAATTTCTTCCGACATCCTTCGGATCGATCGGCAGATACGGTACATACCAATTATTTATTTTTTTGACATTTTCCATACCTTTCTGGATCGCATTCTGATGAGTGCCCGAAAATGCCGTAAATACAAGCCTTCCGGCCCATGGCTGGCGGTCTCCGATGCGCATTCCTGTGCAACCTTCATACATATCGATAACATCATCGATGTTTGATAAATCCAATTTAGGATCTACACCTTGCATGAACATATTCATTGCAATCGTCACAATATCAGCGTTTCCGGTTCTTTCACCGTTTCCGAAGAGTGTTCCTTCTACACGGTCTGCGCCGGCCAGTAAAGCCATTTCAGAAGATGCCACGCCCGTGCCGCGATCATTATGAGTATGAACGGAAATAATGATGGAATCTCTGTATTTCGTATGTGTGGCAAAGTACTCCACCTGATCCGCAAACACGTTAGGATACGTCATTTCAACGGTTTCCGGAAGATTGATAATGACTTTATTATCAGGTGTCGGTTTCCACACATCCAGAACAGCATCAATGATCTCAACTGCAAACTCAGGCTCTGTTTCTGAAAAGTTTTCCGGTGAATATTCCAGATGCCAGTCTGTATTGCTTTCATCCGAATCGATCTCTGCCTGGATCATCTGAGCGCCTTTTACAGCCAGCGCTTTGCACTGATCTTTATCAAAGCCGAAAACGACTTCACGCTGAAGTTTCGATGTCGAGTTGTAAAGATGCACAATTGCTGATCTTGCACCCTTGGCGGCATCAAATGTTTTTTTGATGACGTCTTCGCGAGCCATGGTCAATACCTGGACCGTAACATCCTTGGGGATCATGTCGTTATCGATCAAGTAGCGTGTAAACTCAAATTCGGTTTCAGATGCAGCCGGATAACCGATTTCGATTTCTTTGAAACCGAGTTTTACCAGATAATCGAAAAACTGCACTTTCTGATTTAGATCCATCGGAACCTCTAAAGCCTGATTTCCGTCACGAAGATCCACACTGCACCAGATCGGAGCTTTTGTGATCTTGTTGTTAGGCCATGTTCTTTCAGGAAAATCAATCATTGCCGGCATTCGATACTTATCTGTATTCATCTTCTTCCCTCCTCTACTTCTGCTAAACAAAGCAAAAATGTCAAAACAAAAAGGCTTCCGTCTCAAATAAGAGACGAAAGCCTGACTTCCGCGGTACCACTCTTTTTCATCACAGCTATGTGATGCACTCATCGGATACGGGAACAAATTCCGATATCCTGCTCTCTGATAACGGTGAGCCTCCGACTTCATCTACTAACTGTCTTTTCAATGAAGCGCACTCCAGGGCGAGTTCAAAACCTTTCTTCTACCCGGCTTCCACCGTCCCGGGCTCTCTATAAGAAGTGGAAGATCTCTACTGATCCCCTTCACAGTGATTACTTAATTAAAGTATCATAAACAAATCACCTTGGCAAGTCTGAAAATATCAGGTCAGATCGATATTCAATGCCGAACACAGATCCTCCACTCGTTTGATCTGTTCCTCCCCTCGACCATAGAAATAAAAGTATTCGTGATCATACTGAACCAAAACATACAAATCAGGTTGTTCAGGCGAGTTATCATCTAATTTGAAATAACCATGCATGATCTGCTTCCTGGGTTCTCTATCAAAATTCTCACTTTTCTCATCAATATAGCCAAACACCTCACTATCATTTATAGCCGTATCAAATGCGGATTGCGCCTCCTTTTTGCTATCAAAATGAATATATTCAAACTCAAGAATATCATTAGATTCTTCAGAAAAATAATATCCATCTACATCGGATTCACCCTCAATGGAACGTTCCGTTGTTTCAATTCCCCATTCGGAGCACTTTGATCTGATGATACCGGAAATTGAATTATCTGCTTCAACCGAACTCTCAGATATTGATGATTCGGATGTTTCTTCAGTGGTCTTCACAGATCCGGATGATTCTGTTGTGATTGGTTTTTCTTCTGAACTGACTTCGGAAACAATGCTTTCTGAAGCTTTGCTCTCAGTACCTGCAGAATCCTTTATTTCAGAGCAGCCAAACAGAAAAAGAACTGATAATACGAATAATATACAATATGGTAATCTTTTCATGTTATATCACCTCATTAATATAGATTTCTACGCGCGTCTCAATTAGCTCGATGCATTCTTCGAGACTTCTGTCTCCATAAAAATACGGATTTGCTTCTTCACAAACAATGTCATAGATCTCAGTGCTCATAAAATTATCGCATACTACCGTCTGATGTAGTATGTCATCATATTCTCTGAATAGTTCTTCTTTACTTTCGTCGGATACAGAAGTTTTCGCTTCTGCATATGAGTTGAACTCCTCTTCCATCCTCTGATATAAAGCGCTATTTCGAACAGGATTGTCAGTAACAAGAGACTGGCATTCGTCAGACAAAACAAATTCAATGAATTCCCATGATTCATCTACATATGGAGATAAAGCTGATATAGCATATATGTTTCTTGCAGAGTAAGGAAGTTCTCCCGGTGCATTGGGATAACCGACCCAGACAATGTCTTGTGTTTCATATTTCTCATAAAGATAGTTTCGAAGTCCGTTAAATTGTTCAAAATCCAACATTATCGTTTTATCTCTCAATTCACGATAACTACTATGGATCCACGGCTCGCTGGCACCGAAATCATTGACCCACTTCAACAATTTTCTGAACGAGTCCTGATGGAAATCACAATCGCCTTTTTCATAGTTAACATATTTGTTTATATCCATTGATAGCATCGAATAAATCAGATCTTCCCTGGTGTAGACACCTTGTGCATAAGATCCGTCATCGAATGTTGCAAATGTTTTATAAAACGAATTATAATCCCATACGTTAATTCCTTCCATAGTTTCGTTCAGAGCAGAAAAACAGTTAATTGAAAAATCCGTGCAAATAACATACGGCGTCTCTTGATGCAATGTCAAAACACCATAATTGAACTCGTCCTCTTGGCCGGATACAAAACTGTTTAAATCAATCAGATAATCATCTTTACAAAAATCACGAAGATCCAGATCTCTATATTTATCGAAATAAATATCCGGAGTTTTTCCGCTGGCTACTTCCAGTCGGATCTTTTCCCCGATTCGCTTTGAAACAGGTTGATCAGAACTACCTTGAACCTCATCATAATAATCTCGTAAAACATAATGGCAGGAAGGATTTCCTTCATTCATTGTTTCAAGTGCATACATCAGACAGGGATCAGAACGCAAATCACATCCGGCAATAGTAATAATTTTCTTGTTTGGATATGGATCTTTGTTTGAAGGAACAAGTTTAAATAACGTACATTGGGCAGAATACATAGAATAAGAAAGAAAGTACAGTATTCCGGAATCACATATTTGGATGCGTTTGGGAATACATGATAAATTCAGATCGTCCCATTGTAATACAGGATCAGGCACACCTAATTCAAATAATCCATTATTATTAACCCAAAGAATCTTATCACCACAAGCAAATATATCTAATGCATCTGAAGGACAATCTTTTACTTTAACGATTTCTTGATTGATTACCTCATATAATGCTGTATTGCCAACATCAAATAAAAGTATCCTCTCATTTGAACATATAATCTCCGCATTGGACAATTCTAAATCAAAGCTATACTTAGATGAACCATCACTATTGAAAGCAATGAATTCAGTTTGTCCATAACAATCAGCAGTCAATAAAATTGTGTCGTCATCAAGAACTGTCAAATCCAATAACTGCGATATTATGTGTGATGAAACAAGTTGAATAGTACTCTTCAATTCACCTTCTTGAGAGAAAAAGGCACAGAAAGGAGAATATTCTCCGTTACCCCCCTCGTATAAAAGACCAGAAATGCAAACATCACCACGATGAGTAACATAAACCAAATCAACACTGTCAATGTTCTCGATTGTTTCACATACATCTACATTCGATCTACAATTACCCAGATTATCGTAATATGAAAAGAAAAACCTAGGGGATGATTCTTGACACTCATAGCGCAGGAATACGCAGCCATCACTCACCAGTGCTTCATCTATGATATTCTCATCATCAAACACCCGCTTTTCTATCTGATAATACGGGGACCAATTGAGTTGGTTATCACTCAAAATACTCGTACTGTTTTCTGATACATTCATACTGCAAGAAGATGCAATTAAAACAATACAAAGAATTAAAACTATGAATCGATATACTCTAAACATAATACTGCACCAGAATCTAAGAATTAGAAAACAGTAGCAGCATCAGCATACCCGACTTCAGAGGAAGGAGCATGTTAAGAACTTTATAATTTTTCATAAATCCCTCCGAAAAGAATATTAGAAAGTTTGCTGTTTTATGTTATCAAACGCAAATTATTCGGTCAACAACAAAACAAAAAAATGGCTGCCCATACGGACAACCATTCTTAATGCTATTTTTCAGATTGATCAGTTCTTCGGATAAGAACGTTTAACGATCGCTGCCATTTCTTTGACTCTCAGTGCAAGTTCTGCATACGCTTCCGGTGTAAGCTGCTGAGCTGCATCTGAAAGAGCATGTTTCGGATCCGGATGAACTTCGATAATGAGACCATCTGCACCTGCTGCAACAGCGGCGAGAGCCAAAGGCTGTACATACTGTGCTTTTCCTGCAGCATGACTCGGATCAACGATGACCGGAAGATGCGTCTTACCTTTAAGTACCGGAACTGCACTGATATCCAATGTGGATCTTGTTGCAGTTTCAAATGTTCTGATACCGCGCTCGCACATCATGATGTGGTAATTACCTTCACTCATGATATATTCGGCAGAACCGAGCCACTCATCAATCGTTTCCGCAATACCACGCTTGAGCATGACCGGAATACCGGATTTACCGACAGCGGACAAAAGACGGAAGTTCTGTGCGTTTCTGGCACCGATCTGGATGATATCCAGGTAATTCGATGCATATTCGATATCATTTTCGGAAGTAACCTCACTGATGACCAAAAGACCATAGCGGTCAGCTACACGGCGGAGGATCTTAAGTCCTTCCTTTTCCAGGCCCTGGAAAGCATAAGGAGAGGTTCTCGGCTTATAAGCACCGCCACGCAGGACTTTTACGCCACACTCAACCATCTTGGAAGCGACAGCTTCTACCTGCTCTTCACTTTCGACAGCACAAGGTCCTGCCATCATGACGAGTTCTTTTCCACCAAACGTGACATCTTTTACGTTAAACGACGTGCCTTCCGGACGGAACTGACGGCTGGCGAGCTTATACGACTCCATGATCGGAACGATCTTCTCAACGCCGCTGAGAACTTCAAGAGAACCGGGAGTCAGCCGCGATTTATCACCGATTACGCCGATGATCAAACGCTCGGAACCTTCGGAGACATGCGCCTTGAGTTCGTTTCTTTCCAAAACGTCAATAATCTCATGTACCTGAGACTCACTGGCACCCGGTTTTACAACAATAATCATACTTTACCTTCTTTCTCGTGATACTCCATGTACCACACCTACCATACTACGAACAAGGATTATAACGCATTTCTTCTTTGGAATAAAGAATGTATCCTTATTTTATGTTTTCAATAAAGCATTTATAGGCAAGATATGTGAAATACAGATCGATCTTGCTGATGACTTCATAAGGAGCATGCATCGAAAGTACCGGAACACCGCAGTCGATAACTTCCATACCAAGTTTAGCAAGATAAGCAGAGATTGTTCCGCCGCCGCCTGCGTCGACCTTACCAAGCTCGCCGGTCTGCCACGGGATATCGTTCTCTGCAAAGATCCGGAGAATGGATGCGAAGAATTCACTGTTCGCGTCACTGGCACCGGACTTGCCTCTTGCGCCGGTATACTTCTCCATCTTTACGCCCTTGTTGAGATAAGCGGTGTTTCTCTTATCGGAAACATTGGCATATTTCGGATCAAATGCATTAGAAACATCTGTGGAAAGCATCTTGGTATTGGCGATGCACTTTCTGTATCCGAGTTCGTCGTAGCCGCCGTTCGCCTTGGCAAATACTTCGACGAGGAAGTTCTCGTAAAGGCGGGACTGCGCACCGGAATTACCGTAAGATCCGATCTCTTCTTTATCGGAAAGCATGCATACGCATGTTCTTGCCGGAGCTTCCTGCGCCATCAAAGCCATCAGGGCCGGATAAGCACAGACTTTGTCGTCATGACCGTAAGCAGCGATAAGTGCGCGGTCAAATCCGACGTCTCGAGCCTTCATGGCAGGAACGATCTCGATCTCGGCAGAGACAAAATCTTTTTCATCGATACCATACTCGCTGTTAAGAAGCTTCAGGATCGCGTATTTGCAGGCATTCGCAGAATCATCATCCGGGAGCTTGCTGGCGCCGATCATGACGTTGAGGTCTTCGCCCTTGATGAAATCGCTGGCTTTCTGAGTCATCTGCTCAGAACCCAGGTGCGGCAGCAGGTCGGAGATGTAGAAGATCGGATCATCATCCTTTTCACCGACGCAAAGCTCCAGTTTTGTGCCGTCTTTCTTCATTACTACTCCGTGGATCGCAAGCGGGATGGTCGTCCACTGATACTTCTTGATACCGCCATAATAGTGGGTCTTAAAGAATACAAGCTCATCTTCTTCGTAGAGCGGATTCGGCTTAAGATCCAGACGCGGAGAGTCGATATGTGCGCCGAGGATATTCATGCCCTTAACAATATCTTCCTTACCGACGACAGCAAACATCAGGCCCTTGCCCTTGATGGAAGAATAAACTTTATCGCCGGATTTCAGTGATTTTTTCGTATCGATATCAACAAAGCCCTTATCCGTCAAAGCTTCAACGGCATTTTTCACGAACTCACGCTCGGTCTTAGAGATATCGAGGAATGCCATATACTCCTCGGCAAAAGCCATGGTGTGGTCGATGTCATCCCGGGAACGTACTTCCCAAAGGTTCGGATACTCTGCGAAAAGCTCCTTTTTCTCTTTCTTGGAGACCTTGGTCTTCTTCTCTTTCAGTTCTTTTTCAGACTTTTTTTCTTTAGCCATATCATCACTCCTTCTATGAAAGAAACATTAAACAAAAATACGAATATATGATACCATAATGTCGTGGCAAACTCGACTGACCACTTAGAAATTGAGGTATTTATGTATACAGATAACCATAATCACACGAATCACTTCAGTTCAGACGCAAAGATGTCTGCCAAAGAGCTTATCGATGCTTGCAAAGTACTTGGCATGAACGGTGTTGCAGTAACCGAACACTATGAGGGTGACTATCCTCACGACATCGGTGTCTCCCAGATCTTTGATATCCCGGATTTCTTTGAAGAATCCAAATCCTGGATCGAATATGCAGGAGATCTTCCGCTTTATAGAGGGATCGAACTTGGTTATCAGAAGCATCTATGTACTTTTTACGATGATATGATCGCAAAATACCCGTTTGACAGCGTCATCATGTCCAATCATCTCTATAAAGGAAAAGACCCTTATTTCTTCCGTGACGGCTACGAAGAGCCGATGGTAACGGTTTATACCCGTTATATCGAAGAGATGGCAGATCTGGTCGAGGGTTGTAACAACTTCGATATCGTCGGTCACTATGACTATATCAACCGTTATGCACCCTATGAAAAGCCTCAGATCAAGTATTGTCAGTGTCCCGAAAGCTTTGAACGTTTCTTATCGGCAATCGTAAAAAAGGATAAGTGTCTGGAGATCAATACGAAATCTTTTGATAAAATGCAAAAAAAAGGTCTGGAAGACGCACTTCCGGATCCCGAGATCCTGAAACGTTACTATGAACTCGGCGGAAGAAACATCTCTCTCGGATCGGATTCCCACAGCATCGACACACTTTGTATACACTTTAAGGAAGTTTCCGAGTATCTTAGATCGTTCGGATTTACCGAGAACTCATACTATGTCGCAAGAAAGCGTTATGGAGAACCTTTGATCTAAACTTCGATCTCCCCGCTGATGATCTTCTTATAATCTGCAAAGTTTTTACGAAGAAGATTCGGAGTGTCCAGTCCATACGGGCATTTTGTCATACAGATGCCGCAATCTACGCAGTTTTCGATCTTTGCCATTTCACCCTGCCAGAATTCACCTTTAAAGTTGGCTGACGGAGAACGACGGATCAATTGGGACATTCGCGCACACTGGTTGATCTGGATATCGACGGTACATGGCATGCAATATCCGCATCCACGGCAAAAATCACCCTGAAGGTTCAATTTGTCTTTTTCGATAAACTTCTTGATCTCATCCGTCATTTCATAAGACTCGGTAAAGAAAGAAAGCCACTGATCCAGTTCCTCTTCTCTCTGGATCCCCCAGATCGGAAGAACATTGTATTCACTCATAAATGCCATACATGCACGGCTGTCAGTAAGAAGACCGCCGGCCAGGCCTTTCATGGCGATAAAACCAATATCCGCTTCATTACATGCTTTTACCAAAGCGATATCGCGTTCGGAGGCAAGGTAGGAAAAAGGAAACTGAAGTGTCTCATAAAGACCGGAGGAAACGATCTCTTCCGCGATACCGATCAGATGGGCTGTGATACCGATATGCCGTATTTTCCCCTGTTTTTTTGCTTCCAGCATCGCCTCATACATACCGGTCCCGTCCCCCGGTCGGTAACACTTATTTGCACAATGGAACTGGTAGATATCGAGATAATCGGTACGAAGATTGGAAAGAGTTGTTTCAAGATCCTTCCAGAATTGTTCCGGATCCTTCGCCTGAGTTTTTGATGCGATAAAGACTTTATCACGCATCCCGTCAAAGGCAGCGCCCACCTTTATTTCACTATCGGTATATGCTCTTGCGGTGTCAAAAAACCTCATTCCGCCGTCATAGGCTCTTCGAAGAAGTTTTACGGCCGTATCCTGATCGACGCGTTGGATCGGAAGTGCGCCAAAAGAATTCTGAGGTACTGAGATTCCTGTTTTTCCAAGTGTGATCGTTCTCATATCATGCATCTCCTCAAAACTATATTCTTCATTCTTATTATATCATCGCAAAGGCAGTTACATGGATATCCGGTTATATTCAGTCGATTCAATCCGTCAGGAATTCAAAACAGAGGAGAAAGCGGATACAAAAGAAAAGATATCTTCCACTTTGTTAAAGACTCCCATGCTTATGCGAAGTGAATTCTTCGCTTCTTCATCGGCTGCGCCGATCGCTGTAAGAACGTGTGAAACAGAACTGTCCTTGGATGAGCAAGCAGCTCCGCCAGAACAGGCAAAGCCTTTCACATCCAAAAGTAATAAGGTCTTCTCCCCGTCCATCCCCGGAACATAAAGATTAACGATACCGGGATGAGCCGATGATTCATCCCCATGGAAAAGCACTTGAGGGATCTTTTCGATAAGTGTCTTTTTCAAAAGATCCCGCAGGAAGGAAATGTGCGAAATAGACTCTTCTTGCTCATCTACTGCTAATCGGAGCGCTTCAGCCATACCGAGGATCCCCTGCACGTTCTGTGTTCCCGCACGCATATGGAACTCCTGTGATCCGCCGTTCAAAAAGGAAGAGATCTCAGTCCCCTTCTTCAAGTAAAGACCGCCGATACCTTTCGGCCCGTAAAACTTATGTGCTGAAAACGAAAGAAGATCGACCCCGAGGTTCCTTATATCCACGGAAACAGATCCTACCGCCTGCACGGCATCCGTATGAAAAAGAACGCCATGTTCATGGGCAATACCGCAAAGTTCACGGATCGGTTCGATCGTTCCGATCTCGTTATTGGCCATCATGATCGAAACCAAAGAAGTATCCGGTGTAAGTGCTTTTTCCAAAGAATCAGGAGAAACGAATCCATGCTTATCTACAGGCAGATAAGTAACTCTTACACCGTGCTTTTCCAGCATCTCACAGGATCTGAGGACGGCCGGGTGCTCGATCTTCGAAGTAATGACGTGTCCTCCTGCTGCGCATTTTAGAGCCCAGTTATCAGACTCGGTACCGCCTGAAGTGAAAACGATCTCTGACGGATCGCAGTTCAGTTGAAAAGCGATGATGTCGCGTGCCTCTTCGATTGCCTTTTTCGCATGCTGTCCTTCACGATGGACAGACGAAGGATTTCCGAACTCCGAATAAGCTCTTACCATCACATCCAAAACTTCCGGTCGGATCTTAGTCGTTGCGGCATTGTCCAGATAAACGCGTTCCATACGATCTCCTGACTCGAATCATTGATAGTTTTATTATAACTTAATAAACGGGCATGAAAAAAGTTTTCCGCGCCATCTGAAAGACGGCACGGAAAACCCGTTGCATTCTTTAATTGATGATTCCGCTGAATCATTCCGTACGAAGAGCCACAACAGGATCCTTCTTCGATGCAGATCTGGACGGGATGATACCGGCGATCAGAGTCAGAAGCATACTGATGATGATCAGGATGATCGCTGTCGGGACCGGCAGTACCCCGGTAAGATTATTAAGACCCGTCAGCTTATGAATAATGATGTTGATCGGGATCAATAGCAGATACGTGACCAATACGCCAAGCAAGCCTGATGTGAATCCGATAATGATCGTCTCGGCATTAAACATACTGGAAACATTTTTCTTGGAAGCACCGAGAGAACGCAGGATACCAATCTCCTTTGTTCTTTCCTGAACCGAGATCAATGTGATAACACCGATCATAATCGAGGATACAACAAGGGATACAGCAACAAAAGCAATAAGGACGTATGTGATCGCATCGATGATCGTCGTTACTGAAGACATCAAGATACCGACGTAATCAGTGTATTTGATCTTCTGAAGTTCCGGAACGGACTCGTTATACTCGTCGATACTGTCTACAATGGTATCTTTATTTTCAAAAGAGTTCGCATAAAGTCGGATGGCAGACGGCTTATCAAGATCCAGTCCACCCAGACGGATCAGATTGTAATCATATGTGAAAGCAGAGAACTCCAGCGTATTGTCATAGAAACCGGCACATTCTTCATCACTGAATCTATCCATATTCTGATCCAGAGCCGCGGCAAGCTCGGAAGGAGTCTTTGTCGCAAGTTCCTGTTCCATCTTAGCTGCATACTCGGCAAGGTACTGTTCACGAATGCCATTGGCAAAAGCCTGCTTCATGTCATCATCGGACATCTGGGCCATGTAGCCATTTACAGTCGCCTCATCCATACCCATTTCCGTAGTCATCTGCTCCAGCATCATGGCTTCCATCGTCGCACGGTCGAGCTGGGAAAGAGTAAGGTCAACATAATCCTGGATACTTGATTCCGTCGGGATGCTCATTACTTTTACATAAAGATCAGCTTTTCCCTGATCATCAAGCTTGGTTATAAAATCTCTGAAGTAAGCGGCTTTATCTTCGACAGATACTGCAGCTGTTTCCTCTTTAAATGGAAGTCCGCATGTAACATCGATATTCGGGCTCTCCAGCTGGGCTGCGATCACATCGGAACCCTTACTCTCGTTGATAATATACTCCGTCAGCATATGCGTGTACCCGATCGTACCGTGGTGAGACGTGGAAACGGCATCTTCATTCGGACGGACGATACCTACAACTTTGAGAGTCAATCCATTTTCATAGAGGTACTGAAGACCCTGATCGGACTGACGAAGATCGACATAAAGTCCTGTTGTCGGGTCATAGTTCCAGCAATCACTGGGAAGTACCGAACGGAACTCGAGGTCACAGATCTCCTGATAAGACCAGTGTTTATCAGATAATTCAAGCGGCTGCTTATTCATCGCTCTCTGCATCATTTCCGTGATCTCCTGTTCGGTCTTCAGACCAAGAGCATAAAGAGTATAGTCGTTAAGTTCGTTATTCTCATCCAGGAAAAGAACGATCTCATTGTACTGTTCCGGCCAGCGTCCATATACAATATCGTACTGCTTGTGTGTAACGGGGTTTGTGGGCTCACCGTTATTGCCCGGAAGAAGTTCGCTCCAAAGAGTCATCGAGCTTCCCATCAGCTGAGCTGACTGGGAATTCTGCGTAGACATGCCGGACATATCGATATTGTAAATTGCCTTAGTGTATTCACCGAGCAATGCAGACATCAGATCATTCGTATCAGAATGAATGATCTTGCCTTCAATATTTCTTGTGTAGATAGCAAGGTTAAGATCATAACCGTACTGGATACCGGAAACAGCATTGGCAAATTTACTGTCACCTTTCGAACGCTCATCTTCTATGTATTTTTTGAATGAAGAAAGATCGTTTTCCTGAGTTTCCACGGCGATGAGAGAATTCATCATATCGTAGATCCTGTATTTCTGATATACGGCATCTTTTTCGTGAACGGTTGTCTGTTCTTCATTCCCGGCAAAAGCATTCAAAAGAGTGCTGAGATCAACGGTCTGCGCCTGTATCTCAAGAGGATAAGCAGAGATCGTATCTTCTTGTATATCATCAATAAAGTTGTGTGTACCCTGAGATACCGAATAGATCAACGCTATGCCGATAATACCGATCGATCCTGCAAATGAAGTCAGGATCGTTCTTCCCTTTTTCGTAAACAGGTTCTTCAAAGAAAGCGAAAAAGATGTGAAGAAAGACATGGAAGGTTTCTTTTCGGAAGACTCTTTTTTTGTCTTTTTATCCATGGCGGCAACATCTGCTGCGAGCTTATCTGCTTCCTTCTGTTCTTCTTCGGTAAAAGGAGCTGAATCACCGGTGATCTTACCGTCAAGCATTCTTATGATACGTGTGGAATATTTTTCAGCCAGTTCAGGGTTATGGGTAACCATGATAACAAGTTTGTCTTTGGAGATTTCTTTGAGGATATCCATGACCTGAACACTGGTTTCCGTATCAAGGGCACCGGTCGGCTCATCGGCAAGGATGATATCCGGATTATTAACAAGAGCGCGGGCAATCGCAACACGCTGCATCTGACCGCCGGACATTTCAGACGGTTTCTTTTTCAACTGATCGCCCAGACCGACTTTCTTCAAAGCTTCCGTAGCACGCTCTCTACGCTCCTTTTTACTGACACCGGAAAGAGAAAGTGCGATCTCGACATTGGCGAGAACATTCTGATGTGGGATCAGATTATAAGTCTGGAAAACAAATCCGATCGTATGGTTTCGGTAAGTATCCCAATCTCTGTCTTTATACTCTTTTGTGGATCTTCCGTTGATGATAAGGTCACCGGATGTGTACTGGTCGAGTCCGCCGATGATATTCAGCATGGTTGTCTTACCGCATCCGGACTGACCGAGAATCGATACAAACTCACTGTCACGGAAAGCAAGATTGATGCCTTTTAATGCATCTACCGGATTCCCGCCCGCCGGATAGATCTTAACGATGTCTTTTAGCTCTAGCATGTTTTTCTGTCTCCATTCTTCAGGTAAAATTTTAGACGTCAGTATTTTTACTCCGGGTTGCTTTTGTGTTTTCCTCCCTTTCCACCTGATCTACGATCTCACGGATACTTCTGCAGGACTCGATAAAGTCCTCCACTTTCTCTTTTCCGAAATGATCGACGATCGCACCGGCATAAAGAAGGATCTCCTTTTTCTTTTCATCAAAAGCTTGCATACCCTTCGCAGTGATAGAGACCATGACTTTTCTTTTGTCGGAGGGATCAGATCTTCTTCTGATCAGATCTTTATCCGACATTTTCTTAAGAAGTACTGCAACACGAGCCGTGCTTACATTCATGTAATCACTGATCTCACCTGCAGTTACTTCTCTTCCGGAAGCGCAAAGATAACCCAGGACATTTCCGATACCCATCGACGTCATATCGATATGTTGAAGGAATGACAGAGGCTGAATGTTATGAAACTCATTAAGTAAACTGAGTACTTCCTGCTCTTTTGCCATAGTACCACCTTAAATTGCTAACTGGGTTAGATTATATTCTTTCGGTTTGAATAGTTCAATGCGCAATTACACAGAAATAAGCAGATGTTTTTCGAATTATTTGTTACTTATCGTCAGTATTTTTCTCAGACGGAGTATCCGGTTTTTTTAACGAAGTTCCGTTTTTGAGATGATCCATCCACTTACGGATCTGATTTTCATAGCCCAAAGTTCCGGGCTCATAATACTTCGTGCCGACCATCTCATCCGGCAGGAACTGCATATCCACATAGTGTTCCGGGAAATCATGAGCGTACTTATATCCGACAGAATATCCCATATCGAGCATTCCTTTTGCCGGAGCATTACGTAGATGCATGGGAACTTCACCGGTACGCTTATTGGCCACGTCGGCAAGTGCTTTGTCGATCGCCATATAAGCACTATTGGATTTCGGACTGGTGGCAACGGTAACGACCGCTTCCGCAAGAAGGATCCGTGCCTCGGGCATACCGACGGCCATTACCCCCTGATAAGCAGCCATTGCCACAAGGATCGCATTCGGGTTCGCCATACCGACATCTTCAGAAGAACAGATCAGAATACGTCTGGCAAGAAATTCAATATCTTCTCCACTATGAAGAGCCCTTGCAAGATAAAAGATCGCCGCATCCGGGTCACTTCCGCGCATGGATTTGATCATGGCGGAGATATTATCATAATGACTCTCACCGTCAGTATCAAACGCAAGGGACCTCTTCTGCATGCAGTCCTGCATGATCTCCTCATCGATCGTAATGGTTCCCTTCTCATCCGGAGGGGTCGTGATATAGGCAAGTTCCAAAGAACGAAGGGCAATACGCGCATCACCGTTACAAAGATCGGCAATATAAGCAAGCGTACGCTCTGAAATATTGATCGGTTCGTTTCCGAGACCTCGTTCCTTATCATTCAACGCCTGTTTTAAGATCGTAATGATATTCTCATCAGTAAGCGGCTTCAGAGAAAGCACGGTCGAACGCGAGATGAGCGCTTTATTCACTTCAAAGAAAGGATTCTCGGTAGTCGCGCCTATAAGAATGACCGTACCGTCTTCGACATGAGGAAGAAGCGCATCCTGCTGCATCTTATTGAACCGATGGATCTCATCTACGAAAAGCACTACCCTTCCATTCGGAGTCAAAATCGGATTCTTTGCATCTTCCACGATACGCTTGATGTCACCGACACCTGCAGTAACGGCATTGATGCGTTCGAATTTTGCAGATGTAGTATGAGCAATCAGACGGGCAAGCGCCGTTTTACCGGTGCCCGGAGGGCCGAAAAGGATGATCGACGACAGACGGTCTGCCTCGATCATCCTTCTTAGCATCTTACCTTCCCCCAGGACATGCTCCTGACCGATATATTCGGACAAAGAACGAGGCGCCATGCGGAATGCCAAAGGTTCTCTCTTTTTGTATTCCTCATTGACGCCCATTTTATCGTTCCTCATTATCTTTCCGAGCGATTTCCCGCATCTTTCGGAAAGAGTATCAGTACTTCATATCCGGATAAAGCGGATACTTAGATGTCAGGCCGGCAACTGCAGCCTTAATGTCTTCCTTGGATTCTTCAAAGGAGAAGATCGACTTCGCGATACAGTCAGCGATAACATCCATGTCTTCTTCTTTCATTCCACGAGCTGAAACAGCAGCTGTACCAACACGTACACCGGATGTTACGAACGGCTTTTCCGGATCGAAAGGAATCGTGTTCTTATTTGCCGTGATGTTTACATCATCCAGACGCAGTTGCAGTTCTTTACCTGTAACACCTGTACCACGAAGATCGATCAGCATCAGGTGGTTCTCCGTACCGCCGGAAACGAGGTTAACGCCTCTCTTCATCAGTCCGTCAGCAAGTGCTGCTGCATTTTTGATGATTCTTCCCTGATAAGCACGGAACTCATCAGAAAGAGCTTCTTTAAACGCAACAGCCTTAGCAGCGATGATGTGCATCAACGGTCCGCCCTGCTGGCCGGGGAATACTGCGGAGTCGACCTTCTTCGCATATTCTTCCTTGCACATGATGATACCGCCGCGCGGTCCGCGGAGGGTCTTATGTGTTGTGGTAGTAACGAAGTCGGCATAAGGTACCGGATTCGGGTGAAGTCCTGCAGCTACCAGGCCTGCGATGTGAGCCATATCTACAAAGAGGTATGCGCCGACAGCATCAGCGATCTCACGGAACTTCTTAAAGTCGATGATTCTCGGATAAGCGGAAGCACCGGCAACGATGACCTTCGGCTTAACTTCCTTAGCGATCTCGAGGATCTTATCATAATTAAGAGTCTGTGTCTCCGGATCTACCTGATAGAACTCAGACTGATATGTGCGACCGGAAACATTGAGTTTCATACCGTGTGTGAGGTGTCCGCCATGAGAAAGGTCCATACCGAGGATCTTATCGCCCGGCTCAAGGATAGAAAAATAAACGGCTGTGTTTGCCTGAGCGCCGGAGTGCGGCTGAACATTTACATGCTCTGCGCCGAAGAGCTTCTTCGCTCTTTCGATAGCCAGGGACTCCACGATGTCGACATATTCGCATCCGCCGTAGTATCTCTTTCCCGGATAACCTTCAGCATACTTATTAGTAAGCGGGGAACCTGCTGCCTCAAGAACAGCCTCGGTGACGAAGTTCTCAGATGCGATCAGCTCGATCTTATTGCGCTGACGCTCAACTTCCTGCGTAATCGCCTGAAATACCTCAGGATCTTCTGCTTTAATATGTTCAAACATGGGATACCTCCAACAATGTGATACAAAATTACTCTAATATGATAATCAAATAATCCTCTTCCGTAAAGTCTCAACTTGCATAAACTTCAAGGTTTTATCTATTCGAATCTTCACTTCGCAGCGCGCTCTATCTTATAAGTCGTAATGCCCTCGACACCCTGTTTCACAAGAGCAGGAATATCGAGCTTTTCTTCCGCCTCGATAATGTGCTTTTTCTGCGGATGTGTCTTTGGATGCTTGGCCACGAAGACCGTGCAACAGTCTTCATAAGGAAGGATCGATGTTTCAAAAGCACCGATACGGCGGGAAATGTTGCATGTCTCTTCCTTATCCGTCCCGATCAGCGGACGGAATACCGGCATGGTCTTAACAACTTCGTTGGTAATCTGGATCGCTTCGATCGTCTGGCTTGCGACCTGCCCTAAGGATTCACCTGTGATCAGGCATTTACACCCCTGCTTATTGGCCATTTCTTCCGCGATCTCAAACATAACCCGGCGCATGGTGATCGTGAGCATATCCTGAGGACTGTTCTTATAAAGCTCCAGCTGGATATCCGTGAAATTGCAGACATGAAGAAGGATCGTTCCGGAATACTGTGAAACGATCTTAGCAAGATCTTTGACCTTCTCCAGCGCACGTTCACTGGTGTACGGATAAGAATGGAAATAGATCGCTTCCAGCTGCATGCCTCGGGAAGCCATCATGTATCCTGCGACCGGACTGTCGATACCGCCGGAAAGAAGGAGCATGCCCTTCCCTGCCGTTCCAACCGGAAGACCTCTGTGGCCTTCGAGTTTTTCACTATATACGAACCGGTTCTCACGAACCTCGACATAGATGATGAAATCAGGATCATGTACATCGACCAAAAGCTCCGGATATGCAATCAGGACCGCCTCACCGACATCGGCACAGATCTCCGGAGAAGCCAGCGGGAAACGCTTATCTCCTCTTTTGCTCTCGACCTTAAACGTCTTATAGTCATGCTCCGAAAGGATCTCATTTGTAAGCATGATCGCATGCTCTTTAATCGATTCCATATCCCCGTCGAACTTCCAGACAAGGCTTGCAGAAACCAGACCGAAGACCTGCGTGACTGCACGAAGGACAGAATTGGCGGTTTCTTTATCTTCAAGGATCTCCGGATTTGAATCTTTCGGCTCGATCCAGATTCGGGACTGACTCTGTCCGATGGTAAAAGCACCAAACTCTTTCAGCCGCCATCTGAGATTATCGATCAGCTGTCTTTCGAATTTACCGCGATTTAAGCCCTTAAGCGCAATCTCGCCCATTCTTGCCAGAATGATGGTTCTATAAGAATTACTCATGATTATAACTCCTTATCTGATCAGACCTTATATCTGTCGTAGATCTCTCGTATCGATTCGATCGTCTGATCCAGTTCTTCTTTTGTATTAAATCGCGAGAAACTGAATCTTACGGCATTTGAAGCGATTTCTCTGCGGATGCCCATCTCGGTCAAAACATAACTCACCTGCTTCGTTTTCGAAGAACATGCCGAAACCGTCGATACAAAGATCTCTTTTTCCTCTAAACAGTGTAACATGGTTTCCGACTGAAAAGACGGGAAGGAAACATTCAGTACATAAGGGAGCGCATCCGATGGAGAAAGGATCTCGGCACCAAGTGTTTTCAGACAAGAAGCAAACTCATCTCGAAGAGCCGTCATTCTCGTAAGATTTCCATCCAGATCCTCAAGTGCTTTTTCCAAAGCCAAGGCAAAAGCACTTGCCAGATAAGGGCTCTGCGTTCCGGATCTCATACCTCTCTGCTGGCCGCCTCCGAGGATCAAAGGAGCGACACGCACGCCGGACTTGATAAAAAGAAGCCCGGATCCTTTTAACGCATGGATCTTATGTCCAGAAAACGACGCCATATCGACTCCCATGCGAGAAAGCTGGATCGGAAGTTTCCCCAATGACTGGACGCAGTCCAGATGGATCCTGGTGTTTCTGTTTTTCTTGTTTCGGATCTCGATGATCTCCTGTAAAGGCAGGATCGATCCGGTCTCATTGTTTACATGAGTAAAAGTAAGAAGTGCCGTATTCTCATCAATTGCATCAGAAAGAGCCTGAAGAACCGGTTTTCCGTCTTTATCGACAGGCAGATAGCAGATCTCATAACCCTCTTTTGCGAGCCTTTCAAGCGATTCCAAGGAAGCCTTGTGCTCCGTTCTTGTCGAGATAACCTTCTTGCCTGCTCTCGGATTCAGATGCATATATCCGAGGATCGAAGTATTTACGGATTCGGAACCACAGGACGTGAAATAGAGTTCTTCCCTTTTACAGGAAAGGAGTTTACTGATCTTATCGAGGCTGTCGTTTAGGTTTTTTTCGGCCAGGACGCCAAGACGGTGAAGAGATCCGGGATTGCCGAAAGACTCTTCTCCGATCAATGTTTCATAAACCAAACGAGCCACTTCGGGAAGTGGCTTCGTGGTTGCACTATTGTCAAAATAAATGCTCATATTCTGTCCTTACATATAATCAATTGAAAAGAAGGATCAAACGTTCAGTTCCGGCTCTTCCATATCGAGCTCACAAGCGTACATACGAAGGACCGGCTCGACGTCGTTCTTGAGAAAAGATGTGACCTGTTCCGGGCAACGGCCGATATAGAGCTTCGGATCCAAAAGTGTATCCAGTGAATCCTTATCCAGTCCGAAAGCAGGATCATCAGCAATACGTGTCAGGAGGTCATTCGGAAGACCTTCTTCCTTAACTACTTTACCGGCAGCCATGGAATGAACACGGATCTTCTCGTGAAGCTCCTGACGGTCACCGCCGCGCTTAACGGCTTCCATCATGATGTTTTCCGTGGCCATGAAAGGCAATTCGTTCATGATGTGGTTATGGATCATCTTCGGATAAACGACAAGTCCTGAAGCGACATTAAGGTAGATGCTCAGGATCGCGTCAACTGCAAGGAAAGCTTCCGGTACGGAAATACGCTTATTGGCAGAGTCATCGAGTGTTCTCTCGAACCACTGTTCGGAAGCGGTCATGGCCGGATTCAGCGCCGCAGAGATCACATAACGGGACAGCGAGCAAATACGCTCGGATCTCATCGGGTTTCTCTTATATGCCATCGCAGAAGAACCGATCTGTGTCTTTTCGAAAGGCTCCTCGATCTCCTTCAGATGCTGCAGAAGACGAATATCGTTACTGAACTTATGAGCAGAAGTTGCGATACCGGAAAGAGTATTCAGGACTTTCGCGTCGAGTTTTCTGGTATATGTCTGACCGGAAACAGAGATGGACGACTCAAAGCCCATCTTCTCAGCTATCATCTGATCGAGCTTTTCTACCTTTTCGTGGTCACCCTGGAAAAGATCCAGGAAACTTGCCTGAGTACCTGTCGTCCCCTTGCAGCCAAGAGGCTTCAGACAGGAAAGTGTGTAATCCAGTTCATCAAGATCGATCAGAAGGTCCTGAAGCCACAAAGTCGCACGTTTACCGACAGTTACGAGCTGTGCCGGCTGGAAGTGTGTAAATCCGAGAGTCGGCATCTCCTTATATTCGTCAGCAAACTTTGCGAGCTTTTCGATGACTGCAAGAAGTCTCTTTCTAGTCAGGATCAAAGCCTCACGCATCAAAAGAATATCTGTATTATCGCCAACATAGCAAGAGGTCGCACCTAAGTGGATGATTCCCTTTGCCTTCGGGCACTGTTCGCCGTATGCATGTACATGCGCCATAACGTCATGACGGACAAGTTTTTCTTCTCTTGCCGCTACATCATAGTTGATATCGTCTTTAGATGCCTCGAGCTCGGCAATCTGCTCATCGGTAATATTCAATCCGAGTTCTTTTTCACAGGAAGCAAGATAGATCCAAAGCTGTCTCCAAGTCTTAAACTTATGATCCGGCGAGAAGATCGCCTTCATTTCCTTACTGGAATAACGGGAATTCAGCGGACTTTCGTAGATATCCTTCATGTATTACTCCTCCAAAAGTTTTCTTACAGCTGCTAGTTTAGCACAAACGGCGAAAACTGTAACGGCTGTTTCGATATCTTCAACCTTCGGGAAGCTCGGAGCGATACGAAGGTTGCTGTCATTCGGATCCTTCTTATAAGGATATGTCGCGCCGGCAGGAGTAAATGCAACACCGCACTCTTTTGCCAGACGAACCGTCTCCTTTGCCGTACCATTCAGAAGATAAACAGATACGAAATAACCGCCCAGCGGAGAATTCCAGTGCGCGATACCGCTTCCCATGAACTCATCGGAAAGCGTCTGTAAGACCATCTCAAACTTCGGACGAAGAATATCAGCCTGCTTGGACATAACCTTCTTCACAGCCTCAAGATTCGGGAGATACTTCGCATGCATCAGCTGAATGATCTTGTTCGGTCCGATAGACTGAACACCCAGATACTTTCTCGCACGAGTTGTATTTTCTTCGTTTGCTGCCATGCAAGCGATACCGGAGCCGGCAAAAGAGATCTTACTGGTCGAAGCGAATTCATAAACACGGTTCGGGTTTCCTGCATCACGGCAAAGCTTCAGGATATCCGGAAGTGTTCCCTGCTTATTCGGATCATCGTAAAGGTGGTGGACCACATAAGCATTATCCCAAAGGATCCTGAAATCCGGAGCTGCAGTCTTCATGGAAGCCAAACGCTTACATACTTCCTCGGAATAGATATATCCGTCCGGATTGCTGTAAAGCGGCATCGCCCACATACCGAGGATCGAAGCATCCTCAGATACGAGTTTCTCGAGCATATCCATATCCGGACCGTCGTTATTCAGCGGAACCGGGATCAGTTCAAAACCGAGAGTCTCGGTAACGAGGAAATGTCTGTCATAACCGGGAACCGGGCAGATCCACTTACGGTTCTCGATCTGTCCCCATGGCTTCTTGCCACCTAGTTCTCCGAAGATCAAAGAACGGGAAAGAGTATCGTACATCAACTGAAGGCTGGAGTTATTGCCGACAGTTACCAGTTCAGGATCGATCCCGAGGATCTCGCCAAAGAGATTTCTGGACTCTTTAATGCCGAACGGAACACCGTAGTTACGGCAGTCAGAACCATCTTCTGCATAAAGATGATTCGTATCGAGCAAGGTCGGCATCTCATTTGCGATATCCAGCTGATCCGGACTCGGCTTACCTCTCGTCATATCCAGAGTAAGATTTCGGGATTTCAATTCGTTGTAACGCATCTCCAAGATCTTGAGAGTATCTTTCAACTCTGCTTTACTCAGTTCAAGATAAGTCTTCATGACATTGGCCTCCTTGCCGGCACTTATAATTTTGCTCTAAAAGCACTTGAAAAGAATTTTGATTTCCACAGTCTTGCATTTTCACAAAACCTTTCGCGCTTTAAACCTTGTATATTATGGTATAAATGAAAGTATTTGACAAGCAACTTGCAGAACGATCGGACAAATTCGCCGAAATAAACAAAAGAAGCCCAATATCACGTGTTTGGCATGACATTTTAACGAGCATATATAGAATAATGAATAGAATAATCGACGCCGGTCGTCGGCGCATTGCGTTTGCGGAATCGCTCCACATGATTCATTCTTTCTTCGATTTATGAATATATTATAACTATTTAGTCAAAAAACGGTGTAAACTGCACATCAAGTATATTCCCTGATATATCGTGGATCACACCTGCTACAAAGTAAGATACTCTATCCAGATCGATCCTGTTCTCTTTACAGAACTCCAAAGCCGTACGCATGATCTTTTGCTGTTTAGACCTTGTTACAGCCTCCTGGGGTGTTCCATATCGCTCCCGGCTGTCTCGAGACTTCACCTCAATGACCAGGATCTCCCCTTTATACTCACAGATAATATCGATCTCACCGACATTATGGACCGCAAAATTACGGGCCAGGATCTTAGAACCGCGCTGTTCCAGATACTTAGCAACATAATCTTCAGACGCTTTACCAATCTCCTGATTCCGAGTCATCGCTTTGCCTTTCTTGCGGAACGATCCATTTCGAAGAAATTTATTGAAGATCGCCTCTGCAGGCCAACGGTCGAGGCGAAGTGGCGGAAAAATAATTTCATCGAATTAGTGCATTTTCTTAAGAAAACTCAACCGATGAATCGGAGAGATCCCAAGCTCACGGATCGCTGCATAATGAGCTACAGTGCCGTAGCCCTTATGCTGGGCAAACCCATATCCCGGATACTCTTTATCGTATTCTTCCATGATGCGGTCTCGGGAAACTTTTGCCAGAATCGAAGCCGCTGCGATGGAATTCGATTTTGCATCGCCTTTAATGATCGCCTTAACAGGAATACCGGTACCTTCCAGTTTTACGGCATCAATCAGAAGCACATCCGGCTTGATCGCAAGTCCTTTTACACAGGCACGCATAGCGTTCTTCGTCGCATTTAAGATGTTGACCTCATCGATCTCTTTCGGCTCTACGCGGATCACGCAGAAAGCTTTTGCATTTGCTACGATCTCATCATAAAGGGCGTCTCTTCTCTTGGGAGATAGTTTCTTAGAGTCATCCAGTCCGTAGATCGGTTTTTCAGGATCAAGGATGCAGGCAGCAGCGACGACAGGTCCGGCGAGGGGGCCTCTTCCCGCCTCGTCAATGCCGCAGCAGCAAGGCATACCTTCTTCTTCACATTCTTTTTCAAATGCAGACATTAACTCGAATTTCTCTACTAATTTCTCTTCACGTGTCATATCAATCTCCTAAATCCGACCGGTTCGGAGTCTCCAGGGAGATCCTGGCGATACGGGTGCTCCTGAAATCGTCGATCAATAGTTTCGCGAACCGCTCATCATTAATTCTTCCGCCGGAAAGAATGCAACCCATGTGTCTTGCAGCTTCTTCAAATCTTTCAAAATCATCTTCGATATAATCTTCTGAACCATACGGGGAAAGCTTATATCTGGCATAAAAATCATTCGGATAGAGATTCTCGATTAATTTCATACCGGCAAAAGCGACGTCAACAACATCAACGACTTCAACTTTTACAGCACCGGTCAATGTGAGTACAAGCTGATTTCTAGGAGTTCCAAGCCTCGGCCAGAGCACACCCGGCATATCCATAAGTTCCAACTGCCCATCTGTTCTCGCCCATTTGAAATCGCGTGTAACACCGGGCATATCTCCGGTAACAGCAATCTTTCTGTTACAAAGACCATTGATCAGCGTGGATTTTCCGGAATTCGGGACACCGACGACCATGGCACGTACCGGACGGCCGATTCTGCCCTTTGCCTCAGATTTCGCGAGCACATCAGAACAGGCGTCCACTGCCATCGCACGAAGCTTGTCCAGCCCTTTTTTATGAGAGGCATCAATAGCAATCGCACGTATCCCTTTTTCTATATAGAACGAAAGCCAGTCTAAAGTTACTTTTTCATCTGCCAGATCTGCCTTATTGAGAACGACGATACGTGGTTTTTTAGAAACAAGCGAGTCCAGTTCCGGATTCCGGCTGGAGATTGGAATTCTGGCATCGACCGTTTCAAATACAATGTCTACATACTTCAGTTTCTCGGAGACCTCATTTAATGCTTTACGCATATGACCGGGAAACCAGTTGATGTTTGAGTTCTTTTCGCTCATTTCTACCTCTTTTATACTTATAGATCAATCACAAAGATTATACCACAGCAGATCATTTGGCATCTTCTCTGTATCCGGATACAAGCAGTATCGAAATAGCAGCCTCGTCGGTTCGGATATTATAACAATACTTATAATTTCGGAAATGCACTGATCACGCCGGCTCTTTTGATTTTATAATCTCCGCACTATAAAAGAGGCAGTTCCCAAATGGAAACTGCCTTAATTTTACTTAGTAGATAACTCAAATCACTTCTTAGAAAGTTTCTCAGTGATTCTGGCTGCCTTACCAACGCGACCACGCAGGTAATAAAGCTTCGCTCTTCTTACACGGCCCTTACGGACGATCTCAATCTTATCAATGTTAGGAGAATGAACGGGCAAAACACGCTCAACACCTACGCCATAGGAGAGACGGCGAATTGTCATGGTCTCAGAAAGACCGCCGCCTTTACGTGCAATCACATAGCCTTCAAATACCTGGATACGCTCACGGGAACCTTCCTTGATCTTCAGGTGTGCTTTTACAAGATCACCGATCTCGACCTCGGAATAGCTATTACGCAGATTATCCTGCTCGACTGCTTTAACTAAATCCATCTTTGTTTCCTCCTCTTCCGATAGATGTTCATGCGGGATCACGCAGCGGACCATCCCTTTTAGCCGTTAAATGATATCATAACGGATTTTTATATGCAAGTATTTTCTTTGAGAAAAGCACTCATATTTCAGTATTTTTCTGCCTCACTCGCCTTTTTCGGTACGAAATAGGCGTATCCGACCTCATGCGGGTGATCGAAAAGCTGGCAATCTTTATGCTTTCTAAGTGTCCAAATGACCATGATATCGCCACACCCACCGACAACACCGATCACTCCGAATGTCACCAGAAACAGATTCGGGATAACAACACCGAGAATGACGGGCAGTACACCAAGGAAAAGTGTCGGAGCGATCGAGCCCCAAAAATAGCGTTTCACGGAAAGTGCCTCCCGGCAGTGGCAGTACGGTGTTAAAAGCTTTACATTAAAGCCGAAATCAATACTGTCCCACTTCTTTTCACAGGCAAAGTGCCAGAAAAATCCGTGGATAAACTCATGAACAAAAATCGATATCACATATACAACCGCAAAAAACAGAAATCCCCAAGGAATTACAAAACCGAACAACTTATCGTAAACAAGTTCATCCTTTCCGTTTACCAGTACAAAAGCCCCGTAACCGATCACACCGGCAATGATCAAAACAAGCACACCGAAAATATTCGCCGTGATGATGCTGATCCTCTCAAGCTTTGCTTCCAGGCCCTTTGCTTCCATTTCACTGACCAGATCTTCGTACTCCTGCTTTTTTCTGGCGACGATCTGCTTGTTCTCGATTTCGATTCTCATTTTGTCTATCCCTGTTACATTCCGAATTATTCTTTTTCAATTGCAAGGATCTTCTTCCAGTCCTCGGAAGAAATATCCAATTTCGAAAGCATATCCGGTCGGCGCTTCCAAGTATCATAAAGGCCGTGGATGCGCTTCCACTCTTTGATCTTGGCATGATTTCCGGAAAGCATGACTTCCGGAACTTTTCTTTCGTGCCAGATATTCGGCTTGGTAAATTGCGGTGCTTCCAGATAACCGCTCATATGCGATTCTTCTTCATAAGCTTCGGAATTCGGAAGAACACCTTCGATCATTCTCGAAACGCAGTCGATTACGACACATGCGGCAACTTCGCCACCGGTCAGAACATAATCACCGATCGAAAGATCCTCATCAACGATCTCATCGAGAACTCTCTGGTCGATTCCTTCGTAGTGACCGCAAAGGATCACGAGATGCTCGTACTTACTTAATTCCTTCGCCTTTTCCTGGGTAAGCACAGTTCCTTTCGGACTCATGAATACACAGTGCGGCTTCAGTTCTTTTTCAGCATCATAAAGCGATGAAAAAGCCTGATATACAGGTTCACACTGCATGAGCATGCCGGTACCGCCGCCAAACAGTGTATCATCCACTTTTCCGTAACGGTTACCTGAAAAGTCCCGAATATCGACCGTCTCGATCGATAAGATCCCCTTTTCTTCCGCACGGCCGATGATACTTTCACTGAGAAAGTCCTTTACCTGTTTGGGAAATAGCGTCAGAACCGAAAACTTCATATAAGCCTCACTCATATATCTCGTATAGCCCCTCAGGCAGAACGACGTCCATCTTTCCGGAAGAAAGATCAACACTCTTAACGATCGCATTCAGATACGGGATAAGAAGTTCATTCTTGCCCTTTCTTTTGACGATAATGATGTCACTGGCACCGGAATTAATAATATCTTTGATCGTTCCGAGATCTCCACGGGATTCATCTACAACAACAAGACCGATCAGATCCGAGATAAAGTATCTTCCTTCCGGAAGTTTGACCGCATCTTCTCTGGATACACCGATATAATAGCCCGTAAGCTTGGAAACCTCGTCTCTGTCATCGATCCCCTTAAACTTAACAAGCGTACGGGAAGCATCGACACGGGACTTTTCGACTTCGCGATTTTCTTTTATGTGCTCTTTTTCATCGAGGATCATGCATTTCTTCAATGAAGAAAAACGGCGCACATCATCCGTGAGAGGAATGACTTTCACCTCACCACGAACGCCGTGCGCGCCGCCGAGTTTTCCTATGATCAGGTAATCCTTCATCCGAGAATATCTACGATGACACGTTTACCTTCACGAAGATACTTGGCCTTCATGATGGAACGGATCGCCTGTGCTCTTCTGCCGCCCTTACCGATTACTTTACCCATATCGTCAGGGTTAACGGTGAGCTCGAGAACAACAGTGTTTCCTCTCTCGGATTTCTTTACGGATACATCCTCAGGATGGTTGACCAAAGACTTGGCCATTGTAGTTAATAATTCCATTTCTACAATTTGCAGCATGTAGATAGAAGTAGGTGTGCTGCTTGCCTCCTTATTGTATTCGAAGCGATATTACTTCTCGATAGCACCAGACTTCTTAAGCAGAGCGCGAACTGTATCAGTCGGCTGCGCACCGTTAGCGATCCACTTCTTAGCGGCTTCGTTATCGATCTTGATCTCAGCCGGATCAGTCAGCGGATTGTAAGTACCAATCTCCTCAATGAAGCGGCCGTCACGCGGATAACGTCCGTCAGCGACTACTACACGATAAAAAGGAGCCTTCTTTGCGCCCATTCTTCTCAAACGAATTTTTACTGCCATTTTTCTTTCCTCCTAGCAATATATTTATGTTCTTTTCTTATATTCTCGCGTTCAGCCCCTGCTTCCCCCGGCTTTCTTTGGGAAAAGCACTGAGGGCTTTCGAAGTTTCGCGTGAACATCAAATCTTAAAACGGGAACTTGCCTTTCCCGCCGAAACCACCGGGACCCATACCCGGGAAGCCTCCCATGCCCGGCATCCTGCCGAAGCCTTTCTTACCTTTCGACATCTTGGAGAATTTCTTCATCATCTCGGATGTCTGTTCATACTGACGGATCAGCTGATTCACCTGCTGTACCGTTGTACCCGAACCCTGTGCGATCCTCTTTCTTCTGCTGGCGTTCAGGATATTCGGGACACGACGCTCTTTCTTCGTCATGGATCTTATGATCGCTATATTTGTGTCGATGACCTTATCGTCGATATCTTCGTCTTTGATCTTGCCGGCTGCACCGGGGATCATCTTCAATACATCCTTCATGGAACCCATCTTTTTGATCTGCTCAAACTGAGACAGAAGGTCATCCATATTGAAAGTATTGCTAAGCATTCTTTCGACGGATTTCTGGGCTTCTTCCTCATCGATATTCTGTTGTGCTTTTTCGATTAGAGAAAGGACATCTCCCATGCCGAGGATACGATCCGCCATACGGTCCGGATAAAACTCTTCGATATTCTCGATCTTTTCACCGACGCAGATATACTTGATCGGCTTACCGGTCATCTTACGGATCGAAAGGGCGGCACCGCCTCTGGCGTCACCATCGAGCTTTGTCATGATGAAACCGTCAAGACCGATACGCTCTTCGAAGCTCTGCGCAACAGCAACAGCTTCCTGACCGATCATGGCATCAACAACAAGAAGTTTCTCGTGAGGTTTAACGAAATCACCGATCTTAATGAGCTCTTCCATGAGCTCTTCGTCTACGGTCATACGACCGGCTGTATCAACAATCAATGTATCGCAAAGAAGATACTTGGCACGCTCGATACCGGCCTTAGCGATTACGATCGGATCTTTTTCTTCCGGCATGATAAAGGACGGAACATCGATCTTGGAAGCCAAGACCTCCAACTGTTTGGCAGCAGCCGGACGATGTACGTCGACAGATAACAGTAGCGGGCGCTTGCCGTTCTTTTTTAAGATATTGCCGAGTTTTGCGGCTGTCGTTGTTTTACCGGCACCCTGAAGACCATAAAGCATGATCACAGTGAATCCCGAAGGAGACACGGCAAGTTTGCTGGAAGTCTCGCCAAGAAGTTCGATCAGTGATTCATGAACGATCTTAACGATTTGCTGACCCGGAGTCAGACTCTTCATGACATCGGCACCCTTGCACTTTTCGGACATATCCGCGACGAATTCCTTAACTACGGAATAGTTAACGTCCGCCTCGAGAAGCGCCATACGGATCTCCTTCATCATTGCCTTAATGTCGGCCTCCGTAACACGTGCACTTCCGCGCATTTTTGCGGTGATATTCTGAAGTTTTGTCGATAAACTTTCAAACATTCTTCTTACAGTTCCTCAACTAATGTAGAAAGCAGTTCTTTTGCCTTCTTCTCATTATGTTCTTCCAGTGCGGTTAAAGCACTGTTGATCATCTTTTTCTGCTGTGCGAAGCGTTCCACCAGTTTCAGTTTCTCTTCGTATCCCGAAAGAGAATCGACGCCACGATGGATCGCATCGTGGGCGGCCTGTCGTGATATACCGAGATCTTCGGCGATCTCCGCCAGTGACATATCCTCCTGGAATCGAAGCTCCAGGATCTCTCTGGTGCGATCAGTCAACAACTGCCCGTAAAAATCCAGCAACATGCACACTTGAACGCTGTCCATAGAGGTACCCTCCTTCACACGATAAGTGATGATAACAGACCTTCGAACGAGTGTCAAGTCTTTTTACTTGTCAACAAGAGGATTTCTTTTTGTTTCGAAAAAGAAAATGTCCCTTGAGACTCAAACAGCTTGCTTACGCCAAACTTGCCTCTCGGGACATTTCTTTTCGCAAATTTATGAATCTTCTTACTGTGGAAGTAAAGAATCCACGAATATCTTCGGGTCGAAATCCACCAGGTCTTCTGCTGACTCTCCAAGGCCTGCGAGGAAGATCGGTGCTTTTGTACTATGAGCAACGGCAATGGCCACGCCCCCCTTGGCACTTCCGTCAAGTTTTGTGATACCGATACCCGAAATCTTTACGGCTTTGCTGAACACTTCCGCCTGGATGACCGCGTTCTGGCCTGTCGTCGCATCGATGATGAGCAGGGCCTGCGTATTTGCAGACGGAGCCTCTCTTTCGATAACACGGCAGATCTTACTCAGTTCGTCCATCAGATTCTGCTTATTATGAAGTCTTCCGGCAGTATCAATGATCAGGACATCCGCGCGTTTTGCGATCGCAGAATGGACCGCGTCATAGCAGACAGCTGCAGGATCCGAGCCTTCCTCATGCGAGATCACATGTGTATCGGTCATATCGCCCCATGCCGCCAGCTGTTCGATTGCAGCTGCACGGAATGTATCCGCCGCCGCCAGCATGACCTTTTTCCCCTCATTCTTATAACGAAGGCAAAGCTTACCTGCCGTTGTTGTCTTACCTGTACCGTTTACGCCGACCATAAGGATGATATTGAGATTATTATCTTCGATTGAAAGCGTCTTTTTCTCGCCGAGGATGGCAAGCATATGTTCGGATACCACATGCATGACTGCATCTTTACTGTCATCGCCGGTCTTTTTGATCGAACCACGAACTTCATCCATGATCTCCAAGCTTGCGCCAACTCCACAGTCCGCCTGAACCAGAAGAGCTTCCAGATCATCCAGCATATCTTCGTCAAAATGTCCCATGGAAGCCGAAATCTTAGTGATCCCTTCTGCTACGAAACTTCGAGTCTTTGCAAGACCTTTTTTAAACTTGTCAAATATTCCCATAGTAATCTCCTTTACACATCAGATAGTCTCATCGAAAGCATCTTCGAGATACCGCGTTCCTGCATCGTGACA
>CAJOLL010000002.1 GCA_905235455.1 uncultured Clostridia bacterium
AGAATGCATTGGACGAGATGTTCTTTCTGAACCGCCTTTTTGCCGCGCTTCCGGTTCAGGCCGTCGAGTACGGTATGCAGTTTTTGCATGGAAAGAAGGATCTTCCAAAAGCCTGTGACGAGATCCTTCCTCTTTATATCCGCTTCGTTAATCTCGTCGATTACTGCGAAGCGATCGACATCCTCGGGCAGATCCCTTCCCAGCCTTCTCCCGAAGAACTGAAAAAACGAATTGAACTTCACCAGAGCCTGGAGGAGCGCGAAAAGAGCTTCTGCCGCCCGCTTCTCGGCTTTGCTTTCAATAATGAAAAAGCACCTGAAAAGATCGATCCGGAGACAGTTTCTTCGGAAGCGGAATCACAACCGGAACCCGAGGAAGAAGGCTCTTCGAATCTTCACCTTATGGACGGCTCCGCACAGATCCTCGTCTGCAAAGATCCTTTGAAGACTTCTTCTTTTTACGAGACGAAACTCGGTTTTCATGCCGCGCATCTGGATGATGAAAGCATGCCGCATATCAGTCTCGTCAGAGATAACATCGAGATCCTGCTTGTAAAAGCCGATCCGGAAAAAGCAGCTTCTGTTCTTCCCGCCCGTGAACTCTACGGCGTCCCGTACGATCTTTTCATCTACTGCGCCGAGCCGATGCTGCTTCAGATGGAGCTTTTGAATAACGGAGTAAAACTGATCAAGACCTTAGAAGACGCAGACTCTTCCAAGCATGAAAACCGTGAATTCGTCATCGAAGATATCGACAGAAGACATATCTGCTTTTCTCAGATGATGTAGCACCAGGCTTCGCCCTGATCCAGGTCCTCTGTTTTTTTCTGGTTATCGTTGGTGTGGTATTCCATCTCCAGATTCTTCATGCTGACCTTACTGTTGGCCTCGATCGATCTGGTAATAAAGGTGTTACCTCCGATGACCGTATTTTCTCCGATGATGGTGTCGCCGCCGAGGATGGAAGCTCCCGCATAGATCGTGACATTGTCGCAGATCGTCGGATGACGTTTCTTTCCGGAAAGCTTCTGTCCGCCTCGAGTGGAAAGAGCACCGATCGTAACTCCCTGATAGATCTTGACATTTTGTCCGATGATCGAGGTCTCACCGACAACGATACCCGTGCCGTGATCGATAAAAAAGTACTTGCCGATCGTCGCTCCGGGATGAATATCGATTCCCGTCTCCGAATGCGCATATTCCGTCATCAGACGCGGCAGTACCGGAACTTTCAGAAGATAAAGCTCATGTGCGATACGATAGACCGTGATCGCCATAAGACCCGGATATGCCAGAATGATCTCATCGAAGCTGCCCGCCGCCGGATCGCCGTCGAGGGTCGCGAGAAGATCCGTCTCAATATATTCTCTGATCTTGGGGATCTTACGGAAAAACTCCTTGCAGAGACGGTAGCTTTCTTCTTCCCGCTCCGTTTCATGGCCTTCTTCGTTCAGCGAATAGTCGAGCGCACGGTAGATCTGCTTTTTCAGATGATAGAAAATATCCTCGATCGTTACCGCAAAACTGTTTTCCGGGTTATAGATCTTGTAAGAACGGTCTCTGAAATAGCCCGGATAAATGATCCGGAAAAAGTGCTGGACCAGTTCGATGACTTCCGTCTTATCCGGATTACTGAAAAGCTTTTTCGCGTCAATATTTCTGCCGCCGTCAAAATCGGCGATGATATCTTTTACGATCTCATTGATCTCATGATCTTTTTCGATTCCACCCATTCCCGTTACTTCCTTTCTCAATTGAACGTCTTATAAGAAACGGATCTTTCTTCTCATGATAACATAAGCTTATACCGCATGAAAATCACATTTTTCCTATTCCTCTTTACGCATCTGCTGATCCTGCGCTCTGGCAAGTTCCCGCCATTCTTTTCTGTAATCCCGAGGCGTCGTTCCGAAGCACTTTTTAAAGGTCTCGCTCATGTAACTGACCCCGGAAAAGCCCGACAGCGAAGCGATCTCCGCCATGCTCAGATTGCTCGATCTTAAGTATTCCGCGACTTTCCTGGCACGGAAGTGCATCAGATAGTTGATCGGCGATTCTTCGACAAACTGCTTAAAGAGGAGATTACACAGCGATTTGCTGATATTGGCCGAACCCGCGATCTCCTCGAGCGTCAATGTCCTTTGGTAGTTATTCGAGATATAGTGCATCATGTTCTTAAAAGTCTGCATCCTTGCGTCCGGTGCTTCTTCCGGCCCTAAGATACCGATGATCTCCGATCTTTTGATCACGAGATCCCAGATCTGATAGAACTGTTTCGTTACTTCAAAAGCACAGTGCCGGATCGGAAGGAGCGACTTCATGAGGTCATACATCGCATCGGTCATCTCATCGATGTCCCGAAATCTCAGATACGGAAGATCTTTGTTATCCGTGATCGGGCGGATCGCCTGCATCTCAACGGCGACCGACGCATTCAGGATCCCCGGATGTGCGATAAAGATGACGTATCTCGCCCCTTCCTCATCAATGCACATACTGTAATGGATCTGATTAGAATTTATAAAGATCGTATCCCCCTCGTGGAGCATGATCGTCTTACCATTCACGGAATACGCCATCTTGCCCTGCGTGACGGTACAGATCTCTACATCCTCATGAAAATGAGGAACTCTCTCCCAGGTAACATTTGGCTTAACCCAGCCTTCGAATATATAAGAAGGAAACAGTGGATCGTCGTAATTAACGATCTCAGAACCATCTTCCCGCTTTACGATCAATCCCATGATGTCCCGATTCATAACTTACCTCATCTTCCACAAAATTATAACTATCTTCTACAGAGCTGGAGAATCGTTATAATTTTTGCGCATTTTTCATATAGAAAAGCAATTTCTACTACAATATACTTGCAATTGCAAAGAAAAGCAAGATATTCAAAACAGTCGAAAAAAAGAAAAATCCGGAAGAAAAAGATGAGGAAACACAAAATGGGAAACGCAATCGAAATGAAAAATGTATGCAAGGACTTTAAGATCCTGAACCGTCACGAGGGATTAAAAGGCAGCATCCGTGACCTGTTTTCCCGTGACTACAAAACGATCTCCGCGGTAAAAGATGTCTCTCTTGAGATCAGCAAAGGCGAGATCATCGGATATCTCGGTCCGAACGGTGCGGGCAAATCTACAACGATCAAGATGATGACCGGCGTGCTCGAGCCGACCTCCGGCGAGATCCTCGTCAACGGTGTCGTACCTTATAAGGAAAGAACGAAGAATTCTGAACACATCGGCGTCGTTTTCGGACAGAGAAGTCAGCTTTGGTGGTCGCTCCCCTTGATCGAATCCTTCCGCCTTCTGCGCGATATCTACATGGTGCCGAAAAAAGAATACGAAGACATGCTGACACTTTACCGTTCGCTCGTGGATATCGAGCCGATCCTGCATAAGCCGGTCCGTCAGATGTCCCTCGGACAGAGAACGCTCAGTGATATCCTTGCTGCCTTTCTGCATAATCCGGCGATCGTATTTCTCGACGAGCCGACCATCGGTCTGGACGTTTCGATGAAATCGAAGATCCGTGACCTTATCAAGGGGCTGAATCAGGAAAAGAACACGACCGTCATCCTTACGACTCACGACATGGGCGACGTTGATGCCCTCTGCAAAAGGATCGTCATCATCGACAAGGGCAGGAAGATCTACGACAACGACATCGACCACTTAAAATCCTACTTCGGCTCCTACAGAACGCTCCGTATGAGGCTTTCCGACGACACCTGGGAAGAATGTGTCATCGACGAGACGAAAGAAGATGTCATGCAGGTCATTATGCAGAAGCAGAAAGAACAGAAGATCAAAGACATCCAGCTTCAGGAGATCTCGACCGAAGAGGTCATCAAAAAGATCTACGAAGGAGGCAACTGATATGAATATGAAAAGACATCTGGCACTGACACGTGCGGGCATCATGGAGTCTCTCCAGTACCGCCTCGGCACCGCGGTCACGCTCTTTGCCAACCTGATATATCTGGTACTTGTATACTTTCTTTGGAAAGCAATCTATGCTTCGGCCGGAACGGATGTCGTCAACGGCATGACGTTTACCGATACCATGATCTACCTGATCCTGGCGACCGCCATTTTTAATTTTCTCGAAATGTTCGTGGTCTGGGATATGAGCCGGTCGATCCAGTCGGGGAAGATCATTCTCGATCTTCTAAAGCCGATGAGGTTCCGTGAGTACACCTTCTGGAGCTACTCCGGATCCCATGTAGTACTTTTCGTGCTGACGTTCATCCCGACATTTCTCGTCGTACTGATCGTGACCCACGGCGCGATTCCTACGGGGATCAATCTGCTGTGGTTCGCCGTCGCGACCGTCATGGCACTGATCGTCAATTTCAGCATGGAGATGATCGTTGCCACGATCTGCCTGTATACGGAGTCGACCTGGGGCATCAATATCGTAAAAGAGACGATCGTACTTCTTTTGTCGGGTGCGTCGATCCCGCTGGCATTCTTTCCGGAAGCCCTGAGGCAGGTCGTTGATTATCTTCCTTTCCGGGCGGTCTACGATATTCCTCTTACGATCCTTCTGGAAAAAAATGACACCAACACGATCGAAGGTCTTCTTCCGATGTTCGGCCTGCAGCTGGCCTGGGCACTTCTCCTGACGCTTGCCGGTACGTTGTTTTGGAACTACTCGGTCAAGAGGATTACCGTGAACGGAGGTTAATATGGAAAACGTAATGACAAAACCGCAAAAAAGGAGAGGCTTCGGCTTTTATCTTCGCATATACAGGAAGATCCTCGTACAGGATCTCAAGAGCAAGATGAGTTATCGTGCGGACTTTCTGATCTCCACGATCGGCATGATCATGACGAATCTTTCGGGATTTGTGACGTTTCTGATCCTGTTTAAAAACTTCCCTTCCATCAACGGATGGGACTACCATCACATGCTCTTCCTCTACGGCTTCTCGCTGATTGCGCTGACGCCCGTACAGTGCTTTTTCGACAACAACTGGAACCTTCGTTTTCAGGTGCAAAGCGGCGACTTTATCAAGTACTGCTTCCGACCGATCAACGTATTCTTCTACTTCATGTCGGAAGTGTTCGATGTAAAAGGTCTCGGCCAGTTTGCATTCGGTGTGGGAACCCTGATCTATGCCTGGATCCACATCGGCATTCCCGTCACGCCCTTTGTGATCGCGAAACTCGTGCTGTTCCTCCTGACGGCATCGCTGTTTATGATCGCGATCATGAACGCGGCGGCAGCGACGTGTTTCTGGATCGTCGGTTCCGGCTATGTTATGGTCATCATGTTCCGCTTTAAGGACTTTGCGAAATATCCGTCGAACATCTTCCACGGCGTGTTCCGCATCCTGTTCACCTTCGTAATCCCGATCGCATTCGTCGCTTACTATCCGAGCCTGGCGATACTGGAATCCGAAAACATTCCGGTCTTGACCTGGTGCGCGCCGGCCCTCGGTATCCTCTTTTTCTACTTCAGTTACAAGTTCTGGATGCTCGGGGTAAGAAAATACGATTTCACCGGTTCATAGAAAAAAGATTACCGAAATAGCACATACAAAACATGTACATCATCGGTTTTTGACATTTCGTTACTTATGCTATAATTTCAATGGTTTTTTATGGAAAAGGAGGCGTTCCATATGGCAAATGAGAACAGGACATGTCCGAACTGCAATTCGCCTTTAACGCTTCAAAACGGAAACTGGTTCTGCCCGATCTGCGGCAGTTCTTTTGCCTCAGACTGGCAGGCGGAAGATGTGGAGCGCGCCCGTGAAGCGACACGTGTCCAGCGCGAGCAGGCACAGGCCCAGCGCAATCAGACGATCAACCAGACCAGGGAATCTATCCAGCAGGCAAAGACCGCCAACGAGGCAAGAAGAACCGGTCAGGCGCAAATGTTTCGCATTGCCAAGCCTCTCCTGATCATATTCGCTATCTGGATCATACTGTCTATCGGCCGATTTATACTGTTCGGGGCGGTCGGGTTTTCCCTCATAAACACCAATATCCTCGGTGGCAGCGATAATAACTCGAAAACGAACACGACCACGGAACAAAAACAGTTCTTCCCTGTCGAGGAGCTGGAAAATGACCCTTCTCTTCTTAAAGACGTGATCGCCTCGGGCTATTACTACGCCAAAAACGAAACCGCGCAGGAGATTGATTTCTCTGGCATTGCCAGGCGGACCGGAACGCCGGAATTGATCGAACTTTACTCCATTCGGGCGGTCAACGAATACGGCACTTTTATCATGATGGTCTGGAAAAACATGTATCAAGCCGAGGACGGCACCGCTTTCGAGCGTTATGTCTCTATGAGGATCTACCTGGAAGAATTAACCCCGGACGGGACCGTTGTAAGTGATTTCGCCACATTCACCATCGGGCGCCCGTACTCCTCGGCAGATGGCGGATATACCGATCTTGATGAACTTCATCTGGAAACGATCACAGAAGCCGGGTATGCCGGCGAAAAGGTAACGGAATTGCCCATCACTGAAGAGCTCTTTTCTGAGATCTCGGATTACCGCGGATAAGGAGGAAGAAACATGAAATTAACGAATCTCAATTGTCCGCAGTGCAACGGGTACCTTCAGCAACAGGGAGATATGTTCTTCTGCAGCAGCTGCGGCAGTGCTTTTACCATCGACTATGACGAGGCAGATGTACAACACACGGAACTTGTCACCCAGGCAGACCGCACGAAGATGCTTCTTCAAAGTGATATCGAAGTCATGCAGACGGATTATCTGTTAAGCGAAAGCATGGCGGATCGCGAGGCGCTAAGAAAGATCCAGAAGGAAATAAAAGACAGTATTAAATCGGCGACGAAAGCCGCAGGTATATATCTTCTCGTCATGGGCATCGGCATCGGCTTGCTCATCGGAATGCTCATCTGGTCCGGCAAGAACTGGAGCAAGCACAAGGAGAATCAGGAGGCCAACGAAAAAGAGACCGCACTGGAGCTTGAAGATCTCGTCGCTTCGGATCTGCACTTTCTGGAAAATGAAGTGGCCAGAGGACAGAACTACGAATACAAGCTGCGAGTCGGATCTCCGGTCACAGATACACGCTTCGTAGAAACGCGCACCGCACATTTATGCGGCGATCCGAAAATGACCGACCTTTATCTGATGACCGTTAAAAGCAGCCATGATCCGGAACTTTGGATCGTCTATCAGATCCCGTATGTATACGAAGATACAAGCGAGCTGATCTATATTTACGATGTCGTCAGTTTTAATGAGATCGCCAAGGATAAATACGGAGATCCGACCGCCAATGAGAACGCCTTCTCCCGTTCTAATGACAACGGATGGAGAGGTTTTTTCGAAAAAGACCAGCTCTACCGTGAATTGCTCCTCGGAGACGGAAGATACGAAATGAAGCCGATCGATACTTGGGAAGGAGTCGCAGACAAATGAAACTGGTCGTAATGAATTGCAAAAACTGTAATGCTCCCCTTCACCTCGTCGACGGAAAACTCGTCTGCGAATACTGTGATTCTGTCACGGAGATTCAAAAAGACAGCAGTGACGTGGCCTTCGAAAGAGTCGCCAACGCGGAAGAATATATAAGAAGGTCTTTGGATCAGAAAAAGGAAAACCTTCAGAAGCACTATCAGGAGCTGGAAGCACAAAAACTCGAAAAGGAAGCAAATGAAGAAAAGCTGAAAAAAGCACGCCGGCTCCGCTCGATGTTGAAAACCTTTGTCTGGCTCATCCTCATATTTGTCTTTGTTGCGGCCATCGTTGCAGGTATGATTTTCCTGGTCAAAAAGGCCGACGATAAAAAACGGGAGGAGGAGGCTGCCCGTCACGAAGAGATGCTGCGCAACAAACCGGAATCGTATCGACTGACGAAGACGGAACTTCTAAGCGACGGTTATTTTGAAAAAGAAGCGGAAAAGATGGCGCTGGAATATTTAAAAGATGACCATAAAGGATCGGTCTATGAAACAACCGACGACGGGATCAATATCTGGAGCATGGAACAAGAACCGGAGCTTGTGGAAAAATACCTGATCACCACAGAACACGGTAACGGCCTGTATTTCTTTTATAAGCTGGTGCTCGAGACGGATGACGGACTTACCAAGGAAGGATATGACTGCGTCGTTATCAGCGACATCTATCTCGACAAAGACGGCAAGATCACGACTGACGGCGAGTACCGGATACACAGAGAAGCAAGTGGCTCTTTCGATTACTGCTTCGCTCTTGACTTTGATCTGGACAGCATGAGATACGACATCGTCGAGAAAAAGAAAGCAAACGAAGACAGGCTGTATTTCGTATACGATCTTTAATCCGGAACTGTTCCTCCGAAACGGACGGATACATGCCCATGTTCGTCCCCCGGCTATTGATTAACCTATTCACCTTGCGGTATAATAGGTAATAGAATTTGTTTCGGAAAGGAGAAATCCTATGGTTTCTACAAAAGGACGCTACGCGATCCGTGTTATGATCGATCTGGCTGAACACGATATCGGGAATTATGTCCCGCTGAAAGATGTTGCCGAAAGACAGGATATTTCCAAGAAGTATCTGGAGATCATCGTCAAAGACATGGTAAATGGCGGTCTCGTTACCGGCGCCAGCGGAAAAGGCGGCGGATATAAGCTCACCAGAAAACCGGAGGATTATAGGATCGGCGAGATCTTAGAGCTCATGGAAGGAAAACTCGCTCCGGTCGCCTGTCTTTCCGATGAGACAAATACATGTCCGAGAAGAGACTCTTGCCAAACGCTTCCGATGTGGGAAGAATATGATAAGATGGTACACGACTTCTTCTACAGTAAAAAGCTGAGTGATCTGATTGATTCTACAGTAAAAAGCTGAGTGATCTGATCTGATTCTACAGTAAAATGCTGAGTGATCTGATCTGATACCGGTCGGCGGGATCTCCGTTTTGTCCGACTGCAGGCGATGCCGCAAAATAAGAAAGCAAAAAAAGATCCGCATTTCTGCGGATCTTTTTCTTATCTTTTTCAGTTTCGGATCAGTCGATCTTCGGAAGGTTTGCAGCGTACTTTGCAAGTTCCTCATCAGTCGGGATGTAATCGTCCATCTCGCCGTCGTGAAACTTCTGGTATGCAACGAGGTCGAAGTAACCTGTACCTGTGAGACCGAAGACGATGGTCTTCTCTTCACCGGTCTCTTTGCACTTGAGGGCTTCGTCGATCGTTGCGCGGATCGCGTGGGAGCTCTCCGGAGCCGGGAGGATACCCTCGACACGGGCGAACAGCTCAGCTGCTTCAAATACATCTGTCTGCTTCACGGAACGTGCTTCCATTAAGCCATCATGATAGAGCTGGGACAATGTTGAGCTCATACCATGATAACGAAGACCGCCGGCGTGGTTCGGAGCCGGGATAAAGTCGGATCCGAGTGTGTACATCTTTGCCAGCGGGCAGACCATACCGGTATCACAGAAATCATAAGCGAACTTACCGCGTGTGAAGCTCGGACAGGATGCCGGCTCAACAGCGATAATCCTGTAGTCTGCTTCTCCTCTGAGTTTCTCCCCCATGAACGGAGCGATGAGACCGCCAAGGTTTGATCCGCCGCCTGCGCAGCCGATAATGATATCGGCCTTTTCGCCGAGCTTATCGAGAGCCGTCTTAGTTTCAAGGCCGATTACAGATTGATGAAGGAGTACCTGGTTCAGAACGGAGCCGAGTACATAACGGTAACCTTCTGTTCCTACTGCAACTTCAACCGCCTCGGAAATCGCGCAGCCGAGGGAACCGGTGGTATCCGGGTGCTTTTCGAGAATGGCACGTCCGACATTGGTCGTATCGGACGGAGAAGGTGTTAGGGATGCACCGTAAGTTCTCATAACTTCACGACGGAACGGCTTCTGCTCATAGGAAACCTTAACCATATAGACTTTGCAGTCGAGGTCGAAGTAAGAGCAGGCCATGGAAAGAGCCGTACCCCACTGGCCGGCACCGGTCTCGGTGGTTACACCCTTGAGGCCCTGCTTCTTCGCGTAGTAAGCTTGAGCGATCGCGGAGTTCAGCTTATGGGATCCGCTGGTGTTGTTACCTTCGAACTTGTAGTAGATCTTCGCCGGTGTGCCGAGCTTCTTCTCAAGGAAGTAAGCACGTATCAGCGGAGACGGACGATACATCTTATAAAACTTCAGGATCTCTTCCGGGATCGGGAAGAAAGCAGTGTCGTTATCAAGTTCCTGCTTGATGAGTTCCTCGCAGAATACAGGAGCAAGCTCCTCAGCCGTCATCGGCTGATGTGTACCCGGATTGAGAAGCGGCGCCGGCTTGTTTTTCATGTCCGCACGCATGTTGTACCATGCGGTTGGGATCTCCTTTTCGTCAAGGTAGGTTTTGTAAGGAATTTTCTCAGACATATTATTGTCTCCTTTCGTTTGGGCCTTCTGCCCGATTTATTTACTGAACCTCTGCCCGTCTCCACGGCCATAAGTTCTTGGGACCAGATCTTGTCTTCTGCCGGAAAAACAAAAATCCCGCCCCAGCTTCTAAGTTCTGCTGGGACAGGAACACTATTCTTTCCTGCGGTGCCACCCGGCTTGATCTCACTTCACTTTCGCTCCGCGAGAACCTCTCACGCATACCGACATATGCCGGATTTTGTTGACGGGGATCCTTTCCCCGGCGCAGATACTTGCTCTTTCGGAGCTTTCCCCTTGCCCTCGGAAGTCCATTCATCTCTGCCCTTACCTGCTGCACTCTCACCAACGGCAACTCTCTGGACGGGAAGGAATCAGAGCCTACTCACTCTTCCTCGACGGTTTTTCTGCATAATACCACTTGAAGTTTAGTAAAGTCAAGGGGGGCAAGCCGCAGACCTTTCTATTCCCGTTAATCATCTTTCTCAATGCTGACCGGCTTCCATTCGCTTGTAGCAAAAAGAGATATACCCCCCGGGGGTATTCTCCCATCTCCGATAGGATAAATTTCGAAAAAATCACGTTTTTATCCTACGGGTTTGACTCGAAAATAGGATAAAAAACTGTCATGACCCATTTTTATCTAATAACGCCGGTGCTTTTCGAAAAGGATTCGCTCTCAAATACCGGATATATGCAAAAATCGGACTGGCATACCCCCGGTGTAATAGGATAGAATTTCAATTTTCGCATTTTTTATCCTATCGGTTGACCTTTCTACGTTGGAATATCCTATCGGTGGACTTTTCTATGTTGGAATTTCCTATCGGCGGATTACAAAATTATCGGCATCGCCCACAGAAATTTCGAAATGATCCATACCACTCGATGAATGTCCAAATGATCCATACCACTCGATGAATTCCCAAATGATCGATACCACCCGCAGGTCAGCTCATGATCTCTGCGATATCGAAGACAAGTTTCTCGGTTTTTTCCCAGCCGAGGCACGGGTCAGTGATGGACTTACCATACACGCCACCGCCGACTTTCTGGCAGCCGTCCTCGATATAACTCTCGACCATGAAGCCCTTGACGAGATTTCTCACCTCCGGCGAAAGGCGCATGGAATTCAGCACTTCCTTGATGATACGCGGCTGGGCGTACGGATTCTTATTCGAGTTCGCGTGGTTCGTGTCGATGATCACGGCCGGATTCGGAAGATTCTTCTCCTCGTACTGTTCACTCAGGCGGATCAGATCCTCGAAATGGTAGTTCGGCTGAGCTTCGCCGTGCTTATTGGTGTATCCGCGAAGGATCGCATGCGCGTGTTGATTGCCCTTTGACTCGATCTCCCATCCTCGATAGATGAATGTGTGCGGGTGCGAGGCCGCAAGAATTGCATTGAGCATAACGGCATAATCGCCGGATGTCGGATTCTTCATGCCGACCGGCGATGCGATCGCGCTGGCGGTGAGTCTGTGCTGCTGGTCTTCAACTGATCTTGCACCGACGGCGACATAGGCCAGCAGGTCGTCAAGGTAAGCGTAGTTCTCCGGATAGAGCATCTCATCGGCGCAGGCAAAACCTGTCTCGGCGATCGCTCTCATATGCAGATGTCTGGTTGCCAGGATCCCCTTGAAAAGGTCCGATCTTTCATTCGGGTTCGGCTGATGGAGCATGCCCTTATAGCCCTCGCCCGTCGTTCTCGGCTTATTGGTGTAGATACGGGGAACGATGATGATCATATCTTTCACTTTTTCCTGTAGCGGGCGGAGTCTGGAGATATAATCGATAACGGAATCTTCGTTATCGGCAGAGCATGGTCCGATAATGAGCACGAGCTTGTCGGAAAAGCCCTCGATAACTCTCTCGACTTCTCTTTTGGTATTGATCACTGCCTGCTCCATCTCGGCCGTAACAGGATAGATCTCCTTGACCTCCTCCGGAAGCGCCAGTTTCTTTACATATTCTGCGTTCATTCGTTCTTCATCCTTTCCAACCGGCCGCATCTTCACGCCGATGCGTATGTCTCTTTTTCCTCGGCAAAAGCACTCGTCACGTTACTTTCCAAGCCGTACATCCGGCGCATAGGTACCGATGACCTTGATCTTCTCACAAGCTGTCTTGAGCTGCTCAAGCATTCTCCATCCTTCTTCGGAATCCAGCACACCTTCGATCTCAGCATAGAAATAGTACTGCCAGTTCACATCCTTGACCGGACGGCTTCTGATGACTCGCATGTTATAGTTATGTTTTCCGATGATCGAGATCGCACGGGCCAGAGCACCGGCAAAGTCTCGGATCGTAAAGATCATGATCGTATTCTTCGAATCCTGGCGGACGGCCTGTATGCCTTCACCGGCAGGAGTTCCGTCTTTTCTTGTAAATACGGCAAATCTCGTCACATTCTGCGAGCTTTCGTTGATATCGTACTGAAGGATCGAAAGGCCATAAAGCTTTGCCGTTTCGGAACTTGCGATCGCGCCGACCGTAATATCGCCACGATCGGAAACTTCCTTTGCGGCGCGAGCCGTATTCTCATAAGGGATCGTCTCAAATCCGTGATGGGCGATATATTCACCGCACTGCTCCAGAGCCTGCGGATGGGAAATGACCGTCTTAACAGACTCTACGGAGCTTCCCTCGACACCGAGAAGGCATTGGGAGACTGAAAGTTCAAACACACCGATCACTTCGAGGCTGCCGTGGAACATCAGGTCGCTGACCTGTCCGACTTCACCGGCATAACTGTTTTCGATCGGAAGGACAGCCGCTTCGGCAAGGCCGGTTCCGACCGCGTCATAGGCCTCGCGGAATGTTCTGCAGGAGATCTTCTCCGCATCCGGAAAGATCCCTCCTACCGCCATTGCGGCAAAAGAACCCTCGATTCCACTATATGCGATCTTCAACTTGTGCTCCGACATCTTTGTACGGCTCCTTCATCTTTTCAACTCTGCATCAGGCTTTGCCAAAATAATGATAACTAACCACATTAGCAAATACTGACTGTGGCTCATTTTCTCATATGATCGGATATAAAAAAAGTGATATTACGAAAAAAGGCGGTTTTCGTTTAGAAAACCGCCAGTTCTTGGCACATATGATGTCATGGTACCAATGCATATCAACACTTACTTTTTCAGATTATCATGCCTTACAAGTCAAGTAAACATTCAATTTTGACTGTGACTGTTTTATTGTTCGATTTCACATCAGATAAAAAAATCCCGAAAGCTTTTTAGAGCCTTCGGGATCATCAATCTGCTTTTTTGCGATCTTTGTAAAACGTGTGCTTACTCTTCGTAAAGAGCGGTGGAGAGATATCTGTCACCGGAGTCCGGGAGCAGAACGACGATGTTCTTTCCGGCGTTCTCAGGACGCTTCGCAAGCTCAAGTGCCGCAAATGCTGCCGCACCGGAAGAGATGCCGACGAGCACGCCTTCCTGACGACCGATCTTTCTTCCGATGTCAAATGCATCTTCATTGCTGACCGGGAATACTTCGTCATAGATGCTTGTATCAAGTGTCTCAGGAACGAATCCTGCGCCGATACCCTGGATCTTATGTGCGCCGGAACGGCCTTCGGAAAGTACCGGAGAATCCTTCGGCTCAACAGCTACGATCTTCACGTCCGGGTTCTTTTCCTTGAGAAAAGCACCTGTACCTGTGATCGTTCCGCCTGTACCTACGCCTGCGACGAAGATGTCGACTTTTCCGTCAAGATCTTCCCAGATCTCCGGACCCGTTGTTGCCTTATGGATGGCCGGGTTTGCCGGGTTGGTGAACTGAGACGGGATCAGGCTGTCCGCGATCTCCTGATGAAGCTCTTCTGCTTTTGCGATCGCACCCTTCATGCCCTTTGCGCCCTCAGAAAGAACGAGCTCTGCGCCGTAAGCCTTCATGAGCTTTCTTCTTTCGACGGACATGGTGTCCGGCATTACGATGATGGATCTGTATCCGCGGGCAGTAGCCACTGCTGCCAGGCCGATACCGGTGTTACCGGATGTCGGTTCGATGATCGTTGTGGTCGGCTTCAGGATACCCTTTTCCTCCGCGTCATCGAGCATCGCCTTTGCGATACGGTCCTTCACGGATCCGCCCGGATTGAAGTACTCGAGTTTTGCAAAAACCTTTGCAACTGCACCGGTGGACTTTTCCAGATGTGTCAGTTCCAGGATCGGTGTTTTTCCGATCAGCTGATCAGCTGCTGTGTAAATATTTGCCATAATTATGATCCTTCCTTCGTTTATTTTTTGCCCGGAGCATATGCTCCGGGACTTTCATCTCACTTATTTTGTTTATTATTGTACTCTTATACCTTGGCAAAAGCACTCTCAAGATCCGCGATGATATCGTCGATGTGCTCTGTACCGATGGACAGACGGATCGTGGTCGGCTTGATGCCTGCATTCAGAAGTTCTTCCTCAGAAAGCTGGGAGTGTGTCGTGGAAGCCGGGTGGATAACCAGGGACTTGACGTCAGCAACATTTGCCAGGAGCGAGAACAGTTCGAGATCCTCAGTGAACTTTCTTGCCTGATCAGCTGTTCCCTTCAGTTCGAAAGTGAAGATAGAACCTGCGCCGTTCGGGAAGTAACGGTCGTAAAGTGCTTTCTGCGAAGGATCGATAGAAGGATGGTTAACCTTTTCAACCTTCGGATGATTCTTCAGGAAATCAATGACCTTCAGTGCATTCTCTACATGACGCTCAACACGGAGAGACAGTGTCTCGAGGCCCTGCAGGAGCAGGAAGGAGTTGAACGGAGAGATCGCAGCACCCTCGTCACGGAGAAGTGTTGTTCTTGCCTTGATGATGTAAGCGACATTACCGACAGCCTGTGTAAATACTACGCCGTGGTAGGACGGGTTCGGCTTGGAAAGACCCGGGAACTTATCGTTCTGTGCCCAGTCGAATTTACCGCCGTCGATGATGAGACCGCCCATTGTTGTACCGTGACCGCCGATGAACTTTGTGGCAGAGTGTACGACGATGTCGGCACCGTGCTCGATCGGACGGAGGAAATAAGGTGTAGCGAATGTGTTATCTACGATAAGCGGAACACCGTTCTCGTGAGCGATCTTGGAAACTGCTTCGATATCAAGAACATCGGAGTTCGGGTTGCCGAGTGTCTCAGCGAAGAACAGCTTGGTGTTCGGCTGAACTGCTTTTCTGAAGTTCTCCGGATCTGCCGGATCAACGAATGTTGTCTTGATGCCCTGATCTTCGAGTGTGTGCTCGAGAAGGTTGTAGGAACCGCCATAGATGTTCTTGGAAGCAACAACGTGGTCACCGGCTACTGCAATGTTTGTAATTGCATATGTGATAGCTGCGGCACCGGATGCAACTGCGAGAGCTGCGACGCCACCCTCGAGGGCTGCGATTCTCTGCTCGAGAACATCAGATGTCGGGTTCATGATTCTTGTGTAGATGTTACCGCCTTCAGCAAGACCGAAACGGTTAGCTGCCTGGGCAGCATCCTTAAATACATAGGAAGTGGTTGCATAGATCGGGACCGCACGTGCATCTGTTGCGGAATCCGGTTTTTCCTGGCCTACATGGATCTGTAATGTTTCAAATTTATAGTTGCTCATAGTTTTATTATCCTTTCGAAATCAAATGTGTTGTGTTCTAAAGCGTAAACGACAAATGACGTGGCATATGCAGACTCAAGGAAGAACCGTCACATGCGCTCCGCTTTGTTTTTGTTTTTTCTTGCAGGGTCGCGTGCCAACACGCGAAATGGGAATTGCCATCACATATGGTCCGTTGATGGCCGAACTGTCACACCGATCACAAGATCGGAGAGGGACCGGTCAACAACATCGACACATTCGTCCGAAACGATAATTTTGTCTATTCAACTGGATAAGAAGCTCTCTCATTTTGCTCATCCTTACGTTTCGAATTACCTAGCAAATAACTAGGTTGTTTGAATGATAAACCACTTCACCTACCATGTCAATAGGTTTTTGAAAACTTTTTTACCGGTGCTTTTCCGGAAGGATGAATCAGCCCGACGAGCGCCGTCCCCAAAAACGGGATCATCAGCCCGATAAATAAATCCATATCAAAACCTTTCTGATTCCGCTATCCAAAAGGATCAAAGTATCTGGTTAAAACCGGTCTTATCGTCACTTCTATATCCTGCTTTCCGGTAAAAGTTTAGCGTGGATTCTTTCTTTGAGCCGGTCATCAGCATAATCTTATAGCAGTTCTCGGAGATCGCGATCTCTTTTGCTTTTGCCAGACATTCGCCGGCATATCCTTTGCAGCGGTAGTCTTCATGGGTCACGACATACTCCACAAGTGCAAACGGACGTACATTATGTGTGAGGTTCCGTATGATGTAGCAGCAACAGGAAGAAACGATCTTTCCGTTGATCTCACATACGATGACGTGATAATCATTATCTGTTATGATCTTATCCCATACTTCAGCAAGATGATCATCGTGTTCCGGAATGTTTTCCTCATGAAGATACAGATACAATTCCAGCATCTGATCCAGATCTTCTTTTCTCGCTTCTCTGATCATTTGACCACCTCGTTTTTCTTTTATTATACTTGTTTTTCATCACATAATTATCAGAAGCATGATGATGGCAAAACCGATAACAAAAGCAAGTGCTCCTCTGTCATTATCTTTTTTACTGATCATGACAGGAGTCTCTTCGATTATGGTATAGATCATCGCACCGCCGGCCACCGCCATAATATACGGAAGCAATTCAGGGAACAGTGTAACGATCACCAGTATAAACACAGCAACCAGAGGAGTGGACATGCCGGAGACTACGCCCATAAAGAAAGCCCTTCCTTTTCCGATTCCCTGCTCCTTGATCGGAAGCGAGACAAATAAAGCCTCCGGAAAGTTTTGGGCGGCAATGGCAACGGCCAGAATGATCGGTGTGGATCCGGGGATCCATTCCGTCTGCATGAAATGTGCAGCGAAGATCGCACCCAGAGCAATACCTTCCGGCACATGGTGAATCAATTCTGAAAGCATTATTCTCGTCTCGGAATGAAGGCTGCTTTTCAGGCCCTCTGTAATATCGACATATGCATGCGTATGCGGAACGAAAACATCCAGAAGAAACTGAAAAGCCACGCCTGCACAAAAACAGATAAACATCGGTTGGATCCCGGCGATCGTAATACCTTTAAACCCCTTGACGGAAGGCTCGAGCATTCCCCACACGGCAGTGGAAAACATGATACCGGAACTTGCTCCGGCCAGGGCAACTCGCACTTTCTCCGAAAGCTTCCGTCTTTTTGCATACACAAATGCCGCACCAAGAACGGTTCCCAGAAGCGGGATCAGCATGCCGAAGATCGTATCTGTATCCTTCATGGCACCTGATGTGTCCAGTGCCTCGATCAGTGTTTTAATGCCTATAAAAATAAGGATCGTTCCACCGGCCACTTCGGCACCGGATTTATATCGCACGCCGAAAACATTTCCGATCTTCACGCCCAGCATGGAAATAACAAAAGTGACTACTGTGATGACAGATACGGCAAGAAGAACATTCATCATGTTACCCGCATCCAGAACAGAAACAGGTACCGCAACAAAAGTAATACCTACTGCCAGCGCATCAATACTCGTGGCTACTGCCATCATGAACATGGTCTTAATGCCGAAACCTTCCTTCTTCTCTTCTTTCTCGAAAAAAGCTTCCCGGACCATATTAAATCCGATCAGAGCAAGTAGTTTGAATGCCACCCACGGCGCGACGATGCTGATCCATTTTTCAAAACGGGAACCGATGATATAGCCGATCAGTGGCATGATCCCTTGAAAAGCACCGAACCAGACTCCGCAGATCAGGCACTCTTTGGACGTCAGTTTTTTTACAGAAAGACCTTTGCAGATGGATACGGCAAAAGCATCCATTGCCAGACCGACAGATAGCAGAAGCAGTTCAAAAATGCCCATTAATAACTCCCCTAACAAAAAACCCAAGTACAGCCTTCACTATACTCAGGTATCAAATTTCTATATAGACCTCACGTATAGTACATCTATACATGAGTCTCGCAATTTAAAGCAAGCCAGGCCAAAGACCAGTATGTTGACTTGCTACGATAAACGCTCGCTACTCCCTCATGGAATGTAAGGAATAAGTTAACATGAATGGTTCCATCCGTCAACACCAAATACCATAAGGAGATCCGGACATGGCACTAACACCGTCTTATCTGACCACACAGCGTTCTCGATGTGTTTTTTCAATCGCACTGAAAAACTTTTCCGAAGTATGTCAAGCCGGGGCATCTTCGCTTCTATCGTGATGCAGGTTCCAGTACCAGCGGAAAACAGCCATCCCGATGATGATTACATATCCGCAGATACTTAAAGCCGCCGGTATCTCGTCGAAGAAGACGATGCCCAGGATGGCCGAGAATACCACCTGCGTATTGTCGAAAACACCGATCTTTCTGGCCGGCGCAAACTTATAAGCGGAAGTAATAGAGAACTGCGCGATTGCCGCAAAGATGCCTGCAGCGATCAGGCACAGAAGCTGCCAGGCTTCCATCATCTTGAAGTCGAAGATCATAAAAGGAAGCGACAGAAGGCACGAGAATAGTGAGAAGCACAGAACGATGATCGATGTCCGCTCCTTTCTGCTCCCCAAAAGCCGTACGAAAGAATAGGCAATTCCGGCGCCGGCGCCTCCCCAGATCCCGGCCAGTGCCGGAATCATGGAGACATCCGCAGATGGCCTTGCTATGAGAAGCACGCCCGAGAATGCCACCAGTGTCGTTATGATATCGATCTTCGTCGGCTTTTCATTAAGGATCGGGATCGACGCAAGGATCGCAAAGAACGGCGAAAGCTTATTCAGCATATTCGCATCTGCAAGCGGAAGATGATCAATGGCATAGAAATTGCAAAGAAGCCCTGTCGTTCCAAAAAGGCATCGAAGGAAAATGTACTTCCCGTTTCCCCTCTTCATCTTAAACTTCTCTTCCGAACGAAGAAGCGTCACCGCCGCGATCACCGCGGCAAAAGCATTGCGGAAGAAAGCCTTCTCCATGGTCGGCACATCCCCGCTCAGTTTTACGAAGAAAGTCATCAGAGCAAACCCCAGCGCCGCCGCTAAGATACAGGCGATGCCCTTGGCATCCGAGCTCTGAAGCTTTATCCCGTGTCCTTTTCCTTCCATCCTTTTTATTTCCCGCAAAATCTTCGTCTATCTGGCTTAGGCCTGCGAAGATTCGTCCTTTTCCTCTAAATTGCCAACATTGTATCTTTTTCTTCACTTGACGTAAATAACGAAAAAGCACAGGATTCCACGTTTTTATGAATGAAATGATATGGTATAATGTCTGAAAACGGATCGGCATATCGGAATTAGCCTGTCAGAGATAAGATTGGAAGAAACGGAAAATACCATATGGCAACAGATAATCGAAAAGAACTGGGAGGAACTTTTGATACAGCAGTACCCCTCTACGAGAAGATGCGTCCGGGCTATGTGGATGAGCTTTATAAAGCGATCTTCGATTATGTTTCCATTAACGAGAACAGCTCGGTGGTGGAAGTCGGAAGCGGCAGCGGGCAGGCAACGCTTCCTGTCCTTAAGACGGGATGTGCACTCACTGCTGTCGAGTATGGAGAGAACTTCTCCACGCTTCTCAAGGACAAATTCAAAGAGTATAGCAAATTCAATGTCCTTACCGGGAAATTCGAAGATATAGAACTGGAAGAAGGCGCTCACGACCTCATCTTTTCTGCCACCGCTTTTCACTGGGTGCCGGAAGAGATCGGTTATCCGAAGGTTTTTTCATTGCTGAAAGAAGGCGGTGCTTTTGCCAGATTTGCCAACCGCCCCAGAAACAGCAAGAACGATCCTGAACTTGCGCAGGAGATCGATGTGATCTACAACGAACACTATAACAAGTACTATGGTGTTAAGCCCGGAACGAAAGCCTGGTTTACCGAAGATACCGCACGGGAGATCTCGCAGATTCCTGCCAAGTACGGATTCACCGATATCACGTATCACCTGTTCTATAGAGAAAGAGTTTTCACGGCAGAGGAATACATCCAGCTTCTCGGGACCTATTCGGATCACATCGCGATCGAAGAAAGCATCCGAAAAGTGTTTTTCGCAAAGATCAAAGAAGCGATCCGGCGCCACGGCGGCACGATCACGATCAGCGACACCCTGGATCTGGAGCTCGCCAGAAAACCGCGCCGATAGGATTTGCCGATTTAGGATGTTCCGCCGCAACAGATTTGCCGATTTTAGGACGTTCTCTCAAAAAATCAAACGTCAAACTCCACGGTGCCGTCTTCGATCCGATAGATCGCACCGACGACCTTTAGCCCGTTTTCCTCGTCTTTCTGGATCTGCAGGCTGGACTTTATGATCTCCACACTCCTTCTCACATTGAGAAGTGCCGCCTGATAATCGTCCGTTTCACTTCCGATCGCCTGCTTGATCTCATCCGTGATGAACTTGATATAGCCCTCCGGATCATGGTGGATCGCCGCCGTAACGGCACCACACTGGGTATGTCCGAGTACCACGATCAGATTCGTTCCCAGGTGACCCGTCGCGTATTCGATACTTCCCAGCTGGTGATCGTCGATCACATTTCCGGCCACTCGAATCGTAAAAAGATCCCCGATGGCTGCGTGGAAGATTCTTTCCGGAATCACGCGCGAATCCGAGCATCCGATAATAATGGCATATGGTTCCTGCCCGTTCTTCGCGAAATGCTCTAGTGTCGTCGGAGATACATCCGTCTGAAATGTATCCGCGGCAACATATAGTTTATTTCCTTCTTTTAGACGTCTGATCGCTTCATCTGCTGAGATCATCTGGATTCTCCTTCGCTTTCTTTGTTACTCTCTCTTTGCTCTCTTTTCTTTCTTCTCTGTTCCCGGTTATTTAGCTGTCTTAATGCTCTCGCGTACAAAAACATCTTGCCATACTCCTCGCCATTGACCACGATGCACCACCTCTGGCAGTCGCCAATGTCGATCAGTTCGATGACACCGTTATAGATCGTCTCCTTAGCCAGGCAAACGCTTTTGCCGTGCGGATATCCGGTTCTTTGAAGTGATTTCCTTCATTCCATTCGAGGACACAACTAACACCACGATCCTTTAGCAGATCATGCGCTTTCCACGGGGAAAGATCCTTATTCCAGTCTTCGACCTGACATGCGACCAGAAAGAAGTCCCTTCCACAGCTTTCGGCTATGACAAAAACCTCATTCTCGATTCCCTCCATGTCGTGATCATCGACCGGCTGGATCAATACTATGTCCGCATTCGGATTCCCAAACTTATGTAACTTCATCATACGACTTCAGAACGGAGTGAATTTTGACTTAACAAGATGGTTTCATTATATCATGATTGAATTGTAATTCTCCTCTTGACTTAGAGTTAACTCTAAGTTGTAGAATGAACATATTAATTGGCAAACCAGCTAAAAGGACGGTTGACCGGACATGAAAAAATCGATATGGCTTCTTCTTTTATCTCTTGCAGTCTGTATGGCAGGATGTGCAGGGAAAGAAGAAACAGCAGGGACAAGTGCTTCTGCAGAAGCATCAACAGAGATCACGGAATCATCTACGGAATCGTCATCTGCAGAAGTCACTTCAACAGAAACTGTCACTTCTTCCGAATCGGAAGCAACCGTCTCTGCATCCGAAACTGAAACCGCAAAGGAGAAAACTATGGTACTGAAAATCGGAGATCGGGAAGTTCCCGTCACTTGGGAGGATAATGACTCCGTCACTGATCTAAAAGCACTGGCTCAGGATGGACTTGCCATCGAGATGTCCATGTATGGTGGATTTGAGCAGGTAGGCTCAATCGGAAAAAGCATCACCAGGAAAGATTCCCAGACCACCACTTCATCCGGTGATATCGTTCTTTATTCGGGAGACCAGATCGTCATCTTCTATGGTTCCAATTCCTGGTCCTATACCCGTCTTGGCAGGATCGATCTATCCGAAGACGAGATGACAGATCTTCTTTCCAACGGAGATGTGACCATCACGCTCAGCATGGAGTGATTGATGCGCCGATTTCGCCACCCTTGTGCGATTCATGCGCCGATCTCTCCCTCATGGCACAAAGCTTGATAAATCAATATTTATAACAGTGTTACCGGTATATCCTCCCTTACGGTATCAAGAAGTTTAAGAGATTCGCCGAAGAAGTCTGGAATGTTTCTTCCGAAGGAAAGTCTGATGAACAGGTGGCTCTCGAGGGCGGCTACAAAATCCTCTCTAAGGATGAGGTGCGCGAGATCCGGAAAGGAGTCGCTCTGATCCTGTTTCTTTTCGACACAAAGAAGATCTTCATTTTTACTCATTAACTCATCTTCCAATTTTGTGACAGCAGCTGCTGTTTGGTCATATTCCGGTAAAGACTGTCGTCTTTTTCGATCAATTCTGAAGGCTTCCCCTGCTCGGCAACGATTCCATCCTTCAGTACAACGATATGATCTGCATTGGCAATCGTACGCATACGATGCGCAATGATCAGAACTGTCTTATTTTTGATCAGTCGGGAAAGTGCTTCCTGGATCACGGTTTCATTCTCGGCATCCAATGATGCGGTCGCCTCATCAAGAAGAATGATCGGCGCATCCTTCAAGAAAGCCCTGGCAATGGAAATACGCTGCCGTTCTCCGCCGGACAGTTCACTTCCGTTCTCTCCGATCCGGGTGTTGTATCCCTCCGGCAGCAGCGAGACGAATTCCTCACAGTTTGCCATTCTTGCCGCCTCCATAACTTCTTCATCAGAGGCGCCTGCCTTACCGATACGGATATTCTCCATTACGCTGTTATTAAATAGAGTTACATCCTGGAAAACAATGGAATAATTCTGCAAAAGTGTCTCCGGATCGATTCCTGAAATATCTGTCCCGCCCAGAGTGATCTTACCTTCAGTCGGGTCCCAGAAACGAGCCGCAAGACGGGAGATCGTTGTCTTTCCTCCTCCGGAAGGACCAATCAGTGCCGTCACCTCTCCCTGTTTTGCCGTAAAGCTTACATCCTTCAAGACCGCTGTATCATCTGAATACTGAAAGCCTACATGATCGAATGCTATATCATATCCATCATGTGTCAGGTTATCCGACCCGCTCTGGATCTCATGAGACAGTACTTCATCCAGTCGCTCACTCTGGATCCCAATGGAAATAATTGCGGCAAAGTTCTGAAGCGTGATCTGCATCGGATCGTAAAGTCTTGAAACCAGCATCAGGAACATGAAGAACGTAAGGATCGAAATGCTTCCTTCTGCGAAGAGTGCTCCACCGACCAGCGCAGTCGTACCGATCCCCATCTTCAGGACAATGGCGGCAGAGTTGACATACACAGCCATCTTAAGTTCGGTAAAAAGCGCCATTTTCTCCACTTTTCGGATTTTCTTCTCTAACCCGTCCATATATGTATCCTGGGCATTATTCGCACGAAGGTCACGAATAGATTCCAGGCACTCCTGGATGCCATCCGCCATATCCATTTTGATGGCAGTATTCTTACGGATGGCCCGTTTTTCCGCTCCGGAACAGCTGATTACGATCAGGAATGCCACCGGGATCACCCAAAAACTGGCAAGTGCCATACGCCAGTCAAAGAAGAAGAAAAGACTGATTCCTACAATACTGGTAGAAATGATCGCGCCAATCAGTTCCGGGATCCAGTGGCTGGAAGCAGTTTCGATCGAGGCACAGTCGCCCATGATATTCGTAGTAAGATCGGCAATATTTTTCTTACCGAAATACGAAAGCGGAAGCTTACGGAGTTTCTCAGCCAGAGCCGTTCTCCGGACACCGCTTTCACGATATGTAGATAGGAACGTTGCATTGTACTGAAGATAATTCGTGAAAGCGATCAAAGCAAGAATAACAGCACTCGCGATCAGATAGATACCGATCCTCCCATTGGAAAGATTATCTTCCAAAAGATCTTTAATGAGCATATAGAGCACACCGGAAGGCATCATCAGGCAGATATTCGTAAGTGCACAGAAGAGGCATGCCTTCATCATATCCTTAGCGCCCTGTTCAGAAAGAGCATATTTATGCATAAGAGTTTTAATCATTTATTACGCACCTACCTTCCACTCGATTGAACGGCTGTACTCATCAAACATACGCTTATAAAGACCGTCCCGATTCAAAAGCTCGTTATGGGATCCGTTTTCCAGTAGTTGCCCGTCTGACAGAACAAAGATACGGTCTGCATCGGTCACTGTACTCAGTCGATGTGCAATCATAATCACCGTCTTGTCCTTCGCCATCTCCGAAAAAGCCGCCTGCACCTTTGTCTCGTTATCCGGATCTGCAAATGCTGTCGCTTCATCCAGAATCAGGATCGGCGCATCCTTTAAAACGGCACGGGCGATCGTGATACGCTGCTGTTCACCGCCGGAAAGATAGGTGCCTTTCTCCCCGATGATCGTATGGATTCCTTTGGGGAGCTTGTTAATAATATCCATGCACTGTGCTTTTCCCAATGCATCCAGCACCTCATCCTCCGTCGCCGAAGGTCTTCCCAGCCGCACATTTTCCAGAATAGAAGTCTTGATCAGCCGGCTATCCTGAAAGACGAAAGATACCTGAGCCATCAGCTCTGATGACGACATATCCTTGATATTCACTCCGCCGATAGAGATATTTCCCTCCGTCACATCAAAGAATCGTACAAGAAGCTCTGCCAAAGTGGTTTTACCGGATCCGGAAGGACCGACCAGCGCGACATGCTCACCGGGAAGGATCGAGAGAGAAATGTCCGACACAGCATCTCTTGTCGCATCCTTGTAACGGTAGCTTACATGTTCCAGTTCAATGCCGCCATCCATAGGAGAAAGTGCGTTTTCCGATTCCGGAAGAGGTTCGATCTCAAGGATCTGATCCACACGCGTCAGCGCATCGATCAATGTCATTTCTGCCTCGCCGGAATAAGCCACCTTTGTTAAAGCCACTGTAATCAGCGGCGTGACAATGATATAGTACATAACATTCAGGATGTCGGCATTTGCGATACCGCTGCCGGTAATAAGGAAAGCCGCAACCACGAGCGCCAGGAATATCGCATTGATGCAGGTCATGAACGCGATCATCGGTTTCCGAAGCATAAGCGTATAGTCCGTGGACCACTTTCCGAAATCATCGATGGATTTCTTAAATCTTGTGAAAGAATGCACCGTTTGTCCGAATGTCTTTACGACAGGGATGCCGCGAACATACTCTGTTGCTTCGCTGCTCATGATCTCAAGTGCATTCTGATATTCTTTCATTTTCTCCTGCATGTTCTTTCCCATCATGGTCATCATGAAACAGAATCCGATGATGGCCGGGATCACACAGATCAGACCGATCTTCCAGTTAAATGCAAGAACAAGTACGATCAGGCCGACCGGAGTTACGGCCGCAACTGTTTTATCCGCCAGATTATGTGCTATATAGGTTTCCGTTGCCGCAGTTGAATCATTAACGATTCTGCGGATTTTACCGGTGCCATCCTCATCAAAAACACCGAGTGGTAATGAAATGATCCTTCTCATCAAGGCACTTCTCATGTTCGCTTGCACGCGAAATGCTGCGATGTGCGTACATAAGAGCGCGAGAATATAGACCAGAAGTGCGCCGATGATCAGGCCTACCGCCATCCACGCATGTCCGGAAATAAGATCCGGGTCCTCTCCGTCCACCGCAATCTTAATGATCTTCCAAAGCTCATAAAACGGAATCAGCGTCATCACGGCACTGATCCCGGCCAGAATCCTACCCAGCAGGATCAGATTCTTATGTCCGCCCGCATAATTGCGTATGAGCTTCATGTGGTCATACTTCTCAACTTTTGCCAAATTCAATCACTCCTTTTATTCGGTTAGCTATCACTAACTATCGATCGATAACTTATATAATAAAAAAGAGCCTTGCGGCTCCTTTCTATTTCATACCCATGATCTTCTGCCATCCCGGCATGAAGAACTCTTCCAGTGTATCCAGATACCTGAGGATCTTTTCATCGTCATCTTCGTGAACGATAGGTTCAAAGCAGGCTGTGAGATAGGCAGAAAGAAGCATATGTATCTCCCCCTCACTGACCGGGGAAACAGGATATCCTTTCTCTCGAAAGAAAGCCAGAGCGCGCATATACTCTTTCTGATTCTCCACAACAAAATCATGTACGAAATGCTCGTACTTTGTCCCTTTTGAACCATTCAGAAGCAGACGGAATTCTTCTTTTCGAGGCAGGATCACTTTCTTGATCAGATCCATGATCGTCTCACCAAAGATCTCCCCGGTCTTCCGATTCCGCGCCACCAGCTCATACTTTTGAAGAATGTGTGCTTGAGTCCACTTTTGTATGTCATGAACAAGTGGAGCTATGATTGCATCAAACATCGCCGCCTTATCAGAATAGTGCCGATAAAGCCCTGCGGAAGTCATACCTGCACGAGAACCGATACTCCGGATCGAGGCATCTTCAAATCCCTTTTCCAGAAATTCAGCCTTGATAGCCTGATTCACTTTTACATGACTTTCCGACTTATCTCTTGGCATACACAACGGACTTTCTTTCTTAGCAATCATTGTTAGCTATCACTGATAGCCTACATAATCATGCACCTTCTGAAAGAGTCTGTCAAGAGTAAATTCATGCTTTCTTTCCCTGATTTGCCACAGCTTCCATCTTTGCTTTCAGTGCTTCCTGGTCACCAAGATAGTAGTGGTTCAACACATGGAAATCATCATCAAACTCATATACCAGCGGAACCGCGGTCGGGATATTGACACCGATGATCTCTTCCGAAGACAGGTTATCGAAATACTTCACCAGTGCTCTCAGCGAGTTACCGTGAGCTGCGATCACGACTCTCTTACCCGCTTTCATCTCCGGCTTGATCACTTCTTCAAAATACGGGATCACTCGCTCAATCGTGGTCTCCAGGCTCTCATTTTTGGGAAGAAGGGATGCGTCCACATTTCGGAACATTGCCTGTTTAGTGGCAGAGCGCTCATCGTCATCAGGAAGCTCCGGCGGCTTCACATCAAAAGAACGTCTCCAGATTTTGACCTGATCTTCGCCATACTTCTCGGCTGTCTCCGACTTATTCAGTCCCTGCAGCGCACCATAGTGACGCTCATTCAGCTTCCATGACTTCACGACCGGAAGCCAGGCCCGATCCATTTCATCCAGTGCGATATTCAGTGTATGGATCGCCCGCTTCAGGTACGAGGTGAAGCAGATATCGAAGTCGTAGCCTTCAGAGAGAAGCATCTGACCTGCTGCTTTCGCCTCCTCGCGTCCCTTATCACTCAGATCCACATCTGTCCATCCGGTAAACAGATTGAGTTTATTCCACTCACTCTCGCCATGTCGGATCAAAACTAATTTCATCATAAATTTCATCTCCTTTTATTTTTCAAAATAAGCCGAATCTTTTCTTCTCATACGGGGCCGCTGAAACCGAGCGAACCTGATATCCGGTTGCTTCAATCACCTTTTCCAGTTCAGCCATATCCGGTCTGGTTTCAACCACAAAAGAACTCTCGCCTGATTTATGTGAACTCTTTACCTTTTTCGCCTGCGGCACGGCCTTTCTGATTGCGTCATTGATATGAGCTTCACACATACTGCAGGCCATTCCTTCTATCTTCATCGTAATCTGATACATACCTAACCTCCCTTTATAGAATCAGCGAAGCAAGATGGTATACGATGCAAGACAGGATCAGTGCCGATCCGAAGTAGAAGAATGCTACCCGGGAGGTCCATTTCAAGGAATGAGACTCACGATACGTTGTCGAAAGAGCCATCACGCAGGGAATATTGAAAGTCACTGCAAACATAAATGCGAGTGCCTCCGCTTGCGATACGCTATTACTCATTACCGTGGAAAGAGTGCCGGCATCTGCTCCGCTGCTCTTTGCATTGAAAGTGGCATTCAGAAGAGAATTATCTCCGATGAAGACTGAATTCAGAACACCCAGCACTGCCTCTTTTGCAAAAGCAGAGCTAAGGAAAGCCATGAAAGTTCTCCACCCCATACCAAAGAACTTCGTCACCGGTTCAATGGTCGTACCGACTTTGTAAAGAATACTGTCTTCTACAGCTCCGCTCTTGCTGTAAGAAAGAGCCCAGAACAAAAGCGAGATCAGGGTTACCGTACGAAGCGCACGCAAGAAAATATCCGAAGACTTAAAGAAAGACTCCTTGATGATGTGCTTCCAATGTGCCTTATGATATGGCGGAAGCTCCATGATCATACCGGTACGGCTCTCGATTGGAGCCAGTCTCTTACCAAAGATCTTGGATACCAGAAAGATCATCACAAAGATATAAAGAAGGATACAAACGCAGATCAGAAGCGTTCCCCATGCCGGGAAGAACATGCCGGAAATAACAGGAACGATCGCCCAGATCGACGCACAGGGGATTGCCCATACCGCCGCCATGGCAAGCATTTTCTGTCCCCAGTTATCCATGACACGTGTACCGCAGGAACCGCCGATCGTGCATCCAAATCCCATCAGAAGAGGGGCCACGGCTTTTCCCTGAAGCCCGATTCTACTTAATACGCCATCGAACTGGTAAGCCGCTCTCGCCAGAAATCCGACTTCTTCCAGAAAGCCGAATACCAGATTGACACCCAGAACAAACGCTGCCATGGAAAGGGAGAAGTAAATAACATTCGGGATCATCAGACTGAATATGGAAACCAGCCAGGGATGAACGTTCCATCCTGTGAGCGCATCCGAGATCGGTCCGCCGGTATACTGCGGGATCATCGAACCCAGACTCATAAACGGAATGCAGATGATCATCGCGACCAGAAAAGCGAGAAGGATAATTCCAATCGTAACGAATTTACCCAGGACCGGGCGGATCGCAATTCGGTCAAATTTCGAAAGGGTATATTTCTCAGACTTGGTCTTCGTGACGCCATCCAGCATTTCCGAAACCCACTGAAATTTCGTTTCGCTTTCTGCCTTCAACTGATCCGCACTCTTCTTTCCCTTCGCGTCTTTTCCTGAAGCTATATACGGAGTCGAAGAAAGCTTATGCGGATCAGAAAGCTCCAACACGATCAGATCTTTCAGTTTTCCGTATTCTTTTCCTTCCGCTGCTGTAAACGGGAGGACCGGAATACCCAGACGTGAGGAAAGAAGATCAGCATCGATGGTCTTATTCTGCTTTTCTGCCACGTCCATCATATTCAGGATCAGAATCGCCGGCTTTTCCATTGAAGCGAATTCCGATACCATATACATACTTCTTTCCAGCTGGGATGCATCGACCAGAATACATACCAGATCAGCTTTTCCGCTCTTTATAAAATCCTCGGTAATGATCTCCTCATCCGAGTTTCCGGAAAGCGCATAACTTCCGGGAAGATCGACCAGCTCATACTTCACTCCGTTATAGGAAAAAGAACCGTCCTTTCTTTCAACTGTCTTACCCGGCCAGTTACCGACATGCTGACGGGCGCCGGTCAATTGATTAAACACAGTAGACTTACCTGAGTTCGGTTGTCCAAGTAACGCAATCGTACTCATTATGCCTTCACCTCCACTTCAATCTTTTCACAGTCTTTTCGATTCAAAGCCAGAAGTGTTTCTCTCACATAGATCAAAAGTGGCATTTTCTTGTCGTTCCGGACAACCTGTACACGGGTTCCCTCCGTCATCCCGATCGAAGTGACACGGGACAGGAAGTGCGTGTCATTGCCCAGCGCCTGTATTGTCGCCATTTGATCAACTTTTACCTCACTGAGTTTCATTTGTATCTTCCCCTCTTTCAAATGTTAGCATCCGCTAACCGTCATACGTAAAAGCTTACAACAGATGGTTTAAAATAGATAATTCGCGGAAATTCGCAGTTAGTATATGCTAACTTCAGAGAAAAAGCAAGAGTTCTTTTATGTTTGTTAAGAAGAGGGTCCCTTGAAATATATAGATTTCAAGGGACCCTTTAACAAGAGATTGGGGAATATGGAATGTCCGAACTCGGACTTTTCGGTTATTCTCTATTCTTCAGAGCTTCGGTCATATCGATCTTACGCACATGCTTGACATGGATCGCATTCGTGATCAGGCAGGTCGCCGCTCCAAGGACCACGATGATGGCAAAGACCAGCGGTGTGACACGGAAATAGAAGAACCCGCTCATAGATTTCAGCATGTCCGGCCAGATCTTACCGATGAGGAAGTACTGCAGTGGCAGGAACAGGATCACGGAAAGAATGATGATCCACTGCGTTTGAGACAGGTATAACCTGTTGACTTCTTTATTTCTGTAACCGAAGACTTTCAGAAGCGAAATGTTCAGCGCATTCTTATCGATGACCATTTTCGTAAGCATGAACATGACAATGACATAGCAGATGATTCCAACAGCCGTAAGAAGTACGATCAGTGAAGCCATGAGGGTCTTCATTTGTTTTGCGCTGTCTGCAACCTTCTCTTTTGTCATCACAGTTGAAACGAAACGTTCATCGATCCCCGGGATCTCGTTATCCGAAAATACCGTATTGTAGTAGCCTTCGTCTTTTTCAAGATAAGAGTTTAATGATTCCTGCGTTGTGAAAACATATACTCCGAGTTCAAAATCGACAATATCCGCTACCTTGGCATCCCATTTATGAAGCGTCAGTTTGTTTTCGATTTCAATGGTATCTCCTTTATGAATACCAAGTTTTGCAGCCATGATATCGGAGATAATGATCTCATCTTCCGAAAGAAGGGATACATCTATATTATTCAGATATTTCGAGCCACTGCTGATGCCAAGAACATTAACAGGAAGCATTCTGCCTTTATAAGCCGTTTCGTAAGTGCTGATCGTATCCTTTTCCGCCTCGGACGGAAGAACAGATTCATCCGGAAGCGGTGACTTCAGAACATATTGATATTCAGATACCGCCGAATCCGGAAGCGAATCGATGTATCTGTCGAAGGAAGAACGCATACCCAATCCGAACATGCAAAGGAGACCTGCGAGAAAAACACCGATGATCAGAGAAATATACTGCCCTTTACTCCTAACGACAGTACGTACACGGAAACGATTGAGGAAACCAAGTTTTTTCATCTCATGTGCATTCTTCACTCTTTTTTCCTTCTTCGTATCTCTTCGTATCAGGCGGAGCGGGGTGAGATTAAGTTTTCTTCCGAAGACGATCAGGTTAATCAGGCTCACTGCCGCAATGGGGAATCCGATCATGAGGGCCATCCTGGCGGGATCGATCGTATAGAGCATTTTCGGAACCACATAATAGTCCAGTATACTTTTTGTCGGGATCTTATATACGAAAGCAAGAGCCAGTAACAGACCGATAGCTGTAGAAACCAGCGTGACCAGTACCGGGATCGTCAGATAGTGGCGAAGTATGTTTTTTTTCTTGTATCCGGTTGCAATCAGGACTCCGACAAAAGAACACTCATCCTCGAACGTGTGAACCGATACCAGAGCAAACAAAAAGGCAACAATCACCATAGAAAGGACCATGAAATATGTTGACATATTAATATTCAGTTCCAACTTGGAGATCAGATTGTTCACTCTGTTATTGTCTCCGATGGCGCAGAATTCGGTAAGAATGCCTTTATCTCCGAGTTTCTTGATGATGTCTCTGTTTTTCTGATTGACTTCTTCTTCAGTAAGTTCGTTTCGGAATTTATATGCATACTGGTATGTCATCTTCTCTTCATTGAGAGTGGAGAAGAACCCGTTACTTACTATCGCAACACCAAACACTTCACGATCCGCCAGAAGATCTCCAAGTTCCTTGAAACTGACGATATACTCGGGAAGTCCTATAATACCGGAAACTTCCATATCCTCAGACCTGACTTGCAAATGATCGCCAAGCTTTAAACCATGTGACTCGGCATAAAGACGGTCCAGAGCGATCTCCTTATCACTGTCCGGGAAACTGCCTTCCAGAACAAACGGAATATCGATGGAATGACGCATTTGGAAGACTCGTACTTCCGAGCCGTCTGATGACAAGAGATCAACATATGGCTGATATTCAAATTCGAAAGAATCTCCTAAAAGAACAGAAAGTTCAGTAGTATCCATCGGGGAGGAAATGGCGAAAAAACCGTCTTCTAGCCGATTCTCATCTTCTATTTTGTGAAAAGCAGCCCGAATACCCTGATTACCTACGACATATGCTGCACTGAGACAAATCATGAGAATGATGAATAGCGCAATTCCTCCGTAGATTCCGATATTTCTCCGCAAAAACCGGGGAAGTCTTTTCCTGAGAACAATTTTCATGATGACACCTCTTTCCCCGTTACCATGCAAGATCCTTAGCCGGAGTTTTCGATGAATTGATCTCGTTTTTGGTGATCCTTCCGTCTTTCAGCTGGATGATCCGGTCCGACATCCGGCTGAGTGCTTCATTATGTGTTACGATTAGGATCGTTGTGTTATACTCTCTGTTCACACCTTCAAGGAGCTCAAGGATCTCCTTCGATGTATCATAGTCCAGCGCGCCGGTCGGCTCATCGCAGAGAAGAAGCGTCGGAGCTTTGATCAATGCTCTTCCGATCGAAGTTCTCTGCTGCTGGCCGCCTGAAAGCTGTCTCGGGTATTTGTTCTGATGTTCTTTAAGTCCCAGATCCTTAAGAAGCTTCTGGATATCCAGGGATTTCTTTCCCAGAAATCCGCAGACTTCGATATTCTCTTTGACCGTCAGATCCGGAATGAGGTTATAAAACTGGAATACAAATCCCAGGTGATCTCTTCTGTACTCCAAAAGTCCGTCTTTATCATCCAATTCGATCTTCTTGCCATCGATACGGATCTCTCCGGACGTAAGGGTATCGATTCCTCCTATCAGGTTAAGAAGTGTCGATTTTCCTGCACCGGAAGGCCCGAGGACCGTGCAGATCTCACCTTTTTCAAGCTGAAAGTTCAGTCCCTTGAGAACATGCACAGTATTATCACCGATTCCATAGTCCTTCTTTAAATCCTTTACTTCAACAAACATTTTCATATATCCTTTCTTATTATTCAGTTATTTTCCAAGAGGCGGCTTCTTGGCGATCAAGAATGAACTGCTTATAGATGCCTGCTTTCTTCAATAACTCCTCATGTGTTCCATGCTGGACGATCCCTCCATCGTCGATGACAAAGATCTGATCTGCATGACGAACAGTCTTAAGACGGTGCGCGATCATAATGATCGTCTTTTCCCTTGTCAGCTCCTCAATGGCCGAAGTAAGTTCCGCTTCATTTTCGGGATCTACGTTCGCCGTCGCTTCATCGAGAATGATGATCGGTGAATCCTTTAAGATCGCACGTGCGATACTGATCCTCTGCTTCTCACCTCCGGAAAGACTGGCGCCACCTTCTCCAATTACAGTATCGTATCCATCGGAAAGTTCTCTTATGAAATCATCGCAGCGTGCTTTTCGGGCGGCGGCTATGACCTCGTCCATACTTGCATCCGGCTTACCGAAACGGATGTTATTGGCGACCGTATCTTCGAAAAGATACACTCTCTGAAATACGAAACTGAAGTTCTTCATTAAAGAGTCGAAACTGTAGTCCTTCACATCTCTTCCGCCTAACTTGACCACACCTTCATCCACATCCCAGAATCGGGCAAGAAGATTGCAAAGAGTCGTTTTTCCGCCACCGGAAGGTCCGACGAAAGCAGTGGTCGTTTTCTCCGGTATCCGAAGTGAAACATCGCTGATGATCTTCTTTTTGTCATACGAAAAACCAATATGTTCGACTGAAATCGTGTGGTCCTTCGGAGTGATTTCTTCCCCGTCAATATCCATCGGGGGCATATCCATGATCTCTTTTGCTTTCGTAACGGCAATGTTGATATTCCGCATCAGTGCGGAAAACACGCCCATGATCTCGAGGCTTTCATACACCATGAACGAAGAGATCATCATCATGATGCAGTAAAGAAGGGACATACTTCCATCAAAAAAGAACTTCAGGGATGCAAGGCACATAAGAACACCTGTAAGTTTTGTCGTTAACCCCTGAAGGAACACATGGGGCATGACGCAGAACTCCAGTTTGGTATCTGTCTTCACTTTTCCTGCGATGGCTTTTTCGAGTTTTCTTGCTGTCTTATCCGTAAGGTTATAATTCTTTACTTCTGCGATTCCCTGAACATATTCGATGACCGCGGTAACGATCGCTTCATCTGCTGCATGCTTCAACGGCGCTACGGTTTTCGTGCTTTTCTGCATAAATGTATTCCACAGGACGAATATCACAACACCTGCAAGAAGGATCAGACCGATCCTCCAGTCGAAAGCAAATACAAATACGGCGATTACAGTAGTAGTAAGGATTCCCTGCGATACGACCATGACGATACGTGTCGCAATATCCGAGAGGCTCTCCATTACATTTGTCGTTACATTTGTAATTGAACCCAGGCTGTTATGATTAAAGAACCCCATCGGCAGATAGCGGAGATGTTCAGCGATCTCTATACGCTTATGTGCACAGGAATGGTATCCTGCTTCTGTCTGAAGCATAGTGATCTTTAATCCGATCAGAATCTGACCGATCACGGATACCATCATGATGCCTAAGGAAAGGAGTATCCTCCGATTCGTCATATCATCATCGATCACACCCTGTGCAAAAACTGCAATTGCAGAAATGCGGAGTGCTGCAAAAAACGCTTTGACCACGCTAAGTACAATGGCCAGATAAAGTTTCTTTCTATCTTCGTCATTACAGAAATCGAAGAAATTTTTTAAAGTCGAAATCATCTTATTCCACCTCCCTTGAAAGCACGTGGGCATCCCACATCTTACGATACAGTTCGCTTTCTTTAAGAAGTTCTTCCTGCTTACCGCTTGCTTCGATGCTGCCCTGGTTCACAAGGATGATATTATCCGCAGTCGCAATCGTAGAAAGCCGGTGCGCGATAACGATCAGCGTTTTCCCACGGACCAGTTTTGCTACACTTTTCTGAACCAGTGCCTCATTCTCCGGATCGGTGTATGCCGTTGCTTCATCAAGGATCACGACCGGAGCGTCCTTCAGCATCGCACGCGCAATGGATATTCTCTGGCGCTCTCCTCCCGAAAGGTGAGATCCGGCACCGCCGCAAATTGTCTGATATCCGTCTTCAAGACGCATAATGAAATCATGGCATCCGCTTCTTTTCGCGGCATCAATAACCTGTTCATCCGTTGCCCCCGGATGGCCCATTCTGATATTTTCCATGACTGTCTCATCGAAAAGATAATTGTCCTGGGATACATAGGCAATGTTATGGTTGTACTCATCCAGCGGGATCTTACGGATGTCCACACCTCCGAGAAGGATCGCGCCTTCGTCCACATCCCAGAAGGAAGCGATGAGCTTTGCGATCGTTGATTTTCCGGACCCGGAAGGCCCGACCAGAGCATTGACTGAACCCTCTTTAATTGTCAGGTTCACACCGTGAAGCACTTCCTCCTTTTCATAGGCAAAATGTACATCTCTTAATTCAATGTCAAAGCCTTCGGGCAGTTCAGATACGGTATCGGGACGTTCCAGTTCCGGCTTCACGATAATGGATGTCGCTTCCCCGATAATCACCTGACACTTCTTCAGGTCATCCAGATAATTCGCAATAGTCAGGAACGGAGATACCAGTCCAAGCGCAAGTATAATCAGCAAAAAAGCATCACTTCCGCTGACCCGGCCACGGCTGTAAAACCATCCGGCAAAAGGTACCAGAGAAAGAAGCTGTGCCGGAAGCATAGACAGTGCCACATTCTGGTACACGTTACAGCTTCGCATCCACTCGATAAAGCAGTCCGCGCCTTCTTTTGCCGCCGTGACAAATTTCGAATAGGATGTTCTTGCTTTACCGAAAGCTTTTATCACCTCGATACCGTTGATATACTCAACAGCAGTATCATTCAGTGCTTTTGTCTTATCGATGGTATTCTGGAAACGCTCTCCAGCGCCGATCAGCTCGAAACTGAAGAACAAAGCACCGATCGGAAGCGAAATGAGAGAAAGAAGCGCCAGTTTCCAGTCGATCGTCAGCATATAGATGAAAACAACGATCGGGATCAGAAGATTGGATGTCACTTCCGGAAGAATATGTGCCATGGTCGTTTCGATGGAATCTACGCGCTCGATGATGATGTTTTTATATGTTCCTGATGATTCAGCAAGAACATCTCCGAGCGGCATCTTCGCCATATGCTTCGTGATCCGTCTTCGGATATTTCCGAGAACTTCGAATGTCGCCCGATGGGAGAGTGCCGTCGAAACCGTGTGCATCAGGCGGTTCAGTACCCAGCTGATCGCAACGAAGATAAGCTGACGATAACAGAATGCTTTATCCGCATTTCCGGAAAGCAGCTCAGTGACGATTCTTCCGATAAAAACGTAAGGCAGAAAACCAAATGCGACGCTGAAAATAGCAAGTATCACGCTTGCGATGTAATAGCTTTTCTTCGACCCCGCAAACTCTGCGACCCAGCTAACAGTAGAACGGGGCTTAGTGTGAGATGTGTTTTTTTTCATCCTTGAAACCTCCCTTGATCTTTCATATTCTTTGGACGATGGATTATCCTAAGAATCCTGCAGCATAAACTGTTCGCATTTCATTAGTTAGCACTAGCTAACCTTTTGTCAAAAGAAAAGCGACTTTGTCGCTTTTCTCTTTTTGTAGAAACAATTTTAGCGAACAGTGTTTGCTAACCGTCAGTTAGAGTACACCGTTCGCTAACTTTTGTCAACAACTTCCGAAAAAAAAGAGCGGTCTCATCTTATCTGAAACCGCTCTTTCGCCGATACTGACTTAGTCTTATATGCCCAGAACTTCTCTCCATCCCGGGTAGAAGAACTTCTCGAGAGTCTTTGCATAGTGCATTGCCTGCTCTCTTGTAAAATCATGTTCTACCGCAGCGACTATCGCATTAATATTCATCGTGACCAGAAGATGGAACTCTTCCTCAGGAATATCATTAATATGAAAACCATTCTTTCTGGCTTCTTCAACAAACTCCCGGGTTTTCTGCTCTTCCATAACGGCACAATCATGAACAAAGTCAGCATATTTTGTTCCCTGTGATGCGCAAATAACAAGTTTAAACACATCCAGATGCGAATAGATATAATCCAGCATGACCGTCGTGGAAGATCCATCCTCCCACAGCGTCTCTGTTTTCGGATCAGAAAGGGCATCGTTTTCCTGTCTTGTCAAATCATCATACAACGACCTCATCTCATCCAGAACCGGATCAACGATTGCCGAGAACATCGCTTCCTTGCTTTCAAAATGTTTATATAGGCCGGAAGCACTCATTCCGGATGCAGCCGCGATACGCCTCATGGAAGCATCTGCAAATCCATATGTGCGGAATTCGTCATATGCAGCCTGAAGAATCTGTTCATGATGGGTTTTCTTATCTCGGACCAATTCAGTTTTCCTTTCCTATTATGCAAATAGCGAACGGCGTTTACCAACTTTAGTCAGCGTAACCCGTTCGCTATTTTTTGTCAATACTACACTACAATACGAACATTATAGGAGGTGGGAACGTATTCTTAGTTTTCAGTACCGGACAAGATTATATTGTTAAGAATTCCTTCGAGACATTCCTGCTTTCCGGATACCGGATCCTTCGGAGCACGAAGTTCGAGTGCACGGTCAGACAACATCTGAAGAGTTGCTTCGCCGTTTCGAATCTTCTTTCCGAGATCACTGTCAAAGGAGGCATAACGCTCTTCCACGTTTTTCTCAAGACGTCCATCCTCAATGATCTCTGCTGTCTTCAGAAGACCGAATGCAAAGGAATCCATTCCAAGGATAAACGCATGGAACATATCCTCATAGGTATTACTCGGTCTTCTGTTTTTGGAGTCAAAATTAATACCGACAGGAAGTCCTCCGTTCTTAACGATCTCATACATGGCAAGAGTCGTGTCATAGACATTGCTCGGGAAACAGTCGGTATCCCAGCCCAGCATAATATCGCCCTGGTTGGCATCGATGGATCCGAGCATATCATTGATCCGTGAGATGCGGAGTTCATGCTGGAATGTATGACCGGCAAGTGTGGCATGGTTCGCCTCGATATTCATCTTGAAATCTTTATCCAGACCATATTCTTTCAGGAATCCGATTGCTGTCGCAGCATCAAAATCATACTGATGTTTCATAGGCTCCTTCGGCTTCGGTTCAATCAGGAATGTGCCGTTAAATCCGATGCTTCTTCCGTAATCGCGTGCCATCTTCATGAGGCTGGCAATATTCTCCTGTTCGAATTTCACCTTTGTATTCAGAAGTGTCTCATACCCTTCTCTTCCGCCCCAGAAAACATACCCTTTACCACCGAGCTTGACAGTAATATCAAGTGCTTTTTTTACCTGAGCTGCTGCAAAACAATACACATCCACATCATTGGTGCTGCCGGCGCCGTTCATGAAGCGCGGGTTGCTGAACATATTGGCTGTGCCCCAAAGACAGGTAATATCTGTTCCCTTTGTCTTCTCAAGGATATAATCTGAAATCTCGTCCAGTCTGCGGTTCGTTTCATTGATATCATCCGCTTCCGGAACCAGATCCACATCATGGAAGCAGTAGTACTTGATGCCCAGTTTCTTCATAAATTCGATACCGGCATCAACCTTTGCCTTGGCGTGTTCCATCGTTCCTTCTTTTTCTGCTCCGAAACGCTTGTCGATCGTTCCTCTTCCGAACATATCCACACCGTTGGCGCCCAGATTATGCCACCAGGCCATGGCGAAAGGAAGCTGATCCTTCATTTTCTTTCCAAGAACTACTCTTTCCGGATCATAATACTTAAAAGAAAGAGGATTCTTACTTTTACTTCCTTCGAACTTGATCTCCGGTATATTCTGAAAAATCTCACTCATATTCGCATCCTCCTTGAAATATTATTTTTTTACATGAAATGCATCCATCTTCGGATATACGGCTGCCTCTCCCAGCATTTCCTCGATACGAAGTAGCTGGTTATACTTGGCCACACGCTCAGATCTGCTCGGGGCACCTGTCTTGATCTGGCAGGTATTCAGTGCAACAGCCAGATCAGCAATGGTTGTATCTGCAGTCTCACCTGAACGGTGGGAAGAAATTGCAGTGTATCCTGCGTTGTGAGCCATCTTGATCGCTTCAAGTGTCTCAGAAACAGAGCCGATCTGATTCAGCTTAATAAGGATGGAGTTTCCGGCGCCGAGAGAAATACCCTTACTGAGTCTTTCTGTATTGGTAACAAAGAGATCATCACCAACCAGCTGAACTTTGCTTCCGATCTTTTCTGTCATCTTCTGCCAGCCTTCCCAGTCTTCCTCATCCAGGCCATCTTCGATCGAGATGATTGGATACTTGTCGATCAGGCTCTCCCAGTGGGCGATCAGCTCATCGGAAGTAAATTCTTTACCGGACTTCGGCTGCTTATAGAAACCTTTACCCTTCTCACTCTTCCACTCGGAAGATGCCGCATCCATAGCGATCATGAAGTCTTTACCCGGCTCATAACCGGCAGCCTTGACAGCTTCCAGGATCGTCTCGATCGTTTCCTCATCAGAAGAAAGGTTCGGTGCAAAACCGCCTTCATCACCGACAGATGTGGCAAGGCCCTTTCCCTTCAGGATCTTCGCGAGAGCGTGGAATACTTCCGCACACCATCTAAGCGCTTCCTTAAAGGTCGGAGCACCTACAGGCATGATCATAAATTCCTGTACATCAACTGTGTTGGTCGCGTGTGCACCGCCATTTAAGATGTTCATCATCGGTACCGGAAGACGGTTACCGGATACACCACCCAGAAAACGATAAAGTGGAATATCGAGAGACTTGCTTGCAGCGCGTGCGCAGGCAATAGAGACCGCGAGGATCGCATTCGCTCCAAGATTCGATTTATCTTTTGTTCCGTCTGCTTTGATCATTGCAGCATCGACCGCATATGTATCGGAAGCATCCAGACCCTTGATCGCATCATTAATTGTTGTATTAATATTATTAACGGCTTTCTGTACACCTTTTCCGAGATAACGGCTCTTATCACCATCACGCAGTTCCAAAGCCTCAAATTCTCCTGTAGAAGCGCCACTCGGTGCAGTTCCTGAAGCTACCGTACCATCACAGAGATACACTTCTGCCTCTACTGTCGGATTTCCTCTGGAATCGAGGATCTCTCTTCCAATTACTTTTTCGATCGTTAATCTTGCCATATACTGTTCCTTTCTGATTATACTAATTCCCCTCGAGGGACTCCATTCCAGAAAAGTCCCGATGAGGGGAATTATAAGATCAAGACATCGGTTAGCGCATGCTAACCACATACTTTTATACCATGCTTTTTTCTTTCCGTCAACCTATTTGTCACTGTCAACATCTTTCCCCTGTCTGCTCAGTATCTGATCAGCCGCGAATACTCTTTGGTGCTGTTGGATCGAAGGGTTTTCCCCATGAACTTTTTGCCGACGGTATCGTTAAGCTTCAGCGTGCCTTTCCCAAAGAAAACAAGCTGTGATTCATTTTATCACATATGGATCGAGACACGTTCTCCCTTTCGGATCATATTTCGAAGGCTCATCAGTTCCTGATCTTTTTTCTCTGCAAGAAGCAGCACAGCCTCTTCCTGTTCATTCCGATAGAGAATCTTGTCGATCCGGCCATTTTTGATTACGATGCGTTTCGGTGCCATCAGAGAAAGAATCGGGTCATGCGTCGCGATCAGCACGATCTTATCATTTCCCGTCAGAAGCTCCATAGCCTTCCTTCGATCGATCCCTGCATTCTCGATTTCATCGATCAGCACGATCGGCGCCCGGGAAAGATACGCGCAATCGGCGATCATCAGAGCGCGTGACTGACCTCCGCTTAAGGCCGTCACAGCCGTATCTGGAGAAAAAGGCTCACCCGCCAGGGATACAGCTACATCATATACTTTCCGGACTTTTTCGGGGATCTCTTCTTTTCGCAGGAAACATTCAGCATGCATTCTGAGAAACTCTTCCACATTCATATCCAGAACGAAATTCATATTTTGTGAAAGCTGAGCGATCGAACGTCTTCTTTCTCCTTTTTTCAGCCACTCATCCTTATTCTTTCCGTCAATCAGGACCGTTCTTAGTGTCGGTGTGTCCTCTTGTGCCTGCCACTCGATATCTTCCAGTAACCGGCTCTTTCCTGAGCCGGTCTCTCCGACAATGGCGATCATTTCTCCTTTTTGTATCGTAATCGGGACGAAACTTTCTTTTGTGCCATCCTTTCCTCTTCCGGGAATGATCGTGACAGATCCGACTTTCCGAACCTCCTCGGAGAGACATTCAGATGCATTCCGTAGATAAATCGAAAAATCTTCCTCCACCTCTTTACGGGACATTTTTCTCTGCTCGAAAAAAGCATCCGGAAGCTCCATCAGATTGTCTGAGAAACTCTTTTCCTTATTCCAGTCCACCTCAAAGTCGTCCAGATAGTAAGGCAGATACGGATACTTTTTTTCCAATTTCGAAAGCGGAATTGTCTGCATACTTGTACCTTCTTCCTCAGATCCGGATGTGCTTCACATTTCCGATCTGATATTCTTTTCCTATTTTCGTCTCGCCCAGACAATAGGAGCAAAGTGCCATAGGCATGGGGAAACGCAGTGTCTCATCTTTGATTTCCCTTTCCATAGCCATATTCCGGATCGCCTTTGTAACTTCCGAAATGCCCTGTCCGGAAAGTCCGTTGACTGGGAAAATTAGGGCTTTGGGATTTGAAGTTTCTACTCTTCGCATGAATACTTCTCTTTCCGCCTGAGATACGATATCTCCCTTTGTAATTAGTACAATATCGGCCAGTTTTAATAGAGGTCCGATCTTTCTTGGCGCACGGATCCCGCTTAACTGATCGATCACACAAACAGACAGTACATTCTTGATATAGGGAGAGCACCGGTTACAAAGACCGGCACTCTCCGTAAACAGATAGTCCATTTTTTCCTTTTTTCCCCAATCATATACTGTCTGAATATTCGTGATGTAGTAATGATCAGGACAGAGTTCAGAGGAAAGGCCCTTTGCAGACGGGATTCCTGCCTGCGTGTAGATTTTGTCATCTTCTGTTTGAAGACAGTCAAACTTACATGCCCCGACTTTTTTTCCATCTTTCATGAATTCTTTCAGGATCCGCGTCATAACAGTCGTTTTGCCTGTCGCGGGCGGACCTGCAAAGGTGACAAGTTTCATTTCGTCTCCTCCGTTATGATCCGCTTACATCTTTGAATGATCTCAGGAAGAGAAGGATCATAGATATATTCCCATCCGACAAACCGGAGCCTTCCCGGAAGGGCATTATCGACTCCTGTAATGTTACTTGGGAAAAAGCCCTGCTCGCGGAAGATATTTCCTACTTCCTCCTGACAGAGGATGGACATGATCCTTTCCGCGTCCGGAGTGGCTCTGGACGTCACAACAAGGGGAAGGATTGGCGCTCCGTCGGAAAACCAGAGAAACTTCATTCCACTCTGTCGGGCTTTGATTTCTCCGAAGATCCATGGCATCAAATATATATATGGTTTTTCGCCTTCGATTGCACCCGGTTTGATCATCTGGGAAGGATGTACGATCGCCCGGATGTTCTTGCGAAGTCGTCTGATACCTTCATCTCCTGCTGCCTGATGAATATAGGTCAGAATAATACCGTCAAACATGTGCCCGTCATCCGGGAAAGCGATACTATTCTCATACTCCGAAGAAAGAAGGTCAGATAGGGATTCCGGCGCTCTTCTTCCTTTGGCCTGATTCATATCCACTACCATCACCAGAGGAATGCATGAGTAGATATCAAACATTCCCCTCGGATCGGTAAACGGCGCAAAATCCCGGTTGCCGAGGTACGCCTTTCCCTTTGCATGAAACCTTTTTTCCTTCATGACAGGATGATTGACGAGGCCCTCAATACCGGTCCCCATGAAAACATCCGGATCACATACCCGGAAGATCTCATCAACCCAGGATACCCCAAACTCCGCTAACGCGATGTTGTACTCTTTCCTGTCAGAGATATGCTCATCCAGATAATCCTGGAATGGAAGCTGTACCACACACGGAACACGTCCTACAAGCTTGGCTTCTTTGTTTTCAGCTGTGTAATGTAGTTCTTCGCTTTTCACGAAATCGACTCCTTCCTTCGACGACGGACAACTGTTCGCAGTTGTCCCGACTAAGTACATCTATGGGCAGCACGCAAACATGCTTTTTCTCTTCGATCATAAAGTCACGGATCCGGACATCGACATCAAATGCTTTACAGAGTTTTTCTTCCGAAATAACTTCCCCTGCATTTCCAAATGAATTGCTTCCGTCACGATTCAAGATCAGGGCCTTATCGGAAATCGCCAGAGCATGCTCAGGATAATGAGTATTGACGATGGATGAGATACCCCGTTCTCTACACAGCTTATGGATCGTATTGATCACGATCAGCTGATTCTTAAAGTCGAGATTTGACTCCGGTTCATCCAGGATCAGAAGTTCCGGATCCGTAGCCAGAGCTCTGGCGATAAGGACCATCTGCAGTTCTCCTCCGGAAATCTCATTGCAAAGTTTCCCGCGAAGACGGCTCATGCCGACCAGTTCCAGGCACTCTTGCGCGAACTGATAGTCTTTTCTTGTCGGCTGCGCCAGAATACCCAGATGTGCATTCCGCCCGAGAAGTACCATCTCTTCCGTTGTATAGGAAAAGGCAGAGCGCTTCGCCTGAGGTACATATCCGATCTTCTTCCAAATCTCCTGATTTTTCCATTCGTGCCATGGTTTACCGTTGATATAAGTGCAACCGGTCCGCCAGGGAAGGAATCCGAGCGTACATTTCAGAAGAGTCGTCTTTCCGACACCATTTGAACCGAGTATCGAAAGGATCTCTCCTTCATTCACGGAAAAAGATAGATTCTTCAGGATGTCCGGACCTTTCTTGTATCCGAACGATGCGTCTTTTACCTCAAAGATCATGTTTTCACACCTCCTGTCCGCCTCAGCAGAATGATAAATACCGGGGCTCCGATAATAGCCGTAAGGATCGAAATCGGAAGTTCTGCCGCAGTCGCAGATCTTGCAACTGTATCAATAAGCAGAAGATACGTCGCGCCAAGTCCTATGCTGGCTGGAATGACGTATTTATTGTTGTTCCCGAACATCATTCGGGAGATATGCGGAATCAATATACCGATCCAGCCGATCTTTCCGCACATAGCAATAACGGATCCGGTGATCATGGTAGAGGATACGATCGTAAGTCCTCTCATTAGTTTCAGGTTGATTCCCATTGCCCTTGCTTCATCATCGTTCAATGAAAGAACGTTCAGTTTCCATCTCAGGAAGAAAAGAATGGTTATACCAATAAGCATCGGAATCGTTCCGATCCACAGGTTTTTGAAACTTGTGCCGGATAAGCTTCCCATAAGCCAGTATGTGATCTCCGGCAGTACGTCCTGCGGATCCGCCACATACTTTATAAGTGAGACCAGGGCTTCAAAAAGCGAGCTGATCACCATACCGGAGAGGATAAGCATAACTAGCGAAGACTCTCCCTTAACGCGGCTGATCATGTAAACCAAGGCCACGGAAATCAGGCCCATAGCAAAAGCCGTTCCCTGAATCCCCAAAGATGGAAGCCGGAGCATGATTCCGAGCGTTGCCCCAAAAGAAGCACCCGTAGCGACTCCTAAAGTATCAGGAGTCGCCAGGGGGTTGGAAAACATACTCTGAAAGGCTGCACCGGCAACGGCCAGACCCGCACCTGCGATAATTGCCAGGATAGCTCTGGGAAGACGGATATTAAAAAGGACCGTTTTCACATTCGGATCATCGACCTTCATGCCTATGAGGACTTTTACGCAGTCTTTGATGGGGATCGAGTATCGGCCGACGCCTAATGCGATCATAAGAGATGCGACAAGCGCAAAAGCAATACCGATCACCCAGATTATTTCTGTTTTCTTTTTCACGCGTTCACCTATGTCCTCTGATCAGAGACCTCTGGCTGCATCACGTGACGGAATAAACATCATATCCAGCTGTTCGTCAGAAAGATCATATCCGCACATTTCCTTATAGTATTCCTTTGCGATCTTACGGATATCAGTATCCTTGAACAGTTCCGGATAGATCACTGAAGCCATCCACTGCATAGTAACCGGAGAGTCTCCGCCAGGTGTATAACTTCTGTAAAGACCCAGTGGCATCTTATAGACGCGCTTATTCTTTACCGCATTGTTCGTGCTCCAATCATCGTTCCCAATGGCATTGTTATACAGATCTTCCGGCTGTGTGCCGCAGAAGTTGGTGATGATGATAACGTCCGGATTCCATTCATATACCTGTTCCATCGATATCTTCAGGATAGAGCCGTCCGGCACTTCACTGGCAACATTGTAAGCATTTACAGACTCACACCACCACTGGCCGAAGAAATTCTCACCGGAAGCGACCATTGCCGCATCAGAATATTGAAAGAGAACAAGAACCCGTGCTTTCTGATCGTCTGGAATAGCCTTTGTCTTCTCGATGATATCTGCATGAACAGCATCACTCTTCTCCATAGCCTTTTTTGCAAAGTCGGATCCGCCAAAGATCTGGTCAAGGAGATCGATCCAGTGCTCATAGGTTTCGATAATATCATAATCCCAAGCAGAAGCTGAGGTTGTAACGGCTGGAATTCCAGCTTCACGGATCGCTTTTGCCTGCTCCTGTCCGACACCAATGACAATATCCGGTTTAAGAATCAGAAGCTCCTCCAGATTGACTTCATCACCACTGATAAACGCTGTATTTGCATTTAGAATCTCAGGATAGATCTGACCAAGAAGGCCGTTTTCCGCAGCACTCATCGATACCGGGTGGATGCCCACGATTTTCTCCGCGGAACCAAGGTACTCCGTAATAACGGATGCCAGCGGATAGAAAGAACCTACTGCAATCCGATTGATTGTATTGGGGACTTCAACTGTGTCTCCGGCATGGTCAACAACAGTATGCGTCCCGTTCGGATCACCAAACGGGTTCTCGGATTCTTTGCTTTCGCCTTTGACCTCGGAACCTGCAGCCGAAGACTCCTCCGAAGTGGTTTCAGAAGATTCCGTGCTCGTCTCTTCCGTCTGTGTTACAGTGGTCGATGGAACACTCGTCTCCTCTTTTTTCTTGGCACAGCCCGAAAGGGCACATAGCGCAATGGACGCCGACAATAAGCCGGCAAGAAGTTTTTTCTTCATAATATTCCTCTTTCTACTTACTTACGTAAGAACTTAATATATTAAGCCAGGCGTTGACAACGCCGAACGGGCTTACAAATTCAGTTCAAGCCACTTTTTTTCATCCAGATAATTCCAGTAACTGTTTTTTCCTACGCGGCTTGATACGGAGTACTGCGGAAAAAGGATCTGATTTCTTGATTTTCCTGCGAACTCCATAAATAGCGGATCTGCGATCAAAAGATCCTCCTGCCCTTTCACCACGGAAAGAATCGCATCCTCATCACTTAGATAAGTGGACTCATCATCTTGATGTTCGATCGTATATAACTTGCAATCAATATTATTCGACCGCAGATAATTTCGTACCGAATCTCCTATCACCGCATCGCCAATAATGACTCCGGAACGTCGGGGAGTCTCAGAAACGGGCTCCTTAAACACAGCTGTTTTTCCTTCCCTGACCAGATCAAGATAAGAATTCATTTGCTTCTGGCCTATCGGGAAATTCACGATATACGGTGTCTGATATTTCTTTTCCATCGCTTTGGCTATAGCAAGCCCTGCCTGATTCCATACAAGATTTAGAGTCACCTTCTCCGGATACTGAAAAAGCAAAAGCGAACCGTACAGTCCTTTTTCATGCATAAGATGAATACCATTTTCAGTAAGTGTTCCACACAGAGTGTCATACACCTCCTGATGCATATCCAGCGGAGTAATACCGGGGATCGCAATCGTCCCCTCATTTCTCCACGCCTCCCGTTTCTCCGGGTTTTTCTCGTAATACTCAGTAAGCGCGGAATACGCCATAAGAATTCCGTCATAGTAAGATCCCTTAATCCCCGCGGTAGGAAAACCAAAACAAGGAATACCGGTTCTATTCTCGACCGCTCTGGCAACTCCGTTGAAATCAAAGCCGATAACATTTGGCACCGGGCTTCCGACAATAGCAATAAACTTCGGATGTCTTTCCAAAGCATTCTTTGTGATCTTTCCGATCAGTTTTTCATCATCGCCAAGGATAGCATCCACCTTTCGAAGACCTGTACAATACACCATCGAGTGACTGCCATACCATCTTGGTTCATCGAAATGGGTATAATTTCCCGTACAGCCTGCAGCATCGTGGATACAGATCATACCACCGAGATCAAAAAGCGCAGAGCATACTCCCGAATAATCCCCTGCAAAAGGAGGAAGATACATACAAACTTTATGTTTTTTATTCATCAGACGATTCCTCCATATTCATCGATCAGTTTACGGATATCCGCTTTCTCTCTCATCGCCAGACGAATGGTATCCATCAGGATCCGAATTCCCTGATATCCGAATAATCCTTCATCCGACGAGATGTCAGCCACATAGCGGGCATGGCTTAAGTACGCCGCTTCTTCGCCTACCGCTAACGCAATCGATTCTGTTTCCGAACGGAAAACCGAATCCGGATGGTCTCCCTGGATGATCTCGACTTGAGGATAATCAGCCAGAAGAATATCTGCATACTTCTGATCGGGACCGACAACCTCGGAAAGATAGACCCTTGTGACATGAAAGCCATATCTAAGAAGCGCTACCGCCAAAGCGAGCGGAAACACTGTCGCACTATCCGAGACAAAAATCGGCACATCTGCGACTTCTTCCCTGGCGAAATGAATTGCCTGTTCACATAAGAACCGGTCGTTTTCCATCTCTTGGGAAAAATCTTCGCCTAAAAAGGCGAACAAATCCTGATACTCTTGAGATACGGCATCCATGTCGTAAGAAATCGGCATTTCCACATGTGCAGCTCCGGTCCTTTGTTCCAGCCGGCTCAATGCATATCGGACAAATGGCTTAATTACTATCGATTTTCCGGAGCGGGACATCTCCTCATAATCGGAAAATGAGTTACAGGAGGAGATCTGGCGTACCGGATGACCGTTTTGGCTAAGAACGCGGATCAGTTCATTATCTTGAGGGATCCCAACAAAATTTCCCCAGATCGTCACCCCGTTATCCCGTTTCTCCCAAACAGGCAGCACACTCAGCATGGCATCAAAAGTCGTAACTGCGGGAGGCATCTTCGTGGAAGATGCGATCGGGTTCATATGACCTGCACGGAAAAGAATATCAGGATATCTTTTTCCGAGTATCGAAGTCACTTTTTCCATATCTGTACCGATAAAATCATCCAGACATGAGACATAAATAAAGAGAAGATGGATATCCTTTTCCGTTCTTTCCAGAAGTTCATCCACACCATCAAGAATCTCCTGATCGTACCCTTCTACAATGTCACTTTGGTCAATATACAGATATGAAATACGATCCTTATAGTGATGCTGAATAGCGCCTAGTGCCCCATGGCGGAAACAAGCCGACGGGCATACAAACAGGAGATAAGATCCCGGAATCAGTGCAGCGACACGAATGATTCCCCAGCCGCCATGCGCCGGATTGCAGTAACACAAATTTTGCTCAAATCGCATTTTTCTCACCTCCGAAGCAGGAAATTCAATTCTTCAGTATACGGATCCTTCTCTATCCTCATATCACCGGAACACAGGCTGATCATCCGATCTGCCAGTTCCTCATAATCCTTGGCGACTGAAGATCGTGGAAACATTTCGATAACTGTTTTACCTTCCTGCTCTGAATCCTGTACCATCTTACTTCTATGTATATGTGAAATAACCGGAAGATCATGCTCTTTGGCAAAGCGGTTTACCAGTTCAGTTTCACTTTCTACAAGTCGTTCGTTTAAGATCAAACCACGAACTCGGGCATACCCGCGTTCTTTGAAATTATCTACCGCCCGGGAGATATTATCAGCAGCAAACAGAGCCATCATCTCCCCGGAAGTAACGATAAAGACATGCTCCGCATAGCCGTCACGGATCGGCATGGCGAATCCGCCACAGACGACATCCCCGAGTACGTCATAAAGAACGATATCCGGATTATATTTTTCAAAAGCCCCCAGTTCCTCCAGTTTCTGAAGAGCAGAGATTATCCCCAGACCGGCACAGCCAATGCCCGGGGTAGGTCCACCGGATTCCACACAAAGGACACCGTTATAGCCTTCATGGACCAGGTCGGAAAGTTCGACATCTTCCCCTTTTTCCTTAATTTTCCCGAGAACAGTACTGATCTTCTCGCCACCCATCAGATTCTTTGTCGAGTCTGCTTTCGGGTCGCATCCGATCTGCATTACTTTATAACGGCGCGAAAGTGCTGCAGCCAGATTTGAAGTCGTCGTCGACTTTCCGATTCCACCTTTACCATATATCGCAATTTTTAACATTTTTCGTTTCCCGGTCTTGCCTTTTCTTGGAATTTGAATATAATAATCTCAATCAGTTAGCTATCGCTAACTGTGACAGTATACTAAAAAGGAGCGAATAAAAAAGTTGCCTAAGCAACTTTTTCAAAAAATGTTAAAGAACGAAATACACGCACTACAATCAAATCTGTTTCAAGGATTTTCACCGGAAGAGATCGAGGTTATTCTTTCCCGGACCTGTTCATGTAAGCGGCGGTACACCAAAAACGTCGATATCTTCTCACCTGGCGAATCGATATGTCACACCGGATTGATACTATCCGGGAATATTGACGTTCAATTCTCCGGCTTTTCCGGAAAAGAAGAATTGGTGGTAAGAGAAAAGCCCGGTGAATTAATCGGCCAGGCCTTTTCGCTAACAAAAACTGAGAATTCATTTATACATTTCCGATCTGTTGGAGATACCGAAATTCTATTTATGAATCTCGATCTTCTTTTCTCCAAGCCGGAGATCGATCCGATTCTGGGAAGATTATCTGTAAATCTTATGAAGATCCTGGCGGCCACAAATATACAGTTGAATAAAAAAATCTGTCTTCTGACTCAAAAATCTCTGCGGGACAAACTCCTGCTCTTCTTTGAAGAAGGCGCGACCATAGGTCCCGAAGGAAAAACATGCCGCTTATCTCTAAGCCGGGAGGAACTGGCTGCATACATAAGTGCGGAACGATCTTCTGTCTGCCGGGAACTCGGGCGAATGCAGGATGATGGCTGCATCCGTCTAATAGGGAAAAAAGTGATCCTTGCTACAGGCTAAGGATCACTTCTCATCAATTTGATTTCTTTTCTTATTTTCTACCCATCAGGATCTTGGAGCCTGAAAGGCCCATCCACTTTGCTTCAAACGGAGTCATGAACAGACCGTTAGTGGTATCGATAAGCTCCACTTTTTCGTACCCCATAGAGCGGAGTTTTTTGACAAATGCTTCCATATCTCCATACTTTGCTTTCGACATAATATCGTGGATCACGAAAGTACCGCCCTTTTTCAGGGTGCGGAGAGTTTCCAGTAGGATCTTCTGACGATCAGATGACGGGATATTGTGGTAAACGTAATTACTGATTACCGCGTCAAAAACTTCATCTTCGAAATCCAGGTTCAGTGCATTTCCCTGCCGGAAAGTCGTATTATTCACTCCCTCAGCGATTGAATTATTCACACAGAGTGCCTTGTTGAAGGAAGCATATTCTTTCCCCCAACGGTCAATGCCGACAAGTGATGCATTGGGATTTCTTTTCGCGCATGCGATCGTTAAAGCTCCGCTTCCACAGCCGACATCAAGCCCACACCCCAGTTCCGGAAGATGAACATATTCGGCAATTCCTTCAATGATCTGCTTCGACATTTTTCGCTTACCATTATAGGAAAATGCCCGATACATCAAGAACATCCATATTGTCATACCGACAAGAAAGACCGAAATGATTGCAAAAATGATCGTCAATACTGTCTTTGCGCCCACGGAAGAAAGCAGCGGAGTACATCCGAATACTATCAGAAGCAGAATACTGATTCCCGCTCCAATTGCGCTTCCTGTCACCATTCCTTTAGGCATCCAATTCTTATAATCCGGTTTCATTTTCATTCTCCTTTCTTAGCTAGCATTGTATCACACATGGTTAGCACTTGCTAACTTTTTCACTCTCTGTTTTTCAGAATTTCAACAGGCGAGATGCGCTTGATCTTCGGCGGACACGCGGCAAGAAAGACGATAACGTCGATTTCTCAGGCTAGTTTCCAGTTGCCTGCTGACTGCTGCTCTTTCCAAAGAGCCGCGTATCTTCCGTTTTTCAGAAGAAGTGTTTCATGATCTCCTTCTTCGATGATCCGGCCATCGTCGAGGACGAGGATATCATCGGCATTCATAACGGATTGCAGACGGTGGGCAATGACCAGGACCGTCTTATTTTTCACAAGTTCATCGATGGCTTTCTGAATGAGTACTTCGTTTTCCGGATCCAGGCTTGCTGTCGCTTCATCCAGAAATACGATCGGCGCATCGGAAAGGATCGCTCTGGCAATCGAGATCCGCTGCTTCTCACCTCCCGAAAGAGTGGAACCGCCTTCCCCCACCATCGTGTCATACCCGTTTGGAAGGGAAAGGATAAAATCGTGACAGGCAGCGGCTCTGGCTGCAGCATAGATCTCCTCATCCGTCGCATCCGGCTTTCCGATACGGATATTTTCCGCGATCGTATCCTTGAACAGATAGACATCCTGAAAAACCATACTGATCTTTGATAGCAGATGTTCCTGCGTCATGGCAGTTATCGGAACGCCTCCGATACTGATCTGTCCTTGGGATATATCCCAGAATCTGGAAAGAAGTCTTGCGACAGTTGTTTTTCCGGAACCGGAAGATCCGACCAGCGCAACGAAATTCCGCTCCGGGATATCGAAACTGATACCTTTGATCACATCATTTTTCCCATCGTACGAAAAATGCACATCTTGGAAGGAGATGTCACTTCGGTCGGTGGTTCTTGCCGGCTCGGATACGCTTAGTTCCTTTTCCTCTTTCAGGCGGATCAGCTTATCAACACACTGATTCATTCTCGCCATACTGATCACAAAGACAAAAAGCTGCATGATCGGCTCATACACCTGAAGCGCCGCCAGAAGGGACATAATGTAGAAGAAAGGAGTGATCTCGCCTGAAGACAGAAGATAGGCACCGGTACCCATGACGATACTGATTCCCAGGAACAGGAAGGCCCTGCCATACATGGAGACGGCACCTCCTGCTTTTTCCTGTCTCTTCGAATCATCCCGGAGTTGGGCAAAGCTGTTCTTTAATCCTTCAAAAGCACTGCCTGCCCGGTCATAGGCCTGAAGTGTGGTGATGCCGCCTGCATATTCGATCACATTCGCGGCGGTCTGCTGACGGATGGCAATCAGTTCCGAGCTAGTATGCGCGATCCTTTTATAGCTGATCACCGCAAAAGGAACCGCAAGCGGAATCACAACAAACATCGCCAGTGTCATTTTTATACTGAATATACTGAGCACGATCAGGGCGATCAGAAGTCTCATCAGGATCACGGCACCATTGGCCACAACACTGGATGACAGGTTCTCGATCTCTTCGTAATTTGCCATAAGAAGTGTGGAAAGCTCTCCGGCATCATGGTCGGCAAAGAATCCCATCGGAAGTCTTCTGAGCTTATCCCCCAGGCGAAGTTTCTCCTGCTGCTGAAGGGATACATGCCCCACACAAATATCAAGATAGGTTTTTCTTCTCACGATCGCATAGATGATGGTCTGCACCAGAAGGATTCCGGCAAGGATCCAGAACGGTCTTTGCTCGAATACTTTTGCCGTGTCTAATACCGGAGCAAGAAACAGATACACGGCAACCATAAGTATACTCGAAGGGATCGAGGCAACGAAGCTATCCAGAAAGAGCCAGGCAATGAATTTTCCGTATCTGCCCTTATCTTCGTATGTGATGATATCCCACCATTTTGATAAGTGTTCACGTATTGTCATTTTCATTCCTCCTCATGATCCAGCTGTCACGGTGATCATTGGCATCGACCATATTCTTATACAGTTTGCACCGTTGCATAAGCTCTTCATGTTTTCCGATATCTTCCAGTTTTCCTTCATTCATCACGAGGATATTATCCGCATTCTGAATGGTCTTCAGCCTATGGGCGATCATGATGACGGTCTTTCCTTCCGAAAGTCGGGAGAAGGCCTTCTGTATCTTCGCCTCATTTTCAGCATCGGCATAGGCTGTCGCTTCATCGAGAACAACGACCGGTGCATCCTTCAGGATCGCCCTCGCAATGGCAATACGCTGCTTCTCTCCTCCGGAAAGACCGGTGCTGTCCGATACGACCGTCTTATATCCGTCCGGAAGCGATTCGATCATCTCGTCAATACTGGCCGCCTTCGCAGCTGCTTTTACTTCCTCGAAAGACGCATTTTCATTTCCCATACGGATGTTGTTTTCAATCGTATCGTTAAATAGGAACGAATCCTGAAATACGTAGGCGATGTTCTTCACCAGATGCGCATGAGTCACCTCTTTTATATCAACTCCACCGATCCGGACTGTTCCGCTTTCGACTTCATAGAAATGAAGAAGCAATTGCGCGATCGTACTCTTTCCTCCTCCGGAAGGGCCTACAAGCGCATTGCAGCTTCCCTGCGGCAGACGGAAACTGACATCGTTACAAGCCTTCAGTTCATTTCCGGTATAAGAAAAAACCACATGGTCGAATTCGATATCGAATGCCGGGAAAGTTTTTCCTTCTCCTTCCAGAGCGATCTCCGGTTCATAAAGCATTTCATCGATTCTCTTCATGCCGACATTGATCTTCATGCAGTCGATCGATACGTTCATCATATTCTCGAGAGGCTCTTTTAAGCCTGCACATACAATAAGGAAGAAGAGCACCTTGGGAAGAACTTCCGCATAGGTTCCTGCGCCGTTCATTATCAGGATCGCCGCCGGAAGCAGGAAAAGCACCTGTGCCCCGAAGAAGGCATAATACAATCCCATTCCGTTTGCATTGTAATAAGCCGTATCGTGGACAGCTTTCGTGAAAGCATTCAGATCTGTCTCATACCGTTTAAATGCATTTCCGGTTCCACCGAAGATCTTGATGACATTCATGCCGTGAATATACTCGACGATCGTTCCCTCCATCTGTGTCTTAGTGTCTGCCATTCTTTTCTGATACGCAGCCCCCTCCGGCTTACGAAGTGCCATCGCGAGTATGATAAATGAACAGATGATCGGAATGAGCGAGACAAGTGTCAGCCTCCAGTCCGTAAAAAAGAGCACGATAATCGTAAAAAGAGGGGTTGCGATCGCAGTAGCTACTTCACACATACTGTGGGCAATAAAGACTTCGATCTGCTCCACATCCTCAATAAGAAGTTTCTTGATACTGCCCTGCGTATTGGAAGTATAGTATCCCGAAGAGATCTTCCCCATCTTTTCCATCAGTTTCATACGAAGTTCAAAGAGAATATCGAATGCGGCGCCATGGGAAAGCATGGCCGAAGAATAGGCACATATGCCGTAAAGTACTGCACTTGCCGCGGTGCTATACACCAGTATCTGCACGGAACCGAAAGTAAACTCCGTACCGGTATGGTAGGCACTGATCATTTTCTGCAGTATAGAATAGATCGTAAAAAATGGTACGATCTTAAAAAGGCTCGATAATACGGAAAGGGTACAGGCAAATGAAAGTTTTATGCGGTTAGTCGCGGCTAACTCGAAGAGACGAGCGAGCCCTTCCTTCTTTTTTGGTGGTTTATTCATTCGTATCCTCCTTGAAAATACAGTCGAAAAGCACTCCAAACAGTTTATCCTGAGTGCGCGTATATCCACTTTCGTGAAGCATGGGTCTGTTTTCTGCTGTCATGGCAAGAATCTTAAGCATATTCGCGATCACGGCAACATCTATATCTTCACGAACGTTCTCAAACATGGAAAATAATCGGGTAAGTGTTTCAGTCTCTTCACCGATATCTGCCTTCCCCCTATCCGGCGACGCAGAAGCGAGTTTCTCCTCATCTTCCGGTGTGAGATACTGATACACGCTGTCCTGATTATTGATAATGGCTGTAAGGACTTTCTTACTCTCGTCCACGGTCAGTTTTTCCCGGGTTCCAAGCATATCTTTCACGGCTTTCCAAAAGCGCATACGGTTGAACTCGATGAGCTGCAAGACAAAATCTTCTTTAGACAAAAAGAAATTGTAGAATGTGCTTTTCCCGATACCGGCTTCTGTCGTTATCTTCTCCACGGACATATGCGTCATGCCGTATTCCTTTAGAAGCTTCAGCCCGGCATGGAACATCTGCTCCTTCAGTCTTTCTTTCTCTTCCAGCGTAAAGATCTTCGGTGACATAAAATACCTTTCGCGACCATTTTTAAACTTTTACCGATCATTTTATCTAAAACGGTCGCGAAATGATTTTAGAACAAAATGCCTCTACTGTCAACAATGTAATAAATCTACAGAAACAAAAGATATCTTTCCAATGATTTGCAGAGTCCGTTCTGCGGAGCAGCACTTCACCTTATTCCCCCAGGTGTAGTTTTTTCAGTGATTCCCAAGCTATAATACGGTTTTTGGGAACCGCGACAAAGAATCCCATCTTGTTTGGGATTAGTAGATTGTATGTAGCAGGAAAAGCCATATTAAAAAAACTTACATCGCATTGACGTTCTGGATATACATCTCTTTCGGGATCATCGGCACTTCCAAAGAAGCGATGGTCTCCGGTGAAAGTGTCAGTGCTTTTGCATACTCTTCTCCGGCGGCTTCAAAGCGGGCAAGAAGCGGCTCGGCAACAGGTGCTGCGGCAGGAATATTCAGCATCGGTGTTTCCGGAACGCATACGATATCGTGACCCGAGAAACAGTGCTTGCACATCTCTTTCAATCCGTCGAAGTTTCCTTCCCAATCCGGAAAACCACAGCCGCAGATAACCAGTGTATGGAGTTTGGAAAAATCAGCCAGCGCTTCGTGACGGACAGTACCGTCTTTTCCTTCTACCATGTTCATCTTTACAAGCGGGATCGTACGGTCCAGCACGGCCTTCAGATGAGACGGCATCGCGTAACAGTAAAGCGGGAAACTCCAGATCACCACGTCAGCTTTTACATAGAGATCCAGGATCGCATTCTGGTCATCCGGGATCAAACAGTGACCGTCCAGTTTCTGCCAGCAGCCGAAGCATCCCTGACACGGGGCGATGTTCTTTTCGATGACATTGATCACATCGACATCGTGCTTCTGCTCTTTGTTTAATCCCTTTAGAAAAGCATCTGTCAGGCGATACGTATCGCTCTTCTTTTTCGGGCTGCCATTTAAAACCAAAACTCTCATAATCCTGTACTCCTTGTTTCCATTTATTCTTACTGACACCTCTTTAGCACCAGCTCCCTATAACTATTAAAAGGCATAAATCCGGTTTTGATAAGTCCCATTAAATTATCTTGTAATTCGGTAGTCGAAAGCATCATGCTATAATTGTATGGATGTAAACCGGATCGAAGCCATGGTCGAACCTCCGAACACAGGTTCACGCGCCCTTCTTGAAAAGTTGGGTTTCCAATATGAAGGCACACTCCGGAAACACGAGATGTGCCGCGGCGATTTCGTGAACATACAGATGTTTGGTTTATTGAGGGAAGATCTGAAGTAAGCTGATTTGCACTTCTTTACTTCAGAATTTCATAGCACAAAACTTCGGAATTTCATACTTATTGACTTCGGATTTTAATAATAGTAAACTTCGGAATTAGATAACAAATAACTTCGAAAACAATAAATCGAGGACAAGACATGATTGAGCGATTGGCAAAAGATACCTTATTGCGACTGGCACAGCAATTTCCTGTCGTGGCTGTAACCGGTCCAAGGCAGAGCGGGAAATCTACTTTAGTTCAGGAAGCCTTTCCTGAAAAAAGGTATATAACTTTTGATGATTCATCTGTGCGGGAACTAGCCACATCCAATCCGCGGGACTTCCTTCGAGCATTTAAGGACGGTGTCATCATCGACGAAGCACAGAAGGTACCAGCGCTTTTCGATGCGATAAAGCTTGTCGTGGATAACGAAGAATACTCACCCGGGAAGTATATACTTACAGGATCTTCGCAATTCAAACTAAAGAAGAACATCAGAGAATCCCTTTCCGGAAGGATCGGCCTGGTGAATCTTCTTCTGCTGTCTATTTCCGAATTGAACCATCAGGGAATCCTCGGCGAAGATGCCTATGACTATGCTTTTCAGGGCTTTTATACACCCTTCTATGACGACCGGAAACACTACGATCGCCAGGACTGGTTCGAGAATTATATCGACACATATATCGAGAGAGATGTTGCCGAAGAAATACGCGTTGCAAATCTTTCCACATTCAAGAAGTTTATCCGGTTCTGTGCGATCTACAGCGGACAGATTCTGAACATGGAGAGTATCTCACGAGAGATCGGAGTTTCGGCAAATACGATCAAATCGTGGCTATCGATTCTGGAGTCCTCTTTCATCATTCATATGCTGGAGCCGGACACGAACAATCTCGGAAGAAATCTCGTAAAGTCGCCGAAGCTCTATTTCGTGGATGTCGGGCTTCTGTGCTATCTTCTTCGGATCGAGTCGAAAGAGGAGTTATTACTGTCGAGATATAAAGGTGCCGTGGTAGAAACCATGGCGATATCTGAACTGTTGAAGTCAAGATTTAACAAAGGGCGCAAAGCAGAGTTGACATACTTTCGTGATAGCAATGGCTTCGAGGTGGACGTGATCGCCGATTGGCATAAGACATATGCACTGGAGATCAAGAGTGATAGCAACACCGAAAAAAAACTATCCGCCAATGTGCGTAAGTACATCGACCTGCGCGCAAGTGAGACCAAAGGATTTGTATATTATCTGGGAGATATTACATGTGACATCAACGATGTAACCTATGTTTCCTGGAAAGACTGGGGCAATAATATAGGAGATACACATGGCATCAAGTAAAGAATACCTGGATTTTATTTTAGAACAACTCTCGGAACTGGAGGGCATCTCATACCGCGCCATGATGGGCGAATACATCCTCTACTATGGCGATAAGATCATCGGCGGCATTTACGACGACCGTTTCCTCGTTAAGGTGACAAAGTCTTCCCGGGAAAAAATGCCGGATGCGGAACTGGAGTTCCCTTACGAAGGCGCGAAGGAAATGCTTCTTGTAGATGACGTGGAAAATAGGGAGTTTCTTCAGGAACTTCTGGAAGCCATGTATCCGGAGCTTCCCTTGCCTAAGAAAAAGAAATGAGCGGCAATATGGAGAAACGCATTTACTCTTGGGAACCTTGGTTCTTCATCTTCTTCGGACTATTTCATATGCATCGGATCTGGGCCCTTCTTGACCGTTCTTCCTATGCTTCTTTCTGGATGGGCATCATGCATGACAAGGGCTGGCCGTATTTTCTGATCATGGGGATCCTTGCCGGTCTTTGTGTCCTCGGAATCGTCACTTTTTTCCGTGAGAGAAAAGCCAACTATCTCTGGCGCTGGATCTATATCTTCGGCGGCGGCTATGTCCTTTTTGATCTGTTTGCCATTGCCACCGGTATGACCTTCTGGCAGAAGCTGCTGGAAATCATGTTCGACACTTCTTCTGCCTACTGGAACTACATCTGGTCATTTTTCATCCTGCTTGGCACAGCTGTGTTCATTCTCGGGATCCGTCTTCTTCTTGTTCATCGTCAAAAGAACTCAGCGGGATGTACTGTATAAGGCCATGCGTTCTTTTGCATAGCCTTATTATTCGATCACCCGAAGATCAGTTTCTTTACGATCTCGATAGTCTTCTTTCGCATATAGGTCTGGTCCAGTTCGGGATCGATGGGATGCATATATGTATGGCAGAAGCACTCGATGTAGTTGATTGCCATGCGGATGTTCTCCGCACTGTTCTCCGGGTTCGCGCCCTTTAACAGGAACACCTGCTCCATATTCTCATACATATTCTGCCAGAAACCATCGGAGACTTCCGCGATATCCGCATCCGTGTGATACAGCGCCTCCAGTTCTTCATGCACGGCCCAGTTTCTCTGGTGATAATCCAGCAGGTAGTCTAATGTTTTCTCGGCAAAAGCATCGAACTCGATTTCTTTTTCTCCCTTTTCGGCTTCGTGGTAGAACCGGGTGACATCTTCCATCAGGTGATCCGCCGCCATCTGCAGCGCCTGGACCAGGATATCTTTCTTGTCCCGGAAATAGTGGTAGACGATACCGGTGGAAAGACCTGCCGCCTTGGCAATGTCATCTGCTGTGATGTTGTGATAGCCCTTTTGGAGGATCAGATCACCGCCGACACTTAAGATCTTGAGGCGTGTTTCAATCGAGCGCTTCTGCTTCGGCACCGCCATGGGCTTCGGTGCCGCTGCCTGTGGTTTTCTACCGCTCTTCGGCGCCGCGCTCTTCTCATCCTTTTTCTTTTCCGGCTTTTCTTTCGCCATGGGTAACGTCTCCTTGTTTTTATCTAACATCCCATATTCATTAAAACACATATTTGATTTGCTGCAAGCAATATTGAGATTTTTCTCAACTTTCACAACAAACCAGGATTTGGTTTTATTCATCATGTACAAAATTGAGAGATTTCTCAATTTTCTATTGACCTACTTTCAGGGCGGACGTAGAATGACTATAGTTAGCACAGGCTTACTATATTACTTATATAAACGAAGGAGACGAAAAAATGGGAAACACGATCGTCGAATTTAAAAATGTCATGAAACAATACGGCCAGGGAGAAGCGATCCAGCTGGCCAATAATGATGTCAACTTCACTATCGAAGAAGGCGAGTTCGTCGTTATACTCGGCCAGTCCGGCGCGGGCAAATCCACGGTCCTCAATATGCTGGGTGGAATGGATACGCCTACTTCCGGCACCATCACCGTCGCCGGACAGGAAGTCTCGAAGATGAATGATAAGGAGCTGTCGGAATACCGCGCCGGCACCATCGGCTTTATCTTCCAGTTTTATAACCTCCTCCCTTCCCTGACCGCCATCGAGAATGTGTCACTGGTAAAAAACATCGTCAAAAGCGGACCGGATCCGATGGAGATGCTTCGCGCCGTGGGGCTTGTAGATCACGCGAAAAAGTTCCCTTCCCAGATGTCCGGCGGTGAACAGCAGCGCGTCTCGATTGCAAGAGCGCTGGCCAAAGATCCGAAGATCATCCTCGGTGACGAGCCCACCGGCGCGCTGGATTCCGAAACCGGCGTAATCGTTCTGGAACTCCTTTCCGATCTTTCCAGAAAACAGGGAAAGACCGTGATTCTGGTTACACATAATGCCGATATCGCCAAATGTGCGGATAAAGTCATCCGCATGAAAAACGGCAAGATCCGGGAGATCCGCATCAATGAATCTCCGGTTCCGGTCCGGGAGGTGGAATGGTAATGCTTGTACGTAAAATGACAAGAGAGATCCGAAAGAATCTCGGCCAGTTTCTTTCTCTCTTTGTCCTCTCCTTTCTGGCCGTGTCGCTTTTTGCCTGCATGAAGGCAAGTAATATCAGCGCCTATAACAAGCTTTCGGATCTGCGGGAAGAAACCAATTGCGCAGACGGGTGGATCTTCAGTGAAAACTTTTCATCAGAAGATATTTCTTCGGTAAATGCACTTACCAACATCACTTCTGCGCAGAGACGGCTTCACTTCACCGCGACAGCAGAAGGCTTCGATCAGGCCCAGCTGGAAGTCTACGGTCTGGAAGAAGATCTGGTTTCAAGGCCCTATTATGTTACCGGAAAAGAGCTTGACCTGACATCGAAAGACGGTATCTGGATCTCCGAGTCATTTGCCAAAGAATGGGATCTGAAAGCAGGCGATACTTTTTCTTTTTCCGCGTATGGACAGGTCCTGACCAAAAAGATCGAAGGTACTATCGTATCTCCGGAGTATCAGTATCTCAAGGCGGATAAGGATCTGGATATCGTAGCCAAAAACATCGCCATCATCTACATGCCGGTGGAAGGACTGAAAGAATATTTTTCCGCCATCCCGGGTGGGATTCCCTTTAACGAGCTGATCTTCACCACAAGCCGGGAGAATGTGAAATCCCTGGAGTCTTCTTTGGACAAGGCACTGAACGGGAATTATGCCGTGATCTGTGATCGGGACGATATGCCCGGCATTCGTATCATGAAGGATGAACTGGCCCAGCATGATCAGTTCGCGATTACATTTCCTGTGGTATTTCTAGCGATTGCCGTCCTGGTCATTATGACCACCATGAACCGTATGATCGCCAACCAGCGCACCCAGATCGGAACACTTCGGGCGCTGGGTATGAAGAAAAGCAAGATCATCCTGCACTACTTAAGCTACAGTTTTATCGTATCCCTTCTGGGTTCAGTGGCGGGACTCTTTGTCGGCACTTACCTTTTCGGTGAAGGAATCGCCATGATCTTCCGTGCCTGGTATCTGATCCCCGGCTGGACAGTGGAAATGGATGCTTCGCTCCTTCTAGTAGCCGGTCTGATCGTTTTGGGCTGTACTCTGGCCACCTATCTCAGTTGCAGAAAGGTCATGAATGTCCATCCGGCCGCAAGTCTTCGTCCGGCTGCTCCGAAGTCCGGAAAGAATACGGTACTGGAAAAGCTTCCCTTCTGGTCAAAACTTGGATTTTCCACCCAGTACAATCTGAGAGATATCACCAGAAGCAAGCTTCGTTCCTTTATGGGTGTCTTCGGCACTGCTGCCGGCATGATGATTATGGTGGCGGCCATGGCTTCGATCACCACCATTCAGGATGCTTCTTCCTGGACTTTTGACAAGATCCAGAATTTCAAGAACGAGATCGACTTCTCGGACGATATCACTTTGGATCAGGCCGAGAAATATAAAGAGGAATACGGCGGCGAACTGATCCAGACCTCGGCAATCGAGATCGCAAAAGAACCGCATGCGGATTCTTCCAGGAAAACGACCACTTCTCTGATGGTCACCGAGGGTGAAAACTACTACCGTCTCACCGATACGGATCAGAAACTGACGGAACTTACCCCCGGAACCTGCGCCGTCACCATGAAGCTGGCCCGTTCCCTGGACATTCATGAAGGAGATACCATCTACTGGCATCTCTACGAGAAAAACACCTGGTATGAGGCGAAAGTCGGCCTAATCAACCGTCACCCTAATTTCTCCGGTATCACTATGCTTCGGGCAGACTATGAAGCTTCCGGTGCTGAGTACCGGCCGACTCTCCTTTACAGTTCTTCTTCCAGCATCGTAGAAACTGACCAGAACGGGATTCTGGCAGTCCACGATGACAACGATCTGAAGGAAAGCTTTGACATCATGATGGAAATGATCTACGCCATGCTCTTCGTATTTGTCGCCTTTGCAACAGTGCTTCCGATCGTGGTGCTCTACAACTGCGGAAATCTCTCCTTCCATGAGAGGGTCAAGGAATTCGCTACGTTAAAGGTACTGGGCTTTACGACCAAGAAGATCAGAAAGCTCCTCTCCCTTCAGAATCTCTGGCTTTCCATTGTCGGACTCTTCCTCGGCGCACCTTTTGGAAAGATCATGCTCCAGTATATGTTCGATAGTAACGGAGACAGCATGGACTATCCTGTGTCCGCCGGCTTCCTGACATATCTCGTTTCCGGTCTGTTCGTCATGATCGTATCGGTACTTGTGAGCTATATGTTCAACAAGCGGATCAAAAAGCTCGATATGGTCGAGACACTGAAAGGCATCGAATAATCACTGTAAATAAATAGGAAAAGACAAGGGCGGCAACGAGGTATTGTTGCCGCCCTTTTAAGGATTATACCTAAAGATTGCCTCACTCTGCTTTGCCATGCAGACGTTTTCACGGCAACTTCCTGTCCGGGGCATTTCAAGGAGAAGTGCGAAAGGGGAGTTGGTCTTCTGCAAGAAAAAATATCAGGATCCCCCGGACCGGTATAAGTATGACATAGAACACAAACTAGTTAGCTCTTGCTAACTGCTAATGATAATAGCAAACGAATTCATTCGTGTCAACACCAAATTTCAAAAATCTTCAAAACCTCTGTTTTTAGTATTGACATGACAGTTGTTGATTGGTATATTCTTAATGTCGTTAGTTAGCATTCGCTAACTCTTTGTGTGAACACGGAATATACACAAGTGATTTTTCACACGACAAAAAGATAAGGAAAGGAGAGTTTTTTATGCTGGAACGTTATCTGGTCGATCAGTGCGCACCCACTCTGGCCGGGATCAAAACAGGAAGTCTGTTTTCCATACAGGGCGAAGACCCTGATCTTATCAAGCGTGAAGTGCAGAAGATCAACCGGATCTTCCATGGTAAGGGTCTTCTTCTGCTTCCACTGAAGACAACCGGCGGTTATTCTCTTCTTTATCTTTACCGGCCATGCTATCTGAAAAGGGACCTCTGCGATAAGAGGAGCGCTTCTCTTCTTAAAGAGTTCGGATACACGTCTTCTCTTCCCTCCAGATGCCTCGTTCATCTAATCCAAAGAGTCAGAAAGGAAGGCTCATTTCCACATGAGATCGGTCTTTTCCTTGGGTATCCTCCGGAAGACGTAAAAGGGTTCATCGAAAACCCTCACTGCAAAAGCCGCTGCCGCTCCTGCGTAGGCGGATGCTGGAAAGTCTATCACGAACCAGAAAAAGCACAGGTGCTTTTCAGAAAGTATGAGCAGTGCACGAAAAATTACAGAAAGCGTCTTATCCAGGGTGCTTCTCTCGAGCAGCTGGCAGTATCTGCATAATCGATCTGACAGATCCCCGGGAAACTAATCCCCGGTCTGTATATAAGAAAAACAAAACCAGAAAGGAATATCATTATGAGCAAAATCGCAATTGTATACTGGAGCGGAACAGGAAACACTGAATCAATGGCTGATGCTGTGGAGGCAGGCGCGAAGGCATCCGGTGCCGAAGTGATCCGCTTCTCCGCTTCCGAATTTAATGCTGAAAAGGCCGCGGAGTTCGATGCTATCGCTTTCGGATGCCCGGCTATGGGTGCAGAAGTCCTCGAAGAATCTGAATTTGATCCGATGTTTACTGACCTCGAGCAGAAAAGTGTTCTCGAAGGCAAGAAGATCGGTCTTTTCGGTTCCTATGGCTGGGGCGACGGTGAATGGATGAGAAACTGGGAAGAAAGAAGCAGACAGGCCGGAGCAATCCTTGCTGCTGACGGCGTCATCTGCAACGAGTCTCCCGACGACACGGCAAATGAAGCCTGCAAAGCCCTTGGCGCAGCTCTTTCCGCCTGATCAAATTACATAGACAACCCTCCAATAACGGTCTACAAGAAATGTCTGAGTGAGTATATGCCCTCCTCAGACAATTTCTTTGTTGAAGTTCGTTTTTTTGAAGTATAATGATTTTATCAGCAATAAAGGAGAACGCATATGAACGGACTATATGAATCTGGTGAAGATTATCTGGAAACGATCCTGATACTGAAAAAGCGTAATGGTAATGTGCGCTCGATCGATATTGCACGTGAGATGGACCTCAGTAAGCCAAGCGTCAGCCGCGCTATGGGGATCCTGAAGAATAAAGAATTTATCACAGTAGATGAAGACGGTGCGATCCATCTGACCGAGGAAGGATCAAAACTTGCCAAGAAGATCTACGAACGCCACCGCGTGCTGACAGAAGCGCTGATGTATCTCGGAGTGGATGAGAAAACAGCTGCTGAAGATGCCTGCCGCATCGAACACGACATCAGTGAAAAGACTTTCACCAAGATCAAGAAACACTTACGTGACGTCAAGAAAATCGATTAAACAAAAAGGCCCCCGAAACGGATCTGTTTCGGGGGTCTTCTTATTCATGTGATTTCATTTCACTCTTCCGAGTAATCTGTGTCCATTGCGACCTGCAGTTCATAGCCCGGGAATGCCTTGGCAACATCAGCGACCACTTCCGAATATACGGCTTTTCTATCCTTCGCATCGAAGCTGACCACGATATCAAAGCGGATCATTTTCTTCTCTTTCACCAGATAGAATCCGTGGATCTGCTTGACATATTCATGGGACAGGACGATCCGGCTGACCTCTGTCCTGGTCCGAATCACTTCCTCATCTTTCGTATTTGTCGAATAAACACCGATCGCCGTCAGGATGACATTGTGCTCTTTCAGGACTTCGATCTGGATCTCTCGGAGGAGCTGGTCCAGCTGATCCGCGGAATATGTATCCGGAACTTCAATATGGATCGAACCGTTCCATCTGTCCGGACCATAATTGTTGAGGACGAGATCATAGGCACCCTGTACGCCCGGGAAAGCAACGACCGTCTTCTTGATTTCTCTTACCAGTTCCTGGTCATTACGCTCACCAAGGATCTGGGAGATCGTATCCCGAAGCATCTCGATGCCTGCCTTGATGATTACGATAGAGATAACTGCACCGAGCCATGCTTCGATCGATACATCGAAGCGCATGAAGATCACGGCGGCCACAAGTGTCGAGGCGGAGATCACGGAGTCAAGAGTCGCGTCTTCTCCGGAGTTTACAAGGGAATCTGAATTGACCTTCTTTCCGACTGTCTTCACATATCTGCCGAGGACGATCTTCACAATAACTGCCGCACCGATAATGATCAGGGAAACGATCGAGTAATCAGGAGTCTGCGGATGGATGATCTGTTTTACGGATTCTGCAAAAGAAGTAAATCCGGCATAAAGGACGATCACGGAGATGATCATCGCACTTAAATATTCGATCCTGCCGTATCCGAACGGGTGCTTCTTGTCAGGTTCTTTTCCCGCAAGCTTGGTACCTATGATCGTGATCAGGGAACTTCCCGCATCCGATATATTGTTTACGGCATCCAGAACGATCGCGATAGAGTTTGTCAGAAGGCCGATCACCGCCTTAAAGGATGCCAGAAAAACATTGGCAATGATTCCGATCACGCTCGTTCGGATGATCTTTTTTTCACGGGACATTTCCTTATTGCCCATATTGATATCTCCGTTTCTGATCTTAGAATGTTACAGAACTTATGAATAAAGTATACCAAATCGCCGGCATCAGACACAGTCTCAGGGACAAGTGCTTTTGCCGGCGGATCGGTCGTAGATATAGGCGATTACAGAGCAGCTTTTACCGCTTCTTTGACCTCATCCATATCCTTGGTAGGCTCGAATCTTGCAATACCTTACCCTCGCGGTCAACTAGGAACTTGGTGAAATTCCATCTGATGTAAGCTTTGTCGCCGAAGGTCTTGTTGTTCATGCCCGAGAATTTCTCAAGCATCTTGATCTTCAGGCCTTTGCCGAATCCCTCGAAAGGCTTTTCTGTGGCCAGGTAAGCAAACAGCGGATCTGCGGTCTCGCCGTTAACGTCGATCTTGGCAAACTGCGGGAACTCGGTTCCGAACTTCATTGTGCAGAACTCGTGTATCTCATCGTCGCTGCCGGGTGCCTGGTTGGCAAACTGATTGCACGGGAAATCCAGGATCTCAAATCCCTGATCCTTCATTTCCTTATACATGGCCTCGAGAGGATCATAGTGCGGAGTAAAGCCGCAACCGGTCGCTGTGTTGACGATCAGGAGTACCTTTCCATTATACTCAGAGAGGCTGACTTCCTTACCGTTTCTGTCTTTTACCGCAAAATCATACACTGTTTTCATACTGATTCTCCTCCTGTTTTTTTCTTGTACTGTGCATCTAATAATTCATAAAGAAGATCGTAGAGCATTTTTGCCTTTTCCGGGGAAAGCTCGATGCAGGATGCCACTTTTACCGGGACATCTTTTGCCTTCTCCTGAAGTGCTCTTCCCTCTTTCGTCAGCGTGATCTCCACCACACGGTCATCAGCGGCACTTCTCACCTTTTGGATATAACCTGCCTGCTGAAGCTTCTTAAGAAGCGGAGATACCGTGCCGCTGTCCAGTTTCAGTCTCTCGCAGATCTCACTGACCGTGATCCCGTCTTCTTCCCAGAGGACTAGGAATACAAGGTACTGGGTGTACGTCAGTCCCAGTTCATTCAGATACGGCGTGTACCGGCCGATGACATTCCTGGATGCCGCATAAAGCGGAAAACAAAGCTGATTGGAAAGTTTCATTGCTTCACGATAATCGTACTTCATAGATGTTTCCTTTCTGTTTTGCACAATTGAATTGTATGCAACTTAATTGCCGTTGTCAATACTCTATTTAGAAAAAAGAAAAAACTGCCTCCCGGATCGATCCGGGAGACAGTCTTTACCATATATTCTCGTCTTTTAAGAGGAACTATGTTTTCTTTCCTTTAGTCGGAGCCGGATGGCATGAACAACCCATGGCACAGTGGCTGCAATTGCCGCCGCATGAAGACTTTCCTCTCTTCTTATCCCGCCGCATACTCCAGATGATAACTCCTACAAGGGCCGCAAGGATAAGAGAGATCAAGATCGTACCAAGATTATCCATAATCCACGAGATCATTTTGATACCGCCTTCTCCTTAAGATCTTTCGAAGTCAGTTTATCTGCTTCTTTATACTTCTTGATGAACAGCATATAGAACATACCTGCAAGAAGCGTGATCGCGAAGATCAGACCGATAACATTGACGTCACCGGTGAACAGAAGACCGAACTGGTTGATCATAAGCGCGATCACATACGCGAATCCGCACTGGTAACCGATGGCAAACCATGTCCACTTCGCATTGTTCATCTCACGCTTGATGGCACCGATCGCCGCAAAGCAAGGTGCGCAGAGGAGATTGAATACGAGGAAGGAGAATCCGGCAACGCTTGTAAAAGCAGCTGCAAGTGCCTGCCATGTGGTCAGTTCTCCGCCACCATAGAGGATACCCATGGTACCGACGATATTCTCTTTTGCAACAAGTCCTGTAATAGATGCCACAGCCGCCTGCCAGTTGCCCCAGCCGAGAGGAGCGAAGATCCAGGCAATTGCCGATCCGAGTTTGGCAAGGAGCGAGAACTCGAGTTCTTCTTCTCCAAGCATCTGGAAAGATCCATCCACGAAGCCGAAGCGGCTGGTGAACCAGACAACGATCGTCGACAGGAGGATGATGGTTCCTGCCTTCTTAATGAAGGACCAACCGCGCTCCCACATAGAACGGAGAACATTTCCGAGTGTCGGCCAGTGGTATGCCGGAAGTTCCATAACGAACGGAGCAGGGTTACCGGCAAACATCTTTGTCTTCTTCAGTATGATACCGGAGATGATGATCGCAGCCATACCGATAAAGTAAGCGCCTGTGGATACCCATGCGGATCCGCCGAACAGTGCACCTGCGATCATGGCGATAAACGGAACTTTCGCTCCACAAGGGATAAATGTCGTTGTCATGATCGTCATTCGGCGGTCACGCTCATTCTCAATGGTACGGGAGGCCATGATGCCCGGAACACCGCATCCGACACCGACGAGCATCGGGATGAAGGACTTACCGGAAAGACCAAACTTTCTGAAGATACGGTCAAGAACAAATGCGATACGCGCCATGTAGCCGCATGCCTCAAGGAATGCCAGCAGCAGGAAAAGCACCAGCATCTGCGGCACAAATCCGAGGACTGCACCGACACCTGCGATGATGCCATCGAGTACCAGACCCTTCAGCCAGTCGGCAGCACCTGCCTTATCCAGCCCATCTTCCACTAGTGCCGGAATACTCGGTACCCATGTCCCGTAATCTGCCGGATCCGGTTCTTCACCGATCTCTTCGAGAGTTTTTACTGCTTCGTTATATTCTTCAACAGTGGCTGTTTCTTCGGAGATCTCAAGAGTCTCCTCATCCTCTACTTCATAAGTAAATTCACCTTCAGGCTCTGCGCCATTCTCTTCCACATAAGTGTCATAGCCTTCTACGATCGCGGATGCATCTCCCCACCTTTCGGCGAGTTCTTCGTAACCGCCGTCTCTTCCAAAGAGATGGAAGCCGTCGCCAAAGATCTTGTCATTCGTAAAATCAGTAGCGATCGCTCCGATACCGACCATGGCGATCCAGTATACGAGGAACATCACAAGTGCGAAGATCGGAAGTCCCAGCCATCTGTTGGTAACAACTTTATCGATCTTATCCGAAGTGGTCAGTTTGCCTTCTTTTTTCTTCTTATAGCAGGACTTGATCACCTCGGCGATATAGATGTAACGCTCATTGGTGATGATGCTCTCGGCATCGTCGTCAAGTTCTTTTTCTGCGGCCTGAATATCGCTTTCGATGTGGGAGAGCTTTTCTTTAGGAATATTCAGCTGCTCCATGACTTTGTCATCGCGCTCGAAGATCTTGATGGCGTACCATCTCTGCTGCTCCTCGGGCATGTCATGTACGACAGCTTCTTCAATATGAGCGAGCGCATGCTCAACCGGTCCGGAGAAACTGTGCTGCGGAATCGTCTTTGCATTCTTCGCAGCATCGATCGCAGCTTCTGCCGCGTCCATGACACCGTCGCCCTTCAGTGCGGAAATATCCACGACTTTACAGCCAAGCTGTCTTTCAAGTTCAGGAATATTGATCTGATCCCCGTTCTTCTTTACGATATCCATCATGTTGATGGCCATAACTACCGGGATACCAAGCTCAGTGAGCTGGGTAGTCAGATACAGGTTTCTTTCGAGGTTTGTACCATCTACGATATTCAGGATCGCATCCGGACGCTCGCCGATCAGGTAATTTCTTGCGACGACCTCCTCGAGTGTGTACGGCGACAGGGAGTAGATACCCGGCAGGTCCGTAATGATCACGTCGTCGTGTTTCTTCAGTTTACCTTCCTTTTTTTCAACAGTTACACCCGGCCAGTTACCGACGAACTGATTGGCGCCGGTCAGCGCATTAAAAAGAGTTGTCTTACCACTATTGGGGTTACCTGCTAAAGCAATTCGCAGACTCATTTTTTCATCTTCCTTCCTGTTTTACTCTACTTCGATCATTTCTGCATCCGCTTTACGAAGCGAAAGTTCATAGTTTCTTACCGTGATTTCGATCGGATCACCGAGCGGTGCGACTTTACGTACATTTATTATCGTTCTTCGTGTAATACCCATGTCCATGATCCTGCGCTTGACAGCACCTTCGCCGTGGAGCTTTACCACAGTCACTGTCTCTCCGACTTTTGCGTCTCTAAGTGTTCTCATTCCTTATCCCCCTTCTACTTAGACCATGATTCTTTTTGCCAGTTCTTCACTGACGGCGATCCGGCTTTCCTTGACCTTTACGATCAGGTTCCCTCCGAGCATGCTGACGACGATAACTTGCCCGCCGACATTAAAGCCCAGATCTGCCAGGTGCTGTTTAACTTCCGGATTTCCGCCGATTCTCTTTATAATCAGGGGTTCACCGGTTTCTGCTAATACCAGAGGCATCATTTTCTCCTCACCCATTCTGTTAGTCTTGGCTAACTTGTGTTTATTAAATATGGTTAGTTGTAACTAACCATCACATATTATAGTTAGCGTCATCTAACGTGTCAAGGGAATTTTGACCGATTTCTGTTAGCCAAGACTAACAAATTTATCCTAATGGGACATTTGGAAAAGAGTTTCTTAAAAATTTTAAAGGATATCTATATATTCTCCCGCCAATGCCTTATTCATGGATCTTACCGCACAGAATTTTCCGCACATAGAGCAGCTTTCCTCGATCTCGGGAGATCTGTCATCACGGATCGCTTTTGCGGTTTCCGGATCGATCGCACATCTCCACTGCTCTTCCCAGTCGAACTTTCTTCTGGCATCCGCCATGCGGTCATCAATATCTCTGGCATGCGGGACTTTCTTTGCAATATCTGCCGCATGTGCCGCGATACGGGAAGCAATGATGCCCTGCTTAACATCATCGACATTCGGAAGCGCGAGGTGCTCGGCAGGAGTTACGTAACAGAGGAATGCCGCGCCGGCTTTGGCCGCGATCGCTCCGCCGATCGCAGATGTGATGTGGTCATATCCCGGAGCTATATCGGTAACGAGCGGTCCGAGCACATAAAAAGGCGCGCCGCCGCAGATACGCTGCTGGATCTTCATGTTCGCTTCAATCTCATCCATCGCCATATGACCCGGTCCCTCGACCATGACCTGCACATCTTTTGCCCAGGCACGGCGTGTCAGTTCACCGAGCCTTACGAGTTCTTCGATCTGGCAAACATCCGAAGAATCGGAAAGGCATCCCGGACGGCAGGCATCTCCGAGCGAGATCGTGACATCGTACTCACGGCAGATATCGAGGATCTCGTCATAGTGTTCATAGAAAGGGT
>CAJOLL010000003.1 GCA_905235455.1 uncultured Clostridia bacterium
GGGGAAATTACTCAAACGACAGCTTCTCAGATGGTGCTCGCGGTAACTGCACGGGCGCATGGGAAGAAACAAAAGCCAATAATATTTATGATCTCGCAGGCAATAACTGGGAATGGACGCAGGAACGTTGCGGCTCGAGTTATGTGATGCGCGGCGGCGGGTATAACCTGATGGGCGGCGCATGCCCGGGCAACCGGTATCCGGCGGCACTTCGCGATCCGCTGCCCGGAAACGATCATCATCCGAATGTGACATTCAGGGTGGCATTGTATGTAAAGTAAGAGAAATCTCTATAATGAGGCAAGCGAGCGGTTGAACAATCATTAATCAGAAGGTTGAGGTGTTATTTATGAAAAGGCTGATCACGGTAGAAGAGCATTACAACTCAAAAGCAGTTAATGAGAAGATCAAAAAGATCTATGCGGAGCACGGCACAGATTCAGGTATACAGTCTTTGGGTGCCGCTGCCGGGGAAGCAGTACCTGGCGTCGCTGATCTGGGTGCTGAGAGAGTCGCCTATATGGATATGCACGGCATCGACGCGCAGGTCATCAGCTATGCCGGCGGCATCCCCGCAACAATGGAGCCGGAGTTTTCCTTGTCGCTTTGCCGAGATGTCAATAACGAGATGGCGGAAAAAGCAGCTGCGTACCCCGGGCGGTTCTATCTCTTTGCCCATCTTCCTCTCGGCGACGGTGACGAGGCGGCGAAGGAACTGGAACGCTGCGTGAAGGAACTTGGCTTCGTGGGAGCAATGATCTCCGGTCATTATCATGATTTACCTTACGATGACGAGCACTATCTTCCGATTTTTGAAAAAGCGGCGGAGCTGGACGTACCCGTATATCTTCATCCGGGGATCGTCAGCCCGACAATTACAGAGAGATATTACAAAGGAAACTGGTCGGATCGGACGGCCTTCATGCTTGCCGGGTTCGGAGTGGGGTGGCACTATGATGTGGGTATACAGGTACTCCGCATGATGATGGCAGGCTTGTTCGACAAGCTGCCGAAGCTGAAGATCATGATCGGTCACTGGGGTGAGCTGGTATCTTTCTACATGTATCGCACGGATGAAATCCCGCAGGAAATTACCGGTCTCCGGAAAAGAATCAGCGATTACTTCAAACGGAATATCTATGTAAATCCGTCAGGAATGCTCTATGGCGAGCAGTTCCGTTACTGTCTGGAGACCTTTGGAGCGGATAATATCACCTGGGGTGAGGATTATCCGTATCGCAAAAAAGACGAGATCCGCAGCTTTCTCGAATCTTTTGACCTGTCTGAAGAAGATAGGGAAAAAATCGCACACGGCAATGCAGAGAGACTTTTGCATATTCAATAAGCAGGCTGATACGAGAGAACCCTTGATCGTTTTTTACCGTAGTTCTTTGCAATTGTGACAGATAAGTCTCGATATTCTCCAATGGTGTCATAAAATAAAATTAAGACATTGGGAAGCTTTGGCATTTGTATTAGGGTAAGGAAGCATTATTATGGGAATATTCAAACGCACAGTTTCTTTGTTTTTATGCCTATGTTTGGGCGTCTCACTGGCGGCCTGTAAAAGATCAACATCGACCTCGAAAGAGACGGGCATCGTTAATAAAGATGACCCCTGGTTCAGTTCCAACCGTTTCACGCTGGAACTGAATAAGAGCGACTCGGATATGATCATGCAGACGGATGCCGTGTCTATGAACGGAAAAATTTTCCATACCTACTCTGTTTTTGATATGACTACATTTGAGAATTTGACCACTCTGGATGTGTACGATGAACAGGGCACAAAAGAGAGCTCCATATCACTTCATTTCCCCGATGGAAATGGTATTCCTCTTGGTCTTATTCGATTGATCCCCTCCGATGATGAAAGTGTTGTCGGTCTGGTGCAGTATTTAGATCCCTCGAGCAATACAAACACCACTTACTTTTCTGATATCGACTCGAAGACAGGTACAGCCACATTGAGTGAACCCCTCAAAGGAAAAGACGGTGCGGTCGTCACTTCTTCTGTCGGAGGTACGTATCTTCTTGGAGAGTACCTGATCATCAATCTGTCGGACTTTGATACCGGGGCATTCCGTGCTTTGGTATATCAGGGACAGACTCTCCGGTGTGAGATAGATTTTTCCTCCATCAACGGTGTTTCCAACGCTCGGGATTATTCCTATAACAGCAAAACCGGCCACGCATTTATGAATGTTCAGGCAGCGAATAACGCTTCATATCTCTGCGAGGTAGATCTGAAAGACGGAAAAATACTGAACAAAGAAGTCCGAGATAACGACAAAGAGGAAGTAGATCTGACTGCATATCAATACTCCGCTCAGGGAGAACTTCTTCGTCTGGACAGTCTCGGAAACATCTACAAATATGATGCGGAGACGCGCCAAGAAGTAAAGGTGTTTGAGAATAACTGGTACTCTCCGTATTTTTCCGATTTCGACCCCGAAAAGAATTACGTGGTAAAGGTTCTCTCCTTTACGGATGATAAGGTCATCCTGTACTTCTATGGCGGAAATGGAATCATTACCGCGAAACCGATATTTGACGACTTTACCATTACGGTCCTTTCCAAAGAAGAAAACAATCCCCATGCCGGAAAACAGGTCATAGAGATCAGTGCACCGCTGGATATGGTTTTTTCAGACTATATGTCTCAGGCCATCGTTGCTTTTAACGAGCAGGACGAGGAATATCTGATTCGCATCTGGAACAAATACAGCGAGGGGATTCGGACCGGAAGCATGCATCTCGGAATCGATACTGAAGATGCAGCGGCCTATACGATTATCCGCGAATTAGGCGGATCTGATTGTCCGGATCTGGTACTCAACATGGATAATCCCGAAGCAATAAACGGGGATCTTCTTTTGGATCTTTCATCTCTTGTAGAAGAAAACACAAAACAGGCGCTTTTTGATAATATCCTTGAAACAAGCCAAGTAAACGGGAAACTGTTTTATATACCGGTAACACTGGAAATCGACGGTCTGGTAGTAAAAAGCAGTCTTCTGGAGAAAGACTGTGTCGGAATGACATTTGACGAATATGATCAGTTTGTGGAGAACACTCTATCCGGCGTTCAGCCATACGATTATCCTTACTCTGAATATAACTACAGAAATGAGTTTTTCCTCTCCTGCGTTGACATAAAGTCAGCCATCGAAGGCGATATCGTGAACTTCGACTCGGAGCAGTTCCGCCGGGCGGCCGATTATGCGAAGATGCATTTTTTGGAAAATGCTGCTGATCCGAGTAATGAGATCCCCTATGAAGACGAGATCCTGCGTCCGATCGTTGATGCACGATATGTGAAGATGACAAGTTTTATCGACTATGTGCTTTCCACAACTTCGGAAAATGAGGCCTTCTCATTTATCGGCACTCCGTCCGTCGACAGTCGGGGACCCTGGTTTAAGTCGGAAGAAAGCATTTCCGTGGCAAAAAAATCAGATCGCCAGGATGGCTGCAAAAAGTTTATCAACTTCCTTCTTTCCGGAAGTTTCATCACAGAAAACAGTCCTATGTTTGCTTCGATCTGCACAAACAGAGAAGTCCTGTCCCGAGAGCTTTCACTGATTTCAGACTACTATAACAGTGTCTATGAGCAGGTGACGCAATCGAAGGAAACAGATCTTTCCTCTCTTCATGTGGAAGGTCATAAGAAGATTCATCCGGAGATGCAGGAAAGTTTCCTTGCGATGCTGTCGAACCTGTCTGTCTACTATATCGAAGACAAAGACATCCGTAACATCATCTGTGAAGAACTTGCACCATACTATGTCGGGGACCATTCCATAGAGGATACCATCAAGTATATCAACGACAGGGTCAGCAAGTACATCAATGAAACGAAGTAATCGCTGTCGTGCTTTCCGATAGATAAAATCCCCGGAAGTTTTGTTCTCAAGACTTCCGGGGATTCACTTTTTCCCGTTTTCAAATGATGGTCAGATATTGATGCTCACATTTACATCAGAACGCTTGATTTCTTCTGCTTCAAAGAAAGGTTCTTTCTTGATTCCCATACCACCGGCTACGATGCTTGTCGGGAAAGAGACGATCCTCTGATTCAGCTCGGATACATTTGCGTTATACGCACGACGTGCACCTTGCAGATGTTCTTCGACATCCATGATGGCAACCTGAAGCTGACGGAAATTTTCATTTGCATGAAGCTGCGGATAATTCTCAGCCAGGAAATTCAGTTCCTTATGTACCTCTCCCATCGCGGAAGCCGCCTGATTCTTCTCGGAGATGGTCATTCCCTGACGAAGCTTGATCGCATCAAGGATGGTCTGCTTCTCAATCGTCGCATAAGACCTCGCAACATCGACCATCTTGGTCAGAACATCATAGCGCTTTGTCAAAGCAACATCGATTCCGGAAGAAGCCTCTTCGATCTTCACTCTCGTTCTTCTCAGGCCGTTTGCCGTGGAAATCCACCAGAGAATAATAACCACTGCTACAAATACAATTGCTCCAATAACATACTTCACCATTTTTGTTTACCGTACGGGCCAAAACTGTCCGTACTCCTCCTTTCCTGTCTTTTCCTGAATTTATTTAAAGATCTTGCGATCGAGGTTTAATCCTTCCACAAATGAGGTCACCGCGTTGATCTCATTTTTCACTCTCATGATATCATCATTGTCCGAACTGTGATAGATTGGCGGTTCAAGATAGTCTTTGTGAGAATTGATCGCCACGTGAAGCTGATTATCCACAAATCCGATCATGACCTTACCATCACTCTGCGATGCGAGCCGCATCAGTCCCTGCATCAGTCCCGGAGTCAGAAGATAGAAAGCTTCCACTTCATTCTGGCACAGGCACTTGAACATCTTGTTGAACTGCTCATCTTCTGTCTTAAAAGCGTGTCTTCTCTCCGTCTTTTTCGTAAAAATACCCGTTCTTTTTTTCGCAAACGTAAAACCCTGTTGAATGATCTGAAGATCAGCTTCAAAATTCTTATTTGACTCGAAGATCATCCATCTGCCGCGAAGATATGTCGTAGTGCTCGAGTGTCCGTCCGAATCAGTTGATTCATCTTGGATCAGGACATCCGATCTCTCAAAAGCAACATTGTTGTATGTTCCCCGGATATAATCCTCACTTCTGAAAATATTACCCATCATCATTAGGCCGGTCTGAGCGATCTGCTGCCTCGGAAATCCGTATTCCGGCTGATAGACTGCATCCGGAATGACCTGACGCACCATATCATAAACATAATGTGTCTTGTAATAGTTCCGGTATTCGTTCAGTTTCTTCCTGTATATCAGGGCATAGAAGATTATGTCAAAAAGGATTGCAACGAAAATTCCGTAGAACAACCCAAAAGGTCCCAAATCAGAATCAATCGAACCAATCGTCATTATCGCGGAAAGAATCACTATGCCAAGTGGGATTGCCCACATACAGATGCTAAGGAGCATTACCTTTTTTCGCATCTTTTCAATAATCATTATCTGCTCATTCATACCGAATTTCTCCTTGTGCAATCATTCTACCTTTTTCCCAAGAGTAAGACTACCTGAAAAAAGCAAAAATAGCAGGGGATAAATCGCTTTTTCTTTTACAAGCCGATATTTCATGAAATGCTCCGGTCAAAGAGGAGCCGGAGAAGTGCTTTTTTCGGGGATCATTTACGATAGCGCGTTCAATCGCGACTCTTTACTACTCGTAAATATCCGAAATCAATAGTATAATGAGTGAAAACAGACTCAATATGGAGGAGGAGAAGCTATGATTTGGAGTCAAGATGGAGGAAAAATGACCCTCATTGCGCTGATTATCGCCGGGATCGTGTTTCTGCTCCGGTATTTGTATTCTAAGTTCTTCTCTTAAAGGGAGATCACTTTCCTGCCGAACGGGATCTCATATCCCCACGGTGCAATATCTTCGAATGTCTTCGCGACGGCAAGTACGTCTTCGTCGCGGAATTTCTTTCCGATGATCTGCATACCTACAGGAAGGCCCTCCTTCGTAAGTCCGGCCGGAACGGAGGCCGCAGGATTCCCGGTAAAGTTAGAAAAGAACGTCTCACAGAATCCGATCAGGGGTTCTATCTCTCTGCCGTTCATCTCGAGGGGACCTTTTGTATTTCCGTCCTCTGCATTTCGAACCGGCGGACATATCGTCACCGGTGACAAGATAATGTCATATGTATCGAAGATATCCTGCATCGCATCAAGCATCTCCGTGCGGAGTTCATTAAAGTAACGATAGTCCATCACGGTAGAGCGAAGCGCCAGTTCATTCCAGTAGATGAATTCTTCCGGCAGTTCCTCTCTGTGATCTCTGACCAGATCGAGGCCTTCTTTTTTCCAAAGCTCCATATCGATCGCCGTGTCGATACTGATGCTTCTGCACCAAAGTTCGGCAAATTCATTCTGTGTGTGACGGAAAGAAAAGTGCACGGGCTCTATGGCTGCACCTGCTTCTTCAAGTTTTTCGGCAGCATTTTGCACGATCGTGGCCACCTCCGGATCGACAGAAAAGATATCGAAGTCCGTGGTGAATGCAATCTTCCAATTGCGGATCGTTTTTTTCATAAGTTCGGTAAAATCACGTTTCCCGTGATCAATACTCAGCGGATCTCTGGGATTATAGCGCGCCATGTAATTCAGCAAGACTGCGCTATCCAAAACGGTCCTTGTGATCGCACCGTTAAAGCAGTACGGATGTGTCGCCGTCCATCCATCCGGGCGGCAGATACTCGGTATCGTTCCGACAGACGCCTTGAATCCGAAGCATCCGCACCAGGCCGACGGGATGCGGATCGATCCGCCGCCGTCCGATCCTTCCGCGATCGGGAGCATGCCGTCTGCGACTGCCGCAGCGGAACCTCCGGACGACCCCCCGGAATTATATCTGGTATCAAAAGGATTTCTCGTCGGCCCGTAAAGATAATTGTCGCAGGTACCGCGCATCGCAAATGCCGGGGCATTGGTCTTCCCGACTGCGATCGCTCCGGCTCCTCTTGCCGCAATATAGAACATAGAATCTTCCGGATCTTCACGGATCAGCGACTTAACTCCGCCGTGGGAATTCGTCCAGCCCTTCTTCGAAGGAAGGAAGTCCTTGAGACCCACCGGGACGCCGGCCAGAGGACCCACTTCCTCATGACGCAAAAGTTTCTCTTCCAGTGCTTTTGCCTCGGAAAAAGCATCATCAAATTTCGTATATGTGAATGCATTCAGGCTGGGATTTCTCTTTTCGATACGCTCTTGGAAATACCGGATCACTTCTGTAGGAGTGATCCGGCCGGACCGTACTTCATTACCAAGTTCTACACCTGAAAGTTTCTCCAGCTCCATAGAAAACGTCCTCTTCCTGTGCCAGAAGGTCAAGCCGCTGTTTCGGCCTTTGGCATCAGGTCGATATACTCCTGGCCGATCTTCTCTTTCTCCCAGCGCTTCGATATGCGGTATCCCATCGGGGAGAATACGGCTTCCAGAATAAGTTCTACAAGCATCGATGTAGTTGAGCAGATCAGTACCTGCGTCCAGTTCCAGCCGAAGAAGACATGGGAGACCATCGCAGAAAATACGAAATTATCGACCCACTGGGCGATACCCGTGGAGATCAGAGATCTCTTGGCAAAACCGACGAAGTTTCCTTTATCGGCGCGTCCGATCAGGTGGTTGAGACCGGAGTTTACGAGCGTGGAAAGAAGCATCGCCGTTGCCGAACCGACCACGACATACCAGGATCCGCCAAATGTACTGTCGATCCCGGAAGAAACGAGCTCGCCTGTTACGGCATCCGGTGCAGAATAGTAGGCTGCCCACGAGCCCGGTGTCATCGACAGAAGTTTAAAGACCAGCACGCAGATCACATTGATGCCCATCGCGAGGATCGAGATCTTCGTCGCGGCTTTCGCGCCAAAACGCTTGCAGATGCAGTCCATACAAAGAAACGAAATCCAGGAAAGCGCCAGACCGCAATTGAGGCAGAAATACTCCGAGCGGTAGAGCTCCTTACTCGCCATAAGGTTCATGAAAACAACAGATAGGATAAAGGTGACGGTGACCATCGCAGGCACACCGCGCAGAAGGGCTTTATAGTCCTCTTTCACGCGAGAGATTGCAGACATTATTATTTTCTCCTTTGGTTTTAATCTTTTACAAGCAGGATATCGGACCCGAACTGCTTGGCGTGACTGCTGTCACTGCATTGCCTATTATAATATGTAAATACGAAAAATCAAGCGATCTCCCGTAACAAATCACGATTTGCCCGTTTCTTTAGACAAACTTTATAATTGATTGACGATGTCTTTATTCTCACTTCGTAAAATGAAATCAAAAATAAAGCCTAAGTGAAGTGATTTGGCAGAATTGAGGGTAAAAATGGAACAGCAGCTCAGAAATCTCTTTATTGATAACAAACCTTTCTCGGCAGAAGGCCTGAATGTACAAGGATACTCAATCATCGATATCAGCAAAAGACAGGTAAGGAAAGGAAAACTTCTTGCCACGGCGGATTTTCAAGCAGATGCGAATCATCTTCTTGAAGTCCTTCAAAATAGCGGCAAAGTATATGGATATACACGTAAGGGTGTTCTGAAAGCACTGTATGTCGTCACGGAAGTTGGACATCAATATAACTGTGATGAGGTCTATTGTTCTTCGGATCTTTCCGGCGAGCCGGTCACGGATCTTATGAATCAGCAGGTAGTTTTCCTGATGGCACAGAGAGCCTCATATTATAATGACGGAAAGGCTTTCTTCCGTGGAAATAAAGTTCCGAAACTTATTTCTAAGACGGGGCCGTACAGCTGGTACTATGCGTTAATTTTTGCAGTAATCTATAGCGTGGTTTTTTCGACGACACTGAAGAGCCCGATCGGTATATTTGCCGGTATCATGATGGGGCTTGCCATGGGATCCTGTTTCCGTTCGGCATCATATGAATATGAGAAGGAAGAATCTTCCGGAAAAACCGAAGCAGAACAGGAGCCGGAAGAATCCTGATAAGCCCGCATTGACAAAAGTTTCTGCATGCAATATAAAGATGAAAAACAGTTTCCGAAAGGAGAATACAAAATGGGTGCAACGAATATGACTGATATTGAGGCGATCCGCGAAAGACATTCTGTGCGTCACTATAAAGATGAGAAGATCGAAGCGGAAAAGATCGCGATCCTCAATGAACTGATCAGCTCCCTGAATAAAGAAGGAGATCTCCATCTTCAACTGATCGAAGATGCGGGAAACACATTTAATAAACTTCTGAATAAGGCAATGGGTCTTGCCTCGGCGCCGAGTGTGATCGCATGTGTCGGAAAAGACGATGCAACACTTGAAGAAAGGATCGGATACTATGGCCAGAAGCTTGTGTTGCTGGCACAGAAACTTGGGTTGAATACCTGCTGGGCGGGAACGTTTAATAAGAAAAACATCGGCGCGGAGGTCAGGGACGGTGAGCGTCTCGTGATCTCGATCGCAATCGGCTATGGAAAAGAATCCGGCAAACCGCACAAGTCGAAAAGCGCCGGACAGGTCAGCGAGATTTCCGAAGATGCGCCCGAGTGGTTTTCGAAAGGAATCGAAATGGCGCTTCTGGCACCGACAGCGATCAATCAGCAAAATTTCCTGATCCGTCTGAACAAAGATGGAAAAGTAGAATATATCGATAAGGGCGGACCGTTCAGCAAGGTCGATATCGGCATCGTCAGATGTCATTTCGAGATCGGATCCGAAAGAGATCAGGCACCGGCCAAAGGCTAAAAAACAGATTTGACCCCCGGTGGAGATCTATTGCCACACGACGGATACTCACCCGGTCAACAAAAACGCTTTCCATACAAACTGTCAGATAGAGATCGACATCAACAAAGAAATCGGTGAAGATATTAAGAGAATCATAGCCTTTCCGTCTTCCGAAAGATGGAAAGGCTGTTTTTTCTTCAGAGTACGATCCGTATACTAACGGACTACTAGTCGGTTCCCGCCCGACCTGATAGAATGTGAGAAAAGACAGAAACGAGGTGGAAGGATATGCATTTTCCGGAAAGAGAGATCACGTTAAAGGATGAAAGAAAGTGTATCCTGCGTCCGAACGGACCGGATCTGGCTGAGCCGATGCTTGAATACCTGAAGGCAACCGCAGGTGAAACTGAGTTTCTTCTGCGCTATCCGGATGAAGTAAACTACACCCTCGAAGGCGAAGTCGATATCCTCGGAAGACTTCTGGAAGATCCATACCAGATCATGATGGCACCGGTCGTAGACGGCAAAGTCGCCGGAAACGGCGCGGTCTTCGGCATCGGCGACAAAAGGAAGATCCGGCACCGCTGTTCACTCGCTATCGCGCTTTATAAGGAATACTGGGGTCTCGGCATCGGAACGGCCATGATCAATTACATGTGCGAGCTCGCCAAGGAGATCGGCTGGACACAAGTCGATCTGGAAGTCGTTGCCGAGAACACGCAGGCACAGGCACTCTACAAGAAGTGCGGATTTATCGAGTCCGGACGCCGCCACAATGCTCTCCGTTTCGATGACGGAACATATCACGACGAGATCCTGATGTATAGAGATCTCAGATAAGAATTCAGGACTGATCTTCTCTTCGGATCACGGAAACATGGGTGATTTTATTTGCCTCATCGGGATATTCTTTTTCGAAATGCATGCCGATGGATTCCGCCGTTTTAAAAGAACCCACATTCGTGTACTTGCAGTAGGAATAGAGCGCCGAGTATTCTGTGTTTTGGAGTGTTGCATGATCTCAGGATCGGCCAGCACCGCATAAAGGGCATCGAAGTCGTCCATCGTCATTTCCCGGAGGAAGAGTCTTTCTGTTTCAAGTATCTTTTCCATTTTCGTTTTCCTATCTGTGTTTTTCGGCTTTGGCGAGTAATCCCATTTCGTCGATGATCCTTTTTGCGCGCTGTACTACCGGAAGTTCACGGTTTGCCACCAGTCTTCCGATGGGTGTCTCCCTGCGTTTCTCGTACTCGGCCACCGCCTCATCAAAGGTCAGTTTCAGCGTGGAAAGATGGAAATCATTGATCTCGTCTTCCGTTAAGTGCTTCTCGCCGAAGGACTTTACTTTGCAAAGGAAATAGTTGCTCAGGTTATGTCTGTGGATGATGTTATAGTAGTCGCTGACCATCCCGATCTTACAGATGACATCTACTTCTGCGCCTAGTTCTTCGCTGAGTTCACGCCGGATCGCCATATTCAGGTTCTCTCCTTTCTCCACTCCGCCTCCGGGAGTCTCGATCATTGTCGCCTTACCGAACATGTCATCGCGTTCGGCGCGGATGAAATAGAAGTTTCCTTCTTCATCGAAAACAATACCTCTTGCGATCCACCGGTCATGGTCAATGTATTCTAATGGCCACTCATTATCCGTAAGTTCATTTCGAAGTTCGGCCCTCTTCTCCAGCCGAACACCGTTTTCAAAGATATAGTACGGGCGGGATCCGATGACCTGGACCTCTTCCCCATCAATGAAAAGCGTATCTTCCTCCGGAAGTGCGATCACTTTCCCTTTCTCAATCGAATAATTCGTAAGAAACGCGGTGACACGCTCGTGATCTTCTTTCGTTTTTGCATTGGTATAGTGCGCATCCAGTGAGATTCCGGAAAGCACATCAAACCCTTCCGTATCCTGAAGTCCGACATCGTTCGGATCTTCGGTGATGGCCGTCATGATGTCCTTCCCGAAAATGATCTCTCCTGCCGAGCTTCCGAATACGACTCCATCTCCCTGAAGGTATTCCTTGATCTTGGCAAAAGCACCGCTATCCTTCAGTCCTTTTAGAAGTGAGAATGTATTTCCGCCGCCGATAAAGAGTGCACAATAATCCGAGAGCTCCTTCGTAAGGATCTCTTCATACGAGCGGACCATCTCTACTGAAGGGACTTTGACGCCGCCTTCATTTAATTCATTTTGGATCCACCCATAGCATTCATCGAGAGTATGTGTCTCTTCAGGCATCGCCAGCGGAATATAAAGAAGCGGCTTGGTGTGGTCGATCACCGCATTGAAAACAGGATAGGTATCCTCCATCTGTTTTCCGAATCCGCCGCCACATAAGAACAGTTTCGCCATTTCTTATTTCCTCCTCACAGATATATTCTGCTCATACATCTTCTTCGGAAGGATCGCCCGGTAGATCGAGCAGTAGCCCTCCGCGATTGCTTCTTCGTCATGGACACCCTTCAACGGATATTCCAGAAGAAGGTACTCCACTCCGAAAACGAGCACATGCACGTTCGTGTTGATTGCTCCGGCCTGAAGATAAAAGTCCAGCCGCCTTTCGCGCGCCCTCTTTTCTTCCTCGGAAACATCCGATTCCGGATCTTCGATCTCGATAATCGTCACTTCGGAACCGCACTGCTCCACCGCTCTACGAAGGAACTCGGAGCCGACTCCTTTTCCGCGCATCTCCGGCACCACTGCATAGTAGTCCAGAAGACACACATCCTTTTCAAACACGAAGAAAGCATATGCAAGGAATTCTCCGTCCTCGGCAAAAGCACCGGCGCAGAGGTACCGCCCTTCCCGGATCGACTGCTCGATTCGGGAAAGTGGTTTTCGCTCGTCATCGGGAAAATCGTAGTAGAGATATTTCTCATAGACTTCCCGTATCTCTTCGATTGTCAGAATACGTGTCTGCATGCTGCCTCAATTGTTTGTAATCAGATCCGCTTCTACGCCTCGCGCGTTACGAATCTCAACCGCGTTACGAATCACTATAATGATACTTCTTTAATCTCGTTCCGAAAACCAGACAATGTATGGTTCCAGAAAGTCCCAGGATGCCCATCATGAGGGCCGCGCCGGATCCTTTTCCCGATCCGAAGAGTGTCGTCAGCACTTCAGAATAAGCATGTTTTGCCATGAATGGTTCGCATATGTGATCCACCATGAATCCGCCGAGGAAAAGACCGATCGGGATCGTGAAAAACTGGAAAGTATTCCGGCACGCATAGACTCTTCCCTGCAGCTCCACGGGGATTGAGTTCCGAAGGACCACATCCAGATTCGCGCTCATGACCGGAACCAGTATCCATCCGATGATCTGTCCCAGGCACCACAGCACCGGTTCTCTGGAGAAAGCCAGAACGAAGTTCTCCACGCTTAAGGAGATCAGCATCGTCACAAAGATGACTCTTACTCTATCCTTCGGTTTCGGCATCTTTGATACGATCAGACTTCCGATGACCATCGCAATTCCGGAACATGCTGTCACGATACCCAGTACTTCTTTTCCGCCTCTCGGGTTCGGGATCACATACCCATATAGTGTCGCGTCAAAGGCAGAGGCCACGAGATTGACGCCGGACATAAAGAGGATCAGCGAGAATACCAGCGGTGTTTTCTTAAGAAAACGAAGTCCCTCTTTGGCAAGCGTGATCGTGCTCTCTTTTTTCTCACTCGGCTTTTCCGGGATCTGCACAAATCGCAGAAGTGCCACAAAAGCCGTGGCAAATGTAAGAAGATCCAATGCAAAAACAGAACTCATGCCCAGCACCCCGTAAAGTGCCGTAGCGATCAGCGGGTGCAAAATGGAATTCAGTGAGCGGGTCAGCGAATTCATAGCGCTGATCTTCTGATAATGTGTCTTTGGCACGATCAGGGTCATGGTCACTTCCGACGCCGGCTGCTGTACCGTATTCATCAGTCCGGAAAAGACATTGATCGCATAAAGATGCCAGACCGCCAGAGTGTCTGTCTTATAAAGAAGGAACACGACGACCGTGCATAGAGCCGCCAGTGTGTCGCACACCAGCATGGTCTTTTTCTTATTGAACCGGTCCGTCAGCGCACCCGCGAAGATGCTCATGATCACGTAAGGCGCGTACGTACAGATCGTCAGCGCCGCCGTGCCTAAAGCGGATCCGGTCTTGTCATAGAGCCACAGTGTCAGCGCAAATGCCGTGATGCTCGATCCCAGCTGGGACAGGCTCTGTGTGCTCCAAAGGACATAGAAATCCCGAAGCGGATTCTTTTTCGTATTTACTTTTTCGTTATTCATATCTTTGCTCCTTATAGTTGAAATGACTTTCGAAGCAAAGCTCGAGGAAAACTATTTCTTCCTCCACACAGTCTCCTCAGGCTCTGCGTGGAGCATCTGCAATGCAGCGTTTCATGGTGATCCGTCCTTCCTAAGAATTTTCAATTCATCGCATATTGTATCACCGGTCCCGACAGAAAACCGCCGGATTAAACTTATGGTATAGACAGTTTTTCTAAGGCCGATCCGGAATGTGCCTGGCCTTTCCTGCTCATCGCGTTTTCCGAAAAAACGTCAGCTGATCGTGCAGAGTTTTCCTCGAAGAATATAACCGAGTTTCTCATAGCACTTGTTGGACGCAACATAGTCCGCATCCGTGTAAAGCATCGGAAGATATCCTTCTTCTTTCGCGATCTTCGATACCTCATATACCAGATGGTCCGCATAGTGACGCCGGCGGTATTCAGTTCTGGTAAATACCAATCCGATGGACGCCATATCCTGTACCGGATGCCAGTGGCAGCTCGCAACAAATTCCCCGTCATCCGTCTTCCAAAGATACATCGATCCTTCGCGGATCCCGTTTTCCGCATCGATCCTGTACTGTTCTCTACTGGCCTTATCGATTCCGACAGCATCATGGAATATCTCGAAAAAGTCCGTCAAAACATCGACATCTTCCATCGTGCACTTATGGATGTGCCCGTCTGTCACGGTTTTCGGCGGGATCAGCTCCGGGCAGTCATAGGCAAAAAGATTCGTCGAGATCGAAAGATGAAGTCCTTCCTTTTCGGCTCTTTTTATAAAGTAATCCGCCAGTTCGTACTTGATGTTGAAACGGTGCTTTCCATCCATGACCTCGTTTTCTTTTGCTATCTGAAAAGCACTTTCCATCTCCTCCTCGGATGCATCGTCCGGCATCCAGATCCACACCGGATACGGCTGCCCCGTAAAGCAGAGAATGAACCTTTCGTGATCCGTCAGGCGAAGCTCACATTCCCCGCCAATGATCCTCGAAAGGACCGAGAAGGTATATTTGTCCTGAGCAAGTAATGCATAGTCTCTTTCATCCACAAAATTGTCCATTTGCTTTTTCTCCTGCTGCTATCAGTATCCTCTTGTGCGATCCATTTGTAATATTTTACACTATACTCCAAAGACAATTCTATTTTGCTGCAATCTCCAATTTGATAGCTCCTAAGCTGTCTTCCTATCAGCGGACGCATGATCATGGATGACGGAGTCACGGAACGTAACATCGCTGTCACCGCTGGTATATGGCGTTTTCCCGCAGATACATACACACTGGAAATGCTTGAAGTGAACGGAAAACCCGTTCATAATAAATGTATCTGGAGGTGCACTATGACACTTGGTGAGAAGATTAAAGAAGCTAGAAAAGCAGCCGGCCTTTCGCAGGAACAGTTCGCAGAGAAGATGAATGTTTCACGATCCGCAGTAGCAAAATGGGAAACGGATAAGGGTCTTCCGGATATCGGAAACCTTAAGGTCATGGCAGAGCTTTTGCATGTAAGTGTGGACTATCTTATAGATGATGGAAACAAACCGGAGTTCAACGAGATCTCCGAACCGATCGATCTCAGTGCTTTTGAAAAGACGGGAAAATGCAGAAGCAAGCAGGATGCCGCATGCGTCACGAAGAACGCAAATGCGGATGCCATCTATGCGCTGATCCGTTCAAAAAAGCTCTCCGTCAAAGAGCAGCTCGTCGATTTCGTAGTAGCCCCGGGAATCATCCAGGTGGCAGATTACCTTAGAGATAATCCTGCATTCTATCTCGTAGAACGCGGCAGCCGTCAGTTCCTTGTAAAGGTAACCAAAGACTTCATCACCACATCCGACCTTGCAGAAAAAGTCTCCCCTTCCAAGTTCGTCCTCGGATCATACAAGTTTAGGAAAGCCTATCAGTTGAAGTAAGTGATCAGAAGGTCGTGGGTATAGACCTTCTCCTGATCCGATTCTCTTACGATCTTCCACAGTTTCGCAGCTGTTTTCAATCTGTCCGGGAAGACTTCTGTTGCCGGATCGGCGCAGAAGTCTTTCACGAACTGATTCCACTGAAGTGCCGACTTATCGTGCGTCGCATAGGTCTTCTTCCCGTAATATATATCGAGAAGATCTCCCAACGTGAAGCTCTCATCGCCATTATCTTTCACAGCTTTAGCCGTTGCTACCATATCTACATTAAATTTGTACCGGCTTTCTCCGGTCTGCTTTTCGAAAAATTCCCGGAACCTGGGGCCGAAGGTAAATCCACATTCGATCAAGCCGGTCTGAAGCGTCAGTTCCGTAACCTTTGCCGTCTTTCTTTTCACCGGCTTTTTCTCCGGAAGGATTTTCTCCCCGGAGAAATACGCTTCGATCACTTTATTCAGTTCGATTTTGCCGCTCGGCGCTTTAAGGCCATGTGCCTTACAGATCCGGATCAGTTCCTCTCTGTACCAGTAGTACTTCGAGAACTCGGCATAATCCTTAATGCTGTCAAAATCAGGTCTTTCCATATCATCACCTGCTGAAATCCATACGGACCAGAGCTTTCCCATTCGGGAGCGTCTCGATACTACGATGGATCAGGGAATACCCGATCTCCTTCATTGCCTTCTCCAGGGCATCTTCTTCCATCTGGTGATGCACTTCATCCAGCCTGTCGAATGCGTGAAGATATGGCGAATCGGAGACCCATTGCTTCGTATCCGTGTTGATCTGGATCACACAGGAACAATACTTCGGCTGCACTTTCGAAACGGTCTTTTGAAAAGCCTCGTACCCGATATACTCGATCAGGAGATTAGCAATCAGAAGATCCGCCTCCGGAAGCTTCTCAGCTTCATTGACCAGATCGACCGGGATGCACTTAAGGATCCCCTGAAGGTCCGGATATCTTTCCTCTGTTGCACGAAGATAGTCTTCGTTGATATCCACGCCGTACACGGTCTTATACTTTTCTTTCCGGACGTGCTCGAGGCCGTTTCCGCCGGCCACACCCAGAACCATCGCCGTCTCCACCGGGTAGGATCCGAACTGGTCTTTCATCATCGCATTCATCGTCTGAAGCTGATGGACCGAATCCAGGCTCATATGGTCTTCATAGTCCTGAAGACTGATTTCTTTCCACGGGTTGTCAGCCATTTCTTACGTTCACCTCATTCATCCGTTCGCCATAGAGCCACGGCATCCAGATCCCCACAACGAGTCCCGGCTGTTCGATCAGCAGGTTATGTCCCGCATCCTCGATAGTGCAATACGTTGCTTTCGGGTAGATCCGCATCAGATCAAACTGATCCTTATACCCGACTTCCGAGTCATGCTTGCTACACAGGATCAGCACCTGGATATCAGATGGTTCCATATCATCCGGATCGAAACTGAAACTTCCTTCGAGCCGCGTGTTGAGAAAATCCCAATCTGCTCTGGACAGGGCCGGCATCAGGACTTTCCGGTATCTCTCCCAGACCGGTCTTGTCAGTATCACATTCATCTGGGTAAAGCTGTCATATTCCTCTTTGGTAAGAGTGGACAGAAACTCTTCATCACGCTCTAACGCCACCAGCGGTTCCACACGTCCCTGCCTGACTCCCGGAATGACGCAAGGGCAAATAAGGATCATCCTGGAGATCAGTTCTCCAAACCGGTTCACAAAACCTCTCGCCAGAAGCCCGCCATAGGATTGTCCGACGATGATGAACTTCTCACCGATGATTTCTACTGCGAAATCGTGGAGCAGCTCAAGTATGTCATCTGAATCCCGAACACGGCCAGGTTCAGATTTTCCCATTCCCGGGAGGTCGATATAGAAACGTTTATATCCTCCGGTCACCGCAAATACCGATTCAAAAGAAGCCTGCATCATAGTCTTGTCGAGGCCCCATCCATGAATGAATAAGATCGGCTCTCCCTCGCCGATGATCTCATAATCCAGGATTCCGTACTTCATTTCCCGTAGCTCCCTTGCTTTATTTTCTGATCGCCCAGTAATTCTTATAGGCGTGCCGGTCTTCACTTCCGACAAGAAGTCTGTCGGTCTTTTCAAACCCGATCTTCTTTGCCGCATCGATCCGCTCTACCGCATAAAGCGGGATCTTCGTGATTATCTCCTCACACTCAAGAAGAGTATATGCTTCGGGGATCAGAAGTGCAAAAATGCTCTGTATTTCCTCCGATTTTTCGTAGTCAGGTCTTACATCCAGACGGATCAGTCCGTCCCCGTCAAATGCGTCATCCGAGGGACGATGGAACATTTCGATCGTACCGATGGCCTTCGAGATCTTCTTATCCACGATCGTCAGGCGGACAAACCACTTGTCCTGATAGGAATCCAGCCAGAAGCGGATCGCCCCGTCCATCTTCTCTTTCGTGTCGTAGTAGAAATTATCTTCATGACAGTTATCGCTGTTAAAAAACGGCAGCGCCTGCTTATCTCCATAGACCAGAAGAAGGTCTTCCGCATCTTTCTCCTTTACAAAGCGCATCAGCCATCTGTCATTTTCCAATTCCGGACATTTCTCGTAAATGCTACTCATATAACGACTCCTTTTTAAATCGATCTGTCGACATGATCATTGTAGCACATTTGTTCGGTTTTATTCAAGGGATTTCCTATGGTACGGAGAAGCTTTTCTCTTATTTCAGATCGCAGAGAAGTCCCGCATAGGAGAATTTATAAAGAAGTGCTTTGTTGCCGTAGAACTCCACTTCTTTTCCTTCCACTTTCCCGGCCTGGATCTCTTTTGCGCCCTCGATGAGCCTGCCGATCAGATCAGGCATCACCGGGAAAGATCCGTGCATCGGATAGATCTCGTCGAACTGTCCCTGCAGTTCGGAAAGATGTTCGAGGCTATCGATGTAGCGGTCCAGATTCCGCATGGGACCAAACATGAAGATATTGCTGTCCGAGACCGTATCGCCGCTGATGAGAACGCGGTTTTCCACATCCAGGATCGCAATGCTTCCCGGGGTGTGTCCCGGAATATCGATCACGCGAAGGATCCTTCCGCCCAGGTCAAATTCATCGCCCTCTTTGACAGGAAGGATCTCGCATTTTCCGCCGAAATTTCTGTAGTTCTCTTCTTCAGCCGGAGACATATATACTTCGGCAAAAGCACCGTTCCCGGAGATGTGATCGGGATCGGCGTGCGTGTTGATAAGGATAAGCGGAAGATCCGTGAGGCCTTCTGCGATTCTCCTTGCATCCGGTGCATTCATGCCTGTATCCACAAGTGCAGCTTTCTCTTTTCCGCAAAGGAGCAGGAAACGTACTCCGCCGTCTTCGATCCGCCAGGTGGTGTCATTGATCCGGATTACTTCTGCCATGGTTCATCCTCCAGTGCTTTTGACGTAGTTCATACATAGATTATATCACTCGCCAAAACCGAAGAAAGAACTGCCGTTTTCCCGATATAAACCTCACTTAGCATCCCGATTCAGAAAGCCATTTCTTCACAGGATCACCGGAAGATCCGGCACGGCTGCCGTTGATGGAAAGGCCTCTTTTTACCTCGGCACCTTTTGCATACTTCTTGATATCTTTTTCCGAACTGCCCATGCCGCTTCCCTCGTTCGTGCAGAAAGGAAGGATCGTCTTTCCAGTGAAATCATAAGTCTCCAAAAAGGTCGCCACGGCCATCGGGATCGTTCCCCAGTAGTTCGGGTAGCCCAGGATAACGGTGTCATACTCATCGATGCTACTAGGATAGCTGACCAGTTCCGGACGGGCATTTGCCTGAAGGTCTTTCTTCGCTTCGTCGATACATGTCATATACGAAGCGGAATATGGTTTTTTCATCTCGATCTTAAAGGTATCCGCGTCGACCAGGTTCTTCATGAGACCCACTACGATCTCAGTATTTCCCACGTCCACATACTTCATGGACCCGCCGAAATAGTTTTCATCTGCTCTTGAAAAGAATGCGATCAATGTCTTTGTCATGTTATTTTTCCTCCGCTTATCTGTCCGTACTTTATGCTTCTTCGTAAACCTCTTTTGCCAGCCGGAATACGGCCCATGCCTTCGGCCATCCGCTGTAGAAAGCAACGTGTGTAATGATCGCTGCCATTTCCTTTTGTGTCACGCCGTGGTTTCTGGCATTGCTGATATGGTATTTCAGCGAGCTGTCCGTGATGCCCTGCGACATCAGGGCTACGACTGTGATGATCGATCTGGTTTTCAGATCGATGTCCTCATTATTCCAGTTTTCTCCGAAAAGCACATCGTCATTAAAGTGTGCAAATTCCGGTGCAAATTCTCCTAATGCATCTCTGCCTGCTGTCTGTACGATTTTCTCTGCCATACTCTTTCCTCCTAAACTCTTACTTTTCAAAAGGAAGATGCATCTGCGCATATTTTTCTTCCTGGGCATTATCTGCGTGATAGTATCTCTTGGTGCCATCCAGTTTACTGATTTCTTCCATTTCTTCCGAAGTTAGTGTGAAGTCAAAGATGTCCCCGTTATCCCGGATGTGATCCGGATTTTTCGATCCCGGGATCGTAATGAATCCCATCTGTGTATGCCAGCGGAGAATGATCTGCGCACTGCTTTTTCTGTATTTATCGCCGAGTTTTTTGAAGATCTCTTCATCGATCAGACTTCTGTCTCCATGACCCAGCGGATACCATCCCATGGTCTTCGTGCCGTATTCCGAAAGCCTTTCACGGATCTCTTTCTGTGTAAAATACGGATGCACTTCCATCTGGATCACGTGGGGCTTGATCTCCGATTCAGAAAGAAGTCTTTCCAGTTTCTCTCCCTGGAAATTAGAGATGCCGAGGGATCTTGCTTTTCCTTCTTTATATGCCTTCTCCAGCATCTTGTATCCGGCCATGAAGTTTCCCGCCGGCTGATGGATGAAAAGAAGATCGACGTAACCAAGTCCCAATCGCTCCAGTGTTTCCTCCACCGCCGTTTCTTTCTCATACATCGTAGCCCAGATCTTCGTGGAAACAAAAACTTCCTCTCTCGTGACGATCCCTTCGGAGATGGCCTTCTTCAGTGCTTTTCCCACGGAAATTTCATTCATGTAGGCATTCGCGGTATCGATCATACGGTAACCGAGCTTGAGCGCGGCATATACTGACTTTTCCGTATCTTCCGGACTGATCATAAATGTACCGATTCCTAAGACAGGTACTTCGACTCCGTTGTACAGTTTTACGTTTTCCATATTGAATACCTCCATTCGTCGGGTGTTTCTTCTTTATGGCTTGAGTTTAAAACATTTACGATTTGATGTACAATGCCAATAACGGTGACTGCTATAACATTTCTGAATAGTGAGGAGAATACCTATGATCGATATCTATATGCTGCAGCAGCTGAAAACATTCGCAGAATGTGGCACTCTTTCCGAGGCTGCCGAGATCCTCAACACCTCTCAGCCGTCACTGACCCGTTCCATGAAAAGGCTGGAAGATGAGGTCGGTGTAACATTGTTCACCCGCTCGAAAAACCACCTGGGCCTTACGCCAACCGGAAAAATGGCCGCCGAATATGCCGCCCAGCTTCTCTCTGTCACCCAGGATTTCGAAAGCCGTGTGCGTGCCTACGACAGAAGCCTTCACACCCTCTCGATCGGATTTTGCGCGCCGGTCCCGCAGACGGTCCTGACTCCGATCATTAATACGGTCTTCGATGGGATGACGGTCTCCTCCGACATGACAGACGATGATGATTTTCTTCTTAAACTCAGGAATCACACTTACCAGCTGGCAGTAACTCATTATGAACCGGAAGATCCCCTGTTCTACAGCAAGAAGATCGGTCACGAGAGTCTTTTTATTTCTCTGACGCCCGGTAATCCTCTCGCCTTCTACCCGGAAGTGCACCTTCAGGATCTGGACGGCATGACGATACTGCTTCTCAGCCGCATCGGCTTCTGGTCAAAAATGCACCGCGAAAAGACGCCGAACAGTAAATATCTTATCCAGCTTGAGACAGACTCGATCCTCGAAATCGCTTCCAATTCCGAGTATCCGGTCTTTTCCTCCAGCTATTATATTTCACGCGGCGAAGTCTTCCCGGGAAGGATCAATATTCCGATCGTGGATGAAGAATGCAGCACAGACTTCTACCTGGTCTGCCTTGCATCCGAAAAAGGGAAATATTCCCCCTTATTCAAACGAGTCCACGAGAACACTATTCTATAAAAGCAAAAGACCGGATTAAGCGTAGCTTTTAACCGGTCTTTTATCTGTATCCCCGTCAGGCTTTCAGTTTCCTGATGCCGGCTTGAAGACGTCTCATTCCATCCTCTACCATGGCTTTCGGGCAGGCAAGATTGATACGGACGAACCTTTTTCCGCTACCTCCGAAGTGTACCCCCGAGTTGAGCATGAGCCCGGCTTCCTTTTCCAGAAAGTCCACAAACTGATCTGCATCGTCCGTCACTTCCGAGCAGTCGACCCACATGAGATAGGTAGCAGAAGAGGGGATCACGCGAAGGCTCGGGATATTCTCTCTGATAAAATCTTCGGCGATCTTTCTGTTCTCCCAAAGATATTCACGAAGCGCATCCAGCCACTTTTCGCCTTCTTCGCTAAAAGCACTTTCGACTGCAACGGTAGAGAAGCAGTTGCCTTCTCCGACTTCGTCGGTATTGATCCTTCTCCACATCTTATGGCGAAGATCCTTATCGGGAACGATCACAGCAGCCGTCTGTATTCCGGCGATATTAAAAGCTTTCGTCGGAGCCACACAGGTCACGCTGATCTTCTTATTGATGTCTGAAACGGATGCAAAGGGAGTATACGCGCATCCCGGCGCCACCAGGTCACAGTGGATCTCATCGGAGATGACTATGACATGGTTTTCATAGCAGAGTTTCCCAATCCTTGAAAGTTTCTCTTTATCCCAGATATTGCCCGAAGGATTCTGCGGATTACAAAGGATCATCAGGGATGTCTGCGGATCCGACAGTTTCTTTTCCAAATCCTCCCAGTCGATGCTGAACGAGGCAGTTTCTCGGTCATAAGAAAGCCGGTTCTCCAGGACATTTCTGCCGTTATTGCGAATACAGTTGAAAAACACCGGATAGACCGGGGTCTGGATCACGACGTTTTCGCCGGGCGTCGTCAGTTTTCTCACCGCAGAGGAGATGGCCGGGATCACGCCGGTCACGAACACGAGCCATTCTTTCTCGACGGCAAAGTCGTGTCTCGTCTTCCACCAGGATATATACGCCTGATACCAGTTATCGTCGAGATCAGTGTAGCCGAATATGCCGTGTGCCATGCGCTTTTGGAGCGCTTCTTTTACCGCCGGACAGGTCTCAAAGTCCATATCCGCGACCCACATGGGAAGCATGCCGTTTCCGTTTTTCCACTTCAGGCTTCCTGTTCCCGTTCTATCAATGATTTTGTCAAAAGCGTACTTCATTCCGTAAATCCGTCTCTATCCGCAAACTGCGGTCATTCCTCTGTTTCAATGATCGTTGCGCTTGTATCCACCCGATTCTTTTCCATGATGAGTTCTCCGATCGATCCTGCATGGATTTTTCCCGAAGAAGGATTTTTCACACTGTCGATATGTCCTTCGATCGTGGCATCGACATCCGAATACTCAAAGGAAAGCGTCGTATCGATGAGCCTGCAATTCTTCATTACCAGACCTTTAATATAGCACATGCCCTGAAGACTCTCCAGCGTACAGTTCTCCATCACGATGTTTTCCGAATTCCATCCGAAATACTCTCCGCTGATATATGAATTCTTTACGGTGATGTTCCTGCAGTTCCAGAAGGCGTCCTTCGTGATCAGTTTCGAGTCGGAGATCTCGATATTCTCGCCTCCGTCAAAGCCGTAATTTCCGAGAAGCTCGAGATGCGAGATCTTAAGATCCCTGCTGTTCATGGCAAAATAATCGCCTTTGGCCGTGACATTCTCCATTTCTACGTCCCGGCATGTCCACAGGGTCTCCTGGGCATTAGTAAAATCGACATTTCGGAGTATCAGACCGTTGCTTCTTCTAAATGTCTTGGGCGCATCGATCTTCACGTTCTCCATCTGAAGATCTGAAGTATACCAGATGCCCGCACGCCCTGTCTCCGTGAGCACACAGTCCGTAAGGCGGATATGTTCAGAATACCATAGCGGATATTTCCACTTGAATGTGGAGCGGATGAGCTCGATGTTGCTGCTATGTTTAAGAGGTGACTCTCCGTTATCAAAGACCGAATCCTCGATCCGGAGATCTTCGCCGAAAAAGAGCGCCCGTTCCCCTTCCAAAAAACCATTTTTAATTGTCTCCATTTGTGTTGACATTCCTTTCTGTCTACAATGCGGATATCTCATTGATTCATTATTATTCTACCACCATGCAGTCGGGAATGCTTTCACAAACATGTCGGATAGTTTCATCTTCCGACCAATTAAAATAAATTCTCCCGCCATAAGATGACGGGAGAATCAGGAAGGCTTATCGGTCCTTTAGGTTTTCTTATTTTGCTTCGTTGATATACTTGTCAACGCGGTCATTGATAAACCGGATCACATCATCCATTGACTTGTCACCTACATAGTAAGCCGCCAGTTCTTCGTTGATGATATCTCTAATCTGTATATCGTCCATATAGTATACAGAAAGTGTCGAGAGCATATCGAAGAATTTCTGCTGCATAGTATCCGTGGCTTCTTTATAGCCCATGATCTTCAGCTGGGATTTATCAAAAAGTCCGTATTCCATCTCAAATGTATAGATCTCGTTATAGTAGTTCGCGATCAGGGAGATCTCCTTCTTCATGGCCTCTTTGTTAATGCAGATCGAGCTGAATGACAGGGAATCTTCCGGGACAAACTTGCCGGAAAGCAGATAATTGATGAACTTTTTACATCCTTCCTGCTGACCGGATTTTGCTGTTACGGAAACACTTTCCTGTGCTTTAAATCTCGGTCCCTGTCCCGTTACCGACGGTGTGCCGATCACTGAGCAGGCATCCTGTTCACCGGCACAGTTCTTGACATATTCGGGGAAATTGGTCATGAGCACATATCTTCCATCCGGCATCGGGCGGAGTTCCTCCTCTGCAAACAATGTGGTTACATCCGGATCCTTCCGGTTTTCCATGAAGTTTGCCTTAGCATAATCTGCGGCTTTTCTAAACTGTTCAGAGTCAAAATCCACTTTCTCGCCTTCTGTTGCCGACTTGATATCGACACAGGACATCATGAAAACATCCCGATAATTGTACACGGATTCAGGATAGTCGTAAGGCTGCACGCCGGACAGTGTATTTTCAACGTAGCTTGCGTATTCCTCGAAAGTCAGACCGACCTTATCTTTTCCGACATCATCTTCTTTCACGACCAGTCCTTCGACCTCGAGTGTTACCGGGATAAAGTACAGTTTCCCGTCAACTTTGCTTGCTTCGAGAATATTATCAAAGAGTCCCTGTTTTACATCATCATCGAGAAAAGCACTAAGATCCAGAAGGGTCTTGTCGTTCATGGCTTCCTTCTTATCCATGTTAACAACGATATCCGGGCAGTCGGAACTTTCGAGTTCTCTAACCAGCGTGTAAGCGCGTTCAATCTGCGGATCCAGGACCGCAAATCCTCGTCCTGCCTTGATTCCGGTATTGTACTTGCTCCAGATACGGATGAGATACTCGGGATCCGTTTCGTTAAAAGAGACGATCGCCGCAGACAGATAGTCTGAGAAAGAACCGTCCAGCGGTGCACTGATCTCGATGACCTTTTTACCATCGTGCGGATTGGATGTCGCCTTCGTTAATACAAGGATCGAATAGTTTTCCGGCATGATCCTTGCGGTCGGGAATCCGTCACCTCCATAGAAAGAAAGAACGATCTTTTCATCAGAAAAATGAAGTACCCGGATATCGAAATTCTTTTCGGGATTGAAGTCATAAAAATACGGGGAGTACCAGTTATTGTCCAGTACTTTTTCCTCGGTATTGGTTTCCACATTGTATTTGAAAACATTACCAAGAGTATCTACGCGGAGAAGGTCCCCCTGTCCTGTGCACTGATAGTCGGTAAGGGTTTCTGCGTTGTCACCTCCGGTGACCCAGGGAGTTTTATTCGTGAATTGTCCGGAAGAAAGATCCAGCTCACAGTTATACTTCTCACCTGTGATCATCTCCACATTTGCGTAGGCCTTTTTCGTCTTCTCGTTATAAGAGAAAGCATCGATATTTCCCATTCCCGGCAGGGACGTCATGTCCATCTCACAAAGAAGGCTCATACCCTCGTAGAAGTAAAGAAGCGTGTCACCAGTCATTAAATTTATACTCTGCACGGCGACATAGTTGCCGACACGGGTCGCGGTAGAGATAAAATTGATCATCTGTCCGTTTTTATCCTGCACCGGTGTGATATCGGAAGCCTCTCCCGTTTCCAGGTTCAGATTCACAAAATAAGTCTCAAAGCCTCCGTTGAAAACACCCACCATGGCGATCGCCGTTATTCCGTCATCGTTAGGGACAAGGGAGTAGATTTCCTGCACTCGCATATCTCCGTCCGGGAAGGTGATCTCCAGAGTGTTTTCCTTCGTGCCGTCTTCGCTGTATACTTCCAGCTTTGCTTTTTCTTCAGAAGTCTCAAGATTGTACGTAGCGTAAGTGCTATAGATCTTTCCGTTGATATATTCAGGAGATGAATCGGACATCAGCATATCCGTGTCCGCTTTTTCCATCTGTAGTGAAAAACGGGAAGATTCATACCAAGGATCTTCTTTGGCTACCGTGATGCTCTTTTTTGTCTTTGCTGATTTTTTGCAGCCTGTCACCATGCCTGATGCAAGAATCAGGCTGAGTGCAACAGAAACAATGCGTGCAGATTTTTTCATAGACAATCCCTCTAATGTCATAATCTATGCGCACTTTCTGACTATACGGACCCCCCCAAAAAAACAAACAATTCCCCAACTGTCAAGAATAGTTTATCCATTACCCGAAAGGGAAAAATGACATTTCAGTCATTTTTCCCTTAATGAGGGAACAACTCCTATCTGTTCTTTTATCTAATTGTCGTTGAAGGTACTTTTCAAGGCAGCAAAAAAGGGCTGTCTCAAATCTGTGATATGAGACAACCCCTTTTTACAATACTAATTTTTCAGATCATTCCGCGCTTTTCTTTTTTCGGAAAGCCGAAATGGTAAGGGCTCCACCGAAGGCAAGAATCAGGATCGCGATGTGCGGAACCGGATTATTTACATCGCCCGTCTTAACAATGGCGCTCTTTTTCCCGTTTTCTGCTTCATTCACTGTCTCTTCAGTCTTGTTCTCAGTATCGGCGTCAACGATCGTAAGCTTCGTTTTCGAATAACCGTCGGAGAAACTGATATAGACGTCGTATTCTCCGGCAGCAAGACTATCCAGGTACAGTGAATCGATCTCGATGATCGTCGAGCCATCCGTGATAGTAAGAGCCAGCTTCGGAACTTCGACATTATTAAAGCTGATACTCTTGTAATTTACCATCGGGCCCTCTGAATGGATCACGACGTTCTTGCCGCTTCCGATCGTGTAACTCGGATCGGCACCATCAAGGATCTGATACTCCTTAAAGGTCGAAAGATCTTCTGTCGCCGGATTTTCGGAAGACGGATCTTCTGTCGTCGGGTCTTCAACAGCAGGAAGCTCGGAAGACGGATCTTCTGTCGTCGGGTCTTCAACAGCAGGAAGCAATGTTCCGTCCGTGGCATAAAGGGTGATATCACCGCTTAAGATCTCCGTTCCGAAGTCAAACTCCTCTGTGCAGGCAGCATCCTTGTACCAGCCGGTGATCTCTATTCCTTCAGGAAGTGTGAATTCCTCGGCCGGGATCCTGTAACCGATCCGATCAGCGACTGTCACGTTCTCCATACCAAAGGCAGAAAGATTAAATGTAACTTTGGCTTCCGGACCTACCGGGATCCTTCTGATCAGGAGGTTATCCAGGTAAAGATCTGCCATGCCGGAGGTCTCTACATACATCTTAAGTGCATTGTACTCGGAAGGAACTCTGATCGTCGTTCCTACAGACTTATACTGACCGGAAACGGAAGGTGTGGAAAGATAATTCGGCCAGACACTGTCGATATCACCTGACAGTTTCACCATTTCATCATCAGTCTTGGAATCAAACTGTACATCGATCTCATTTCCGATATACGCACTTGCATCAAATGTAATTCCGTAATATGTCTGATCATTATCAGTAAGAACGACAGCTTTTCCATCCTCGTCATCAACGACAGAAAGCTTTCCTGCGCCGCCCCATCTGGTACCGAAGACATTCGTTGAACCTTCGACATCATCTGTGAACTCGGCATATCTTACCGAGAAGTCGTCCAGATACATATCTGCTTTTCCGTCAGTCTCAAGATAGAGCTTCGCGCTCACGCCACCTGCCGGAATAGGGAAAGTTGCCGAAACTTTTGTCCAGTCGGATCCCGCCTGTGCTGTCGCACACGGAACAGGTGTATCGCCGTCAATTCCAAGCGTGATCTTTGAATCAGTGGTCTTCACATAAACGGAAGCCGTAATATACTGACCGATATAATCGCTGACGTCAAAGCTGACGGTTGCATCCTGTTCCTGTCTTGCGACAAGAAGACTATACGTACCGGACTTTGCTGCCGTGTCAGTAACAGTTAGAACAGGCATATGACCTACGCCACGGGAAGATGCGAAATTCTCAGCATCTTCAAATCCTTCGTCCTTACCCATGACTTTCACTCTGAGTGCATCAATATAGATGTCAGAGAGATCCTCCGTCTCAAAGTAGAGTTTCAGTGCTTTTAGATCGGAAGGAATCTTGTATTCGCCGATGATCTGTTCCCACTCTCCGGAGGAAGTATCACAAGAGGTGATATTCGGCCATTTTCCGTCGATATCTGCAGAGATCAAAACAAGCGGAGCGTCTGATTTTACCCATGCGCTGATTCCGATCGTCTGACCTGCAAACTTGGAAACATCAATACTGGCTCCATTCCATGTAGCGGTTCTTCCCGAATCAAGAAGAGCATATTTCCCTTCAAAGACCTCTTCACTCTGAATAGTCAATGTTCCGGATCCTCTCACTGAGAACAAGGAAGGAAGTGTGTCATCATCAAAGTTGACTCTGATGTCTGAATAATCCGGTTTCACATATTCGGGCTCGCCGATATCTCCGCCGGTTGCTGCTGCTACGATTCCGTCAAATGCCTTCTTTCTGGAAAGGTTCTTTTTGAAAATAAGCGGGCTGGATTCTGCCTTCCAGGAGTTGTCATCGGTAAGACCCCAGATGGTAACGGAAGTAAGATTCACGCCTTCGGCTCTTGCTTCAAGGAGTGCCTTGAAAAGATCATAGTAGAACTTGCCCTGATAGTACTCGGCATTCACGCCTGTTCCTGTGGTAACAACATCGAGTTCTGTGATATGGACCTCACCGAATGCCGCATCATATCTCTTTAATGCAGAAATAAAATCATTGACATTCGTTCCATCCTGAACATGCGCCTGCATGCCGATACCATCGATATAACCGGCATTCTTAACCGGAGTGAGGTTCTCGATAATGGCATCACATTTTTCCTTTTGGAACTCATTGTAATCGTTATAGAAAAGCTTCGCTTTACCGACACCAAACTGTGCAGAATACGTATCTACCGATGTTCTTGCCTGCTTGAAAGCCTCCATAAGGAAGTCCTTACCGAGGATCCGATAGTAGAGACTTTCTCGGAGATTATCCGCATTCGTTCCGGGCTCAACTGCCTCGTTTACAACGTCCCATGCATAGATAACATCGCCGTACCCGTTTTCATACATGTACTTGATCGTGTTATCGATATAGCTGGTCATACGAGCCTTGACCACAGCCGGAGACGCTAAGTTCTGGCTCTTATCATAATTTTCATAGAACATCTCGTCAGCGTTCTGGGAATGCCATACCAGAACGTGTGCTCTTACTTTCAATCCGTTAGCCTTTGCAAAATCAAGCATTTCTTTGGCAGCAGGATTGATTACAAACGGCAGGAACGTATCGGTTCTTTCGCCGGATACATTCTTGACATCCATATTATATTCCGGCTTAAGTTCATTACCGAAAGTAATACTGTTAAACTGACTTGTAATCAGGTTTTCTTTCGCCGGATTTCCGATCTCGCTGGTTTGAATGTTCCAGTTGCTGATCGACTCACAAGCAACACCCATGAGGAACTTACCACTATAAAGATCCTTCAAAACCGGATATCCGGAAGTATCGACATAACCTTCGGAAGATGCGGAACCTCCGTTCGGATCTTTATATTCGCCGACAACAGTAATAGAAATATTATCGATGATAAAAGCAATATTCTCCGGTGCTTCAAAGTATACCACTGCAGTCTCCACATCTGCCGGGATCTCGTAAGTGCCGTCAATGTTTGCAAAAGCATCCGCGGTCGTCTCGACTATTCCGATATTCTGGTAGTTATCATCTTTACCGGCAGCCGAAAGCTTAATGGTGGCGCTGACATTTACAGGTTCGGTTGTTTCGATCGTTTTCACATCGGCTTTTACAGAAATCGTATTCCCGACAAATCTTGAAACATCTAATGCATACCCGAAATAGTTCTGGGTTCTGTCGCTGACGGCAAGTGCTTTTGAAGCATCTGCACCATCTGCCGTAAGAGAAAGAGTCGGGCTTCCGAAGGTAAATCCCTTCAAAGAACTCACATCATCATAATCATTAAAATCTTCAACGATCTCAGGTGCACCTTCCGACGGGGTACTCGGTGTGCGGACGATCGTAGAAGGATCTGAATATTCACCATTTACGGTGATCGAAATATCATCGATGATATAGCTCTGATTTGCAGGGCCTTCGATATAAAGAGTATATGCCGTACATGCCTCTTCAATATCAGTCGTGATATTCAGTTCCTGATAATCATAATCTGCCGTACAAATAACCGAACCGAGATTACTGTACTGCTGATCATTCACTTCAAAAATGTTCTTTGCAACTGTTGCTGTAAATGTCTTCTCAGTTTCCTGATCCGCCGAATCAACAGCTGCGATCTTGGCCTTTATGGAAATGTTGTTGCCGATAAAACTACCCAGATTAAAACTGTAACCGAAATAACTATCGGCTCTGTCCTTAACTATAAGCGCCTTCGAGCCTCCTACGCCTTTGTCTTCGGACAGTTCAAAAGTCGGAGAGCCGAACAATCCGCCCTTAAGTGTCGCTGTCGAATCGTAATCATCGAAGTTTTCACTTATGGATGGGGCCTCGGCCGCATTGACCCGGGTTTTGACTAAAGATGCCCCCAGCATCAGACTTCCGGTCATAGCTATACAGAGAATAGCCGACACAAGTCTTTCACGCCAGCGGCGCATAAAAACATGCTTCCTCATAATAACTTCCTTTCTGCCGGTCGTTACCCCAACGCCGGCAATTAAATTTTTTGTGAGATTTTTACTTGAATAAAAAACCACGTACCCAAAAAGGATAATAGCACGTTGACAATCCAATGTCGCTATCTTCCCATGAAAAACTGGAATTTCTCCTGTGTTTTTCAGTTTTTATTCATGACTTCTTCTTAGATTCCGGTCATGACTTAAGTATCATTTTTTTATCTTGGCGCACACCTTACATGAACGCCGGAGGTTTTCCTTTTGTATAAGAGATGGTATGCTATGTTCATATCATTAATAAAGAAGGCCCCGTCTCTTATCATAGAAACGGTCTCTTAATTACCGGAGAATGGAAGGGTTCGGTACAAATGCGCTTTCAGGTGCTTTTCGCCCGTAATTTTCGTGCAAAATTGTGCTATTTTTCGGTACAAACAGCCGTCTAGGTGCTTTTCGCCCGTAAAAAACGCCATTTTGAGACTGCCAAAGCCTGAAAAATACGGGCGAGATCACTGTTTTGATCAAATCATACCGAATATTGAAAAGGAGCCCGTCGACTGACCAATGTATAAAGTAAACTTCAACGATAAAGAGATCACCATTCAGACGGAAAGCTCTCTGTTTTCTCCCAAGGAAGCAGACAGGGGAACGCTCGCCATGCTCTCTCATGTGGAGTTTCATAAAGAGGACAAGGTCCTGGATCTGGGATGCGGGTGCGGGATCGTGTCGCTCGCGGCAGCTTCTTTTGGCGTGAAACCGGAAAACATCGTCCTTACAGATGTCGATATACTTGCGGTAAAGACCGCTGAGAAGAACATGAAAGAAAACGGATTCGCCGGGGCGGTCTTTGTTTCGGGAGATGCGCTTACCAATGTTCCCGGCTCCGACTTTGACCTGATCCTTTCCAATCCTCCGTATCACACGGATTTCAAAATTGCCAAGACCTTTATCGAGAAGGGCTTTAACCGTCTGAAGATCGGCGGCAGGATGTTCATGGTTACCAAGAGAAAAGACTGGTACAAGAACAAGCTGATCGCGATCTTCGGTGGCGTGAAGATCTGCGAAGAGGACGGATATTTCGTCTATGAAGCGCAAAAGAGAAGCGCAGCATATGCCGGCAAAAAGAAGAAGCGATCGTAATTAGAAATACGAAAAAGTAACCGATAATCAGAAATACACCCCCTGTGATTTATTGTACAAAAATGAAGATCTCCGCAATGCGGAGATCTTCAAATAGTTATTGTGGTAGGAAATGTATTCGAGTAATTACATGCTGGCACGATAGATCTCAAGCATGGCCGCTTCGTCCAGAACTTTAGCGGAACCCATTTCGCCGCCGACACCGACCGCGCATTTTCTTGCCATTTCAACCAGGTCTTCTTCTGTCGCATTTACGCCCAGCTCACGAAGATTCGTCGGCATGTTGATGGATCTGTAGAAATCTTCCATGGCCTCGATTCCGCGAAGTGCGATCTCCTCATCAGTACCTTCATCGGCAACATCCATGACGTTGATGGCGAACTTTTTAAAGCGCGGGAGACAGTTCTTGTAAACATATCTTGCCCAGCTGCCCCATACGGCTGCAAGACCTGCACCATGGGCAACATCGTAAAGTCCGCCGAGTTCATGCTCGAGCTTATGTGTCATCCAGTCGCCGCCGTCGTTACCGCAGCCGGTCAGACCGTTATGCGCCAGAGATCCGGCCCACATCACTTCCGCTCTTGCTTCGTAGTTCTTCGGGTCGTCACGAAGGATGACGGCATTCTTTTTCACGGTGCGCAGAAGACCCTCTGCCAGTGCATCAGTGATCTCCATGTTTCCGCCCTGCGTGAAATATCTTTCCATGGTGTGCATCATGATATCCGTGCATCCGCAAGCGGTCTGGTAATCCGGAAGCGTCATGGTCAGTTCCGGGTTCATGATGGCAAATTTCGGTCGGCTGTAATCGCTGCTGTATCCGCGCTTAACCAGACCTTCTTCTTTTGTGATAACGGAAGAATCACTCATCTCACTTCCCGTGGCCGCGATCGTCAGGATAACGCCAAGCGGGAGACACCCGGTTGCTTTTCGCTTATAGTCATAGAAATCCCAGACATCGCCCTCATTTGCGACGCCGTATCCGATGGCTTTTGCAGAGTCGATCGCACTTCCGCCGCCGACACCGAGAAGGAAGTCAACGCCTTCTTTTTTGCAAAGCTCGATACCTTCGTAAACAAGACCGAGATGCGGATTCGGAACCGCACCGCCGAGCGTCACATACGGGATACCCGCCGCATCGAGAGATTCAGTGACGCGGGCAAGGAGGCCCGAACGGACGACACTTCCGCCACCGTAGTGGATCAGTACTTTTGTACCGCCGAATTCCTTAATGAGGTCAGCGACTTGATTTTCTGTATTTTTTCCGAAAACGACTTTTGTCGGGGTATAGTAATTAAATCCAAACATAGCGGCACTCTCCTCTTCATATTGCAAAACTATATTTATCGTACCATTTGCAGACCGGCGGAAAAAGCATTTCTCTGCCGAGTAATATCAGGATTTTAACCTGTTTCGGATCAAGGCATCACGAGGCACGACGCATCGATGTCGCTGACCTTTCCATTTCCGGTAAAGCTCATGATGTAGCGGAGCTCTTTGTTTATGTCCGTCAAGAACTTCTCGACGCCTTTTGTTCCTTCGTTTTCCAGTCTCGGTATCATGGAACGTCCGACCGCTGCCGCGTCAGCGCCGAGCGCCAGGCACTTAAAGACATCCGCACCGGAACTGATCCCGCAGTCAACGATGATCTTCACATCTTTTCCCGCAAGCGCTTCCTTGATCATCGGAAGGATCTGAAGCGGCGGAACCGCATACGGAAGCCTGCCGTGATGGTGACTGACGATGATCGCCCCGGCTCCGAGCTCGGCGGATTTTACCGCATCCTCGACGCTTAAAACACCCTTGATGAAAAACGGCAGTTTCGTCGACTCGATATATGAACGGATCATGTCGGACGTCTGTACGGCCATCTGCTCGCCGATAACGACATCGAGACCTTCGGGTCCGAAGATATGGTCAATATCCATGCCGATGCCGAATGCCCCTTCAGCTTCGGCGAACTGCATCTGGTCTCTGACTTTTCCGTTATCTGCATATGGTTTTACGATACGCACCGTCTTCGCACCGGTTGCCGCAACTTTGGCAAACAGGTCGTTTTCCATCATTCCGACGAAATTTAACAGATTGAGGTTCTTCGTCGCGATGGAGTATTCTTCCAGCCCCGTAAGCTCTCTTCCCTTAAACTGCATCAGGTGCGAAAACGCAGGCGTCATGACCGGGCTCGAAAACGTCTGCCCGAAAAGCTCCACACTTGTGTCCGCGACAACGGAATCGATCAGTTTTTCGGTGATCAATATACTGTCCATGTAGCGTAAAGTGATCTCATTTGCATCATTAATTCTTGTATAGGCCATTGAGTACCTCCTTTAAGTAACCCATGTATCGGATATATTCTTCATCTGTCGTTAAGTGCTCGAGGATCATGGGCATATCCGGATCCAGTTCGCCCATCTTTTCCGCGTAGTATCGAAGAGGATATTCACCTTTTCCCGGAGCGCACTCTTCCAGCTGCAGCGTGTATTCTTCTTTTAAGTGGATGTCCTTGATGTGGCAGCTCTTAATCTTATCACCCAGAAGCTCCGTGCAACGGTCTATAAACTTTTCCGCACCGAAATATCTGTCTGCCGAATTGGTCATGTTGATGATGTCCATGTGCACGGCAAACCGATCGCGATTAACTTCTTCGATCAGCCTTGCATAATCCTCCGGACCCGTCGGGATCATCCACGGCATCGGCTCGAGTGCAAAATACGTGTTGCTTACTTCTGCGCGGTCAATGATCTCGCGGACCATTTTGATGATCTCTTTTCTTGTTTCGGAAGTAAAGTTTTCTCTATAGTGTCCGTCCCATCTCGGGCCGATCGCACCTGCAACATTCACGGCACATCGGGCACCGATCCGGTCGGCCAGTTTCAGCTGGGCCACGGCGTAGTCTCTCATTTCGTTGCGCTCTTTCGGATCGACCGCCATGGCGTTTCTCCAGATGCCGACTTCCGCGATGAGAAGATCGTTTTTATTTGCGGCCTTTACATACTCCGCGATCTTTTCTTCCGGGTCATCGGAAGAAAGCGGAAACACCAGGCTTCTGCAGCCCAGCGCAACCTGTTTTTCCGCCCACTCCTCAGGACTGTCATGTTGTAAAGGTGAGGAAGTTCCGAGTCTCATTTATACCCCTTCTTTCATACCGTATTCTCGGATCATCATAATGTCCGACCTCCTCGTCGTTTTCATACTCTCGTCGTTTTCATACTTTGGAAAAAGCACCTGTCTTCTCCCTGCACATTAAGTATACAACATCAGGATTGAATGTTTACGACAGCCCTGATATCGGATGCATATCCCGATTTCGTTTTGTTGCAGAGACTTTGTTTTCTTCGGGATCTGTGATACTATTGTCGCCGAAAAGTGCTTTTGTATCCGATAATGGTCGGCAAGCGTTTTTCGAGATGACATAAGCGAGGAACCAAAATGGGCACATCTTTTGAAAACAAGATCCTCGACCTGAAGGAGAAAAAGGAGATCTCTTTTGAACTTCTTTCATACATCCTTCACGAGGCTTCTGAAGAAGAAAAAGAATACCTTTTGACGACCGCTCAGAAGATCTCTCGGTCCGTTTTCGGGACAGATGTATATCTTCGCGGCCTGATCGAATTCACGAACTACTGCAAAAACGACTGCTATTACTGCGGGATCCGCTGTAGCAACAAAAATGCGAGCCGTTACCGTTTAACCAAAGACGAGATCCTTTCGTGCTGCGATAAAGGAGCGGAGCTGGGTTTTCAGACCTTCGTTCTTCAGGGCGGCGAGGATCCGTACTACACCGACGACTTAGTCTGCGAGATCGTTTCTGCGATCAAAATGGCGCACCCGGACTGCGCGGTCACGCTCTCCATCGGCGAGAGATCCTACGAAAGTTACAAACGCTTCTACGACGCAGGGGCAGACAGATATCTCCTCCGCCACGAGACGGCTAATGAGGATCATTACTCGATGCTCCATCCGGCATCCCTTTCCGGTGCGCACAGAAAACAGTGCCTGCGCGACCTGAAGGAGATCGGATATCAGGTGGGCTGCGGCATCATGGTCGGTTCCCCGCACCAGACGATCGAAAATATCTATGAGGACATCCTTTTCATGCAGGACCTTCAGCCCCACATGATCGGGATCGGCCCGTTCATCGCGCATAAGGACACCCCGTTTAAGGATCAGCCGAGCGGCTCCGTCGAGGATACGATCCGTCTGCTTTCCATCCTTCGTATCCTTTTCCCGAAGGTGCTCCTTCCGGCAACCACCGCGCTCGGTACCGCGGATGCCATGGGAAGGGAAAAAGGTATCCTGGCAGGCGCTAACGTCCTCATGCCGAACCTTTCCCCGTCCCGGGTCAGAGACAAATATCTTCTTTACGACGGCAAGATCTGCACTGGCGAAGAGGCCGCGGAATGCAATGTCTGCCTGCGCGCACGGATGAGTAAAATCGGCTATCAGGTCGTCGATTCCAGAGGAGATCACCCGGATTTTTCCGAAAATATGTGATAAAATTAATTTGCGATATTATATCGTAAATCCACATTTCGCCGGAGGAACATCACCATGCGTATCAAACGTCTCTTCAGTTTTGTTCTGTCTTGCCTTTTGGGAATAGCACTTCTTCCCTCTGCCGCTTTTGCCGCGGAGAGAAAAGCACCTCTCCCCTTTGACATCTCTTTCATTAACGGTGCCTGCGCTTATGAAGACAGCGCACGTACTAAATATATCGATTATCAGTATCAGGGATACCCGGTATATGTAGGATATACCACACCGCCATCTGATAAATATGTCAGTGGGATGAACTTTGACGGAGTTCCCGTCGACATTTATGACTGGACGTACGGTATACTAATGCCCGGCCATGACGTATCGATCGAGGTCATCACGGAATCCCGGAAGACCTGCACCGTCGATCTCCGTTCAGGTTCGGGGACGATTCCGAGCGAGGCTTATGCGTATAACAAGCCCTTCGAAGAATCCAGCTCATCCCCTATCGGAACGAAGGATTATGATCTGGACGGAAGCGGAAAAAACGACATTACCGTCACATGGTATCTCGGTGATCCGTATGCCTCTGTCTCCGTGCATCCTGATTGTGATATTAAAGAATCCTATGTGGATAATATTTCCGAACCGAATACACCGTATAAGTCTCTCACTTATATTTTTAAAGACAAAGCGACACCTACGCCGGTGCCGACAAATACACCTGTACCGACAAGTACACCGACACCTACTCCTACTCCTGCTCCGGTCATTTCCGCGACACCGACAGCAGTGCCGTCTAAAACTCCTGCCGCAACTGCGACACCGACGCCTACTCCTGCTCCCGTGAAAGTCACTTTTGATGTCAACGGTCACGGAAAAGCTCCGGATCCGCAGGAGCTGAAAGAAGGAGAAAAGGCGAAAAAACCGAAGGATCCGCAAGAAGAAGGATTCACCTTTTTTGCCTGGTGTACGGATCCTGAATGCACGAAGATCTTCGATTTCAATGAACCCGTAAAAAAGGACATGACGCTCTATGCCAAATGGGTCGAGAACATCAATATCTCCTCCTACTTGACCGTCACCTTCGATACAAACGGACATGGAACGGCACCTGATCCTCAGGTCCTTATCCCCGGCATGAAGGCAACGGAACCCGCCGATCCTGAGGCAGACGGTTACACGTTTGACGGATGGTTCAACGATGCCATGTGCATCGTCCCGTTTGACTTTGATTCCGAGATCACGACGTCTGTCACCCTCTTTGCGAAGTGGACACCGGAAGGCACCGTTGATCCGACCGAAACAACCGAGCCTGCGGAAACTACGGAGGAACCGGATCCGACTTCCAAGTCTTCCTCCAAGTCCTCCTCCAAGAAAAAGACGACATCGAAATCCACAGATTCTTCCGGAAATCTCCTGAAGTGGATCTGGATCCCGATCGTGATTGTCGCAGCTGCCGGTGCCGCGGTTGTGATCACTCTTCTCATCAGAAAGAATAAGAAGAAATAACCGCAGGGATCATAAATAACCCAAAAAAGAGCGCCTCGCACGAGACGCTCTTTTCATTTCGGAAAATCAAATTCTTTATGCCTTCGCTGACTCAGCTTCCGGTTTTGCATCAGCTTCTGCTTCTGCTTTATCTTCTGCCGCTTCAGCAGCGGCCGCTTTTTTTGCCGCTCTTGCTTTTGCTTTCTTTTCAGCCGCTTCTTCCTTCATTCTCTCGCTCTTTCTCTTTTCCAGCCACGGGATCAGGCTCTCGTGATAGAGGATCGCACAAACGGCCGTGAACGGGATGGAGATCAGGATACCGATAGGTCCGAAGATCTTTCCGCCTATAACGATAGAGATCAGGGAGATGACCGCCGGAATGCCAAGCGAGTCACCGAAGAGGTGGGGCTTGACGACATAACCGTCGATCATCTGAAGAATGAAAGTAAAGATAACAAAGATGACCGCATACATCGGATCTTCGACCAGAAGAATGAACGCACCTATGACACAGCCGACGATCGGTCCGAAGGTCGGCAGGATATTCGTAACACCGACGATCACCGAGATGAGAGTAACATTCGGAAGTCCCGCGATGAGCATGAATATCGCATTCACGATACAGACACAGATTGCTTCGACGATCGTATAGCTGATGTATTTACTGAAGATCGCATTGCTTCTTCTCAGGAACTCCGTATTTTTTTCGTACTGCTCATCAGTAAGCACCGCATGCCGGAGCTTGTCGACGCCGCTGAAAAGACGCTTCTTTCCGGCGATGAAATAGACCGCGAGGATAACGCCGATAAACAGATTGACCAGGATATTCCATACGTTCAGGACCGTATCCATGACCCAGTCAAGGTTTTTCGTCAGATCGGCGATCAGTTGCTCCACATGTTCATAGATGTTACTCGTCCACTGCGTGGCATTGAGATGGATATTGTACTTTGCCGCAAACGCATCCAATTTCGCCAGGTTATCCTCGATCTGCGAGGAATAGTTCTGCGCATCGGATATGAAATCCGTGATACTTGCAAACATCGAAGGAAGCACGAACCACAGGAAAAGGGAGATCAGAAGAAGTACGACAAGGATCGAAACAATGACGGCCAGCGCATAGCGAAGTCTGGTCCTCCGGATCTTTTTGAAGACTTTGTTTTCGAAAAATACGACGAGCAGGTCGATCAGATATGCAAGGATCAGACCGATGATGATCGGCGAAATGATCGACATAACGCGGTTAATCCAGTCCTCGACTGCCGGTAAATTCGTTAACGTGAGATAAGCAACGACACCCGCGATCGCCGCGAATGCATATGCTCCCCAACGGTTACTCAATGCTTTCTTGATTCTTCCCAATGTGTTTTCTCCTTACAACGTCAGTGCCCCTATTATAAAACCTGACGGAAAATAAATAAACCTCAAATATCAGGAAGAGGCATGGATCCGTAAGAATTCCATACGTTTTCATTGGGAAAAGCACCCGGGCTGCACATTATTGCTCGGCGGTATAGAGGAATCTGCCGATCTGGTCCGCAAGGAAATTCCCGCCGTTCATGACGTCATGCGTCAGCTGCGTCACGACAAATCCGTAGATGCGGTTTCCAAAAAAGATCGGGATCGTCACACACTCTCTGCATTTCGACGGCAGATCGGCACGTCGGAACATCTGCTCTGTGGCGCCTTCCTGTCTTTCTGCCGGAATCACGAAGAGCTCTCCTTCTTTTAAGACACAGCGCAGACGGATCTTCTCCGGGAAATGCTCGACTTTTCCTGCTTCATATTCCACACTCCCGTTAAACAGGAAGAGGGCAGCGTTGGTAAGCCCGAGCCTGTCGAAATGGCTGATGATCCTGTTTTCCATCGTCGGCAGATCCGCCTTTTCCTCTCCGAGGTCCGTCATATTGATCGCAAAATCCGTAAAACTCTTCTGGAATGCACTTCTCTGTTCGTTACCTTCGATGATCCGCTCCGCCTGGGCTGTGATCGCTTTATCACGCATCAGGGTAAATAAACGGTTGATGAACTGATTCGAGCCCCCGATATTCGCGCTCTGCTCGATATTGACGTTCGCCTGAAGCCTTCCGATCGACTGAAGAAGTTTACCTGCATCCGTATATTCCATGGCTCCGTTACTAAAGAAGATGTCGATCAGATCCTGCGCTTCCTGGAAATCTTCGACGCTCATATAGCGCTCTTTGACGGCGACTAGGATCTTTCCGATGAACTCCGCGAAAAGCCTCTGGAGATTCACGGATTCCCGACTGATATATTCGTATCTGTAACGATAGAAGCAGTCGTTGAACATTCTGTTGATAAAGGCCGGATCGGCATTTCTCATCTCCAGCTTCGTGTATTCATACATTTCGTACGAAAAGGACTCTCTTCCGTAAAGGCGTGTAGGGATCTCCACCGAGCGGATCTCTGCGCCGTCCATCTGTTCCAGAAGAAGATTCAGCGCCTGTCTTCCGAGAGTAATATCCGCAACACCGATCGACGAAAGCGCCGGGATCATGCGGCCTGCCATCGTCGTGTTATCGAAGGCAAACACCATGATGTCCTTTCCGGGGACAAGTCTTCTTGCTTCCATTTCCTCATAAAGCGAGACCGCGACAGAGTCGTTGACGCAGAAGATCGCCTGCACATCCGGATTTCGGTCGAGAAGTGCTTTTGCCTCATCACGACAATTAGCCGACATGTCAGTGGCCTGGTAATTTTCTTCGGTAAAAGAAATACCGTTTTCAAGCAGAAGCCTCACATAGATCTCTTTTCGTTTTTCGGAGTCACGGCTGTCCGGACGACCTCCCAGCATGCAGAACTTCGAAAAACCTTGCACGTTGATCAGACAGTCCACCGCTTCCTTGATACCGGTCTCGTTGTTGTAGTTCACAGAGGAGAAGTTAGCGATATCTGATGCCACAAAAACGATCGGCGTGTTTTCGATCAGCGAATCATACCGCTTCAGGATCTTCTCGGTCTTGACATTTTCCATACTTCCGAGACAGATGATCAGACCATCGAATTTGCATTGCTTTTCGAGAAGATATACGGAGTTATAATTCAAAAAAAAGCAGTGATGGCGGGGATCCTTGTCCTGTACCCCGTCATAGCGACCGGAAATAACGACCAGGTCGATATCCTTATGCTGGCGGACACCGCTCTGGACGTTCTGGATGAACTCCTCACCGAAATCCGTGAACATGTTTTCAATCACGAGGCCGATCGTTCTCTTTCCTTTGCTGCTTTTCATCTCGCTGTTTCAACCCTTTCTGTCAGATACCGGAAAAGATCATTGCATCAGGTCCGGTGCGGGTTTTGAGAAAAGATATCCCTGCGAATAGTCAACATCGTAACTGATGATCTTATTCTGGATCTCCTCGTTCTCGACAAACTCGGCAATAATGCTGATTTTGATCGACGACATCGATTTCCAGCCGGAAATAAGCGCCAGCAGGATCTCGGACTCCGAATCGTCGCAGCACTTTCTGATGATCGATCCGTCGATCTTGAGATAATCCGCATGGATACTGAGAAGATGCTGCAGATTGGAAAAACCGGAACCGAAATCATCGATCGCGACTTTGCCGCCGAACTCATGGATACGGTCGACAAAAACGACCAGTTCATTGTAGTCGTCGATGTCTTCGCTCTCTAAGATCTCGAAAACGAAATTCTCCGGATACGGAACGGAAGACAGATTATCGTAGATCAGTTCAAGGACCTCTTTGTTCTTGATGTCACGGTAACTGATATTGATACTCACGCTGACGTCTTCTATATAGCGGAAGCGCTCAAATACCTTTTTGATCATGATCTTACTGATTGCATCATAAAGCACGCCGAAAGATCGGGCGACCTCGAGGAAGCTTTCCGGATAATACAAATTTCCGTTTTCATCTTCGATACGCATCAGCGATTCATAATGGTGGATACTGCCTTCCTTATTGTCGTAGATGCCTTGGAAATAAGGGATGATCTTATCGTTGTTGATCGCATAGTTGATGACACTTACCATGCGATAGCGTTCGCGGATGCTCTCTTCATCGATGTCATTTTCTTCCGAAGCATCATAGACAGAGAACTGCATATTCTTCGCTCTCATTTCCATGCGCGCGGAATTATACATCGCCATATAGTTATTTTCATCGCAACCGTCGAGCACGATGAAGATCGGCACGATCGAGATCAGCTCCTCGGTAAATTCAAAAAGCTCTCTTTGCAGGGATTCCATGTCATGTACAAAATTCGAAAGCGTCGTCCTGTACGAAGGCACCGCGATCGCGATCATCCAGTGATCGATCATGTACATGTGGAATTTGTGTGAGTTCGTAAAATCGAAACACTTGCGGATATAGTTCTTATACGTCAGTTCGACAAGATGCGAAGAAAAAACTCTCTCCATCTCGGACTGCTCCAGGACATTGATCATGCACAGACGGTCATACCCCTTGCTCTTGATATCGATACTGAGAGCCGCTTCATTCGGGATCTCGTCACTCTCGGAATAAAGAATGATCCTTTCACACTCACGGACAAAAGCAAGGATCTTTGAGGCTTCTGCCTTATCTTCCATATCCTGGATCTTTCCTTCAATCTCGATCAGGATATTGAGCATCGCACGGCTGTCTCTCGAAAGCGCCTCCGTGTGTGAGAACGAGTACGGGTTATATTCCTGCGTGCATTGCTTTTCGCCCAGTACGGATACGACAAAAGCACCTCCGCCGAGCACGTTTCTGCCGTTGGAATAAACGATCTCGCCCGCCGTTACGCATCCGCACATATTTGAATTCTCATATGGCGCAAGTTCCCACTTGGCGCAGTTGAGAAAGCCTGATGTCCGGACACTGCTGATATATCCGAAGACGGTCTCCGCCTTCACGAAATTTTCCACACGCTGAAAAAGCGCCCGGTTGTCGGAAATGATCTTACCGTCGTGCACGAATGCTCTCTTTATTTGCTTTCCGGGGCGGATGTTAAATCCCGCGAAGAGATAATCCTTTTTCGACTTCGTATCCACATCCTCACGGATCGAATACACTTGCATATTGGACGGATCGCCCTTCGGGAAAACGTGATCCAGACTTACATCTTTCTTATATTGCAGCTGGATCGGGATGTTCTCGTCATCTGCGTAGACGAACGGGAACAAATAAAGCGTCTCCGGATGCTCGTCCAGAAGACCGTTAATACCGAGCCTGCAGGCATCCACTGCTTTCTTTCCGTCGATGGAAAGGATAGCGGACTTAAACGAATCCGTGATCTCCGCTTCGTCACCGATGGCCTGTACTCCCGTGGCAAAAGAACTGCAGCTTTCAAGTTTATCGCCGGAAAGGGCCGCGATCAGGATCGAACGGTCCGACCATCCTTTTTCGTTAAACACAAAACCATCTGCTGCAGTCGCAGTCGACCCGGACTGAGGAAGTGAAGCGACACCGCCGGTCATCGGAACGCTCGGAAAGAAATCATTACATCTGTCTACAAAGAGATTCGCGTCCTTGAACTGTCCCGGGAAAAATGTCAGAAGAAGTTTGGTATTATCTTTGACGAATTCTTTTTTGATCATACCGCAGAGCATATCCACCGGAAGCGGCATGCCGTTATAGTCATCCATGATCGGGATCATTTCCGAATGCACTTTTGCATCGGACATCGTCGATACGGAGATCACGCAACGATTCGATGCGAAATAGCCTTTGTTGACGATAGCGGCACAGCTGGTGCCGAAGATTACGGCCTGCGGGACAAGTTCTTTTACAAAACGGGCAAGTTCCACCGCCTCATCCGCCAGATGGATCGCCGTATGAATGCGGATAAGAATATCACTCTGATCAGCCGAAAGATTCAGCTGTTTCAAGGTGCTTGAAAGTCTCGCTCTGGAAATGTACTGAAAATTCCAAGTGAACATTTGCCCTCTATTCCCCCCGCGACATTAGTCAATTATCATTATACTCTGCTCAAACGGCAATTTCACCTTATAAATTAAAGGAATTTGAGAACAAATCGTTAAGAATAAAAAAGCGGGGGACTTTGCGTCCCCCGCGAATCATTACTCATCTTCTTCTGACCAAACATCCGAATTGGAAGTGATAATAATATCTTTAGTCTGAAACTCAACGATCTCTAGTATCAATTCTTCATATTTGTCCATTTCATCGTCCTCCTTGTCCTATCAGAGCGTCGTTGTATCCGCTCACCAAACCCCAAAGCACATATACCGATGCCATAGCATTCTTCTTGGCTGTCGACGAAGCGCTGTTACACAACGCTGTGTAAACATAGCTCATCGGAGAAGCTGTAACAGTAAAATCACCGACATCAGCACAATCACTTTCGATTATATACTCTGTATCAAGATCTTGCAGATAAATGTCATTGATCCTGATTCTGTACTTATTATCAGCAACTTTGTATGCCCGCTTCTTCTCTCCGTTAACTGTAACCGGAATGGAATTTGCCGAGTACGAAGATTCAGAATCGAGATAGAAATAGATCATAAACGCATTTGTGGTTTCAAACTCCAATTGGAATGTAACCTTGGTAACATCGGAATTCTCGATGTCTTTTACAGCGGCCTTGATTCCGTTTTCTTCACACCCGGTGATGACCGCATCATAATTCAGTGACAAGAAATCGTCATCGTATACTTTTGAAACCTGGGGATAATTATATTCCCATGCGTTTTCACCATCCGAATGAACAGATTTTAAATACTCCCACATATAGTGAGCAAAATTGACAAAAGCCTTTTCAACTCCGTTCGGGGAAGCGGTGATCGCCGCCAGATAAGAACTGACTGACATTTCTTCCTGATCTAATGCTTCTTCTCCATTTTTCAACAGGCACTCAACATTGCAACCCAATTCAAGAGAAGAGAGATCACAACGGAAACCATAAAAAGTTTTTGCATTTATATCAGCAGTAAAACTACTGTCAAATTCAACGATCTGCAGTTCTCTGTTTCCTACATAAAACTCCATGAAACTGCTTGAAAGCTCGTCCTCTGTATATGTTCCCAAGTCAATATATACATTAAGACCGATCTTTCCATCAAGTGTCATGTTGCAATACTTGATGGAAGGAGGAATAACTACCTCCTCTTCTTCTATTTCTGTCGCAAGTAAAAACACATTGTCTTTTTTAACTATTTCGTATTCACTTTCGCAAGTAAAAATACTCGTCGAACCATAATTGTCAGCATCTACGGCAAAAATTACCGGGTTTGAAAAAGTGGGTACTGCTTCAGTCTCTACACCTACGCTTGCATTTGAGCAATTTCCTGACAATGTGATCACTGTGTCTTTGCTGAGATAAACATTATTGATATTGGCATTCCCGCCAAGTATGAGCTCGCCACCTTCTGCCACAAAGATATCAGTACCTTTTCCACCCATCTTATAGTTGCGGGCAATGATAACATCAGAACCGATATCTACTTTCCCTGCACAATAGATTGCTCCGCCATTCTGGGCACCATTACCGACAAATTCAATACCCGAGCACAAGAAGAGTTCTCCATCTTCCTCAACATAAATAGCTCCGCCATTAGCAGCTTGTCCATTAGCAATGAAGCTTGTCGACGTCGGATCGTCATCATGTGCGGTGTTCATCAGTGTAAGAGACGCTCCCGACGATACAACAAAAATTTCATTACTGTTTCCATTGATCGTTTTTCCGTTAAGGTCTAACATCCACTCCGCGCCACCGGGAACAGTAATAGTACTCTCGCCATTTAGAGCCGTACAATTCTCCGTCAACACAACACGTTCGCCATCAGATGCTTCCAGCTGTGCCTGTAAATCGGCAAAACTGAACTGCTGATCATCTGCATGCACGATCATGGGGAACATAGCCACAATCATGGCGACGCTCACGATCATTGATATTATCTTCTTCTTTCCCATTTATGTCCCTCCTTATAGCATCCCCTTACAAGGTCAGCGGCAAGTGAGTGAGAGGATTTTTGCGAATAACACAATAGCACCATTCCGCCAAACGCCTTGGGGCGCACCGGGTCATGATGTCATAATGACGACCATCCTCCATGGTAGTCCTTATCGCCATTTTAGCACCTTTTGTCGAGCGAATTGTTACGTAACTGTGTCTTTTCTCGTCTTTTTCTTCATCATGTTGATTCCGTTGTCCTCAGATCTGCCGTCAGGTGCGTTTCCGTTTAGGTTCTTTTACGTCTCTTATTTATTTACCTTTATTCAATTGTTTTTCGAAAAACAGCGGTATAGAATACACTTGCGGTTGGTCCATTGCGGACCTGCAAAGCCGGAAATAACGGATTTCACAGGAGAAACACATATGCCGGAAGACAAGAAATATAAACTGCTGATCATCAACCCGGGCTCTACTTCGACGAAGGTAAGCCTTTTTGAAAACGAAACATCACTCTTTGAAAAGAGCCTTTTTCACGATGCGGACGTGCTTCTTTCGTTCCCGCACGTAAACGATCAAATGCCTTTCCGCTACGAAGTCATCTTGAATATGCTCAAAGATGAGGGCGTCCCTCCGGAAGAGATCGACGTTTTCGTCGGTCGCGGCGGTTCTGCCTGCACGCAGCCGGGCGGTATCACGAAGATCGACCAGAAGCTCTATGACGATACGGTCGCAGCCGTCGGCGGAAGTGAACACCCCGCGAAACTGGGCGTTATGCTCGCCTGGAAGTTCGCGCAGGAATTCAATAAGCCGGCTTTCACGCTGAACCCGACCAACGTCGACGAGTACTGTGACTATGCAAGACTTACCGGTATCAAGGGCATTTACCGTGTCTCTCACTCCCACGTTCTCAACCAGAAGGCCGTTGCGGAGTATCACGCGGAGCATGTCATGAATAAGAAATACGAAGACTGTAATTTTGTTGTCGCCCACATCGATGGCGGCATCACGGTCAGCGCTCATGACCATGGCAAGATGGTCGACGGTAACATGGGCGCCGACGGAGAAGGCGCTTTTACACCGACAAGAATCGGATCCGTACCGGTGCTTTCCCTTTTGGATTATATTGAAGAACACTCGGTCGCGGACGTTCGTCTCCGCTGCTCGAGAGCCGGCGGTTTCGTTGATCTTTTCGGAACGGCCAATGCAGATACGATCCATGATCTGGTCGACAAGGGTGACACGAAGGCATCGCTTGTCTGGAACACGATGCTGTATCAGATCTGCAAGATGATCGGTGAGATGAGTTGCGTCCTCTGCGGCAAAGTCGACGGCATCCTTCTGACAGGCGGACTTCTCCGTTTTCCGGATGTCAGGGCAACGATCGAAAAGCGCTGTGGCTGGATCGCTCCGATTGCCGATTATCCGGGCGAGATGGAGCAGGAAGCTCTGGCTCTTCCGGCACTGAAAGTCATGCAGGGTAAGCTCACCCCGCTCATATACACAGGCAAACCGGTCTGGGACGGATTCCCGGGAATGGATCTCTAAGGAGGATTTTACTATGAGTTTAATTGAGAAAATCAGAGCGAAAGCACAGGCAAATGTGAAGCGTATCGTTCTTCCGGAAGGTGACGAGCCACGTACGGTAAAGGCAGCCGAGCTGATCAAAAAAGACGGTCTGGCTGAGCCGGTCCTTCTCGGTGATCCTTCTGCGGTTGCAAAGGTCGCTTCTGAACAGGGTGCTGATATCACGGGCATCGAGGTCATTGATCCGTGTAACAGTGTGAAATTCGATGAATATGCAAATGCTTTCTATGAACTCCGCAAGGCGAAGGGCGTAACTGAGGAAGACGCAAAGAAGATCGTCAAGGATCCGATGTACTATGGCATCATGATGGTCAAGCTCGGCGATGCGGACGGACTTGTTTCCGGTGCCGTTCACACCACCGGCGATATGCTCCGTCCTGCACTTCAGATCATTAAGGCAAAACCGGGCATGTCGATCGTTTCGAGCAGCTTCCTGATGGAGTGCCCGAACAAAGAACTCGGCGAAGATGGCCTTCTGGTCTATGCCGACTGTGTCGTTAATCCGTGCCCGACTGCAGAAGAGACTGCTCAGATCGCCGTATCTGCAGCAGAGACCGCGCGTATCCTCTGTGGCATCGAAGAGCCGAGAGTTGCGCTTCTTTCCTTCTCCACAAAGGGCAGTGCGAAGCACGATCTGGTCACAAAGATGCAGGAAGCAACAAAGATCGCACACGAACTCGCCCCGGATCTTCTTCTCGACGGCGAGATGCAGTTTGATGCCGCTCTCGTTCCGGAGATCGGTGCATCGAAGGCTCCTGGTTCTCCGGTCGCCGGACGTGCGAACGTCCTTATCTTCCCGGATCTTCAGGCAGGTAATATCGGATATAAGATAACTCAGCGTATCGGTAACGCCGACTGCTTCGCGGTTCTTCAGGGTCTTGCAAAACCGTGTAACGACCTCTCCCGCGGATGCTCTGTCGAGGATATCGTCAACACCGTCGCAATGACCGCCGTTCAGGCACAGTAATCGTCTGACCACCGGGCAGCAAGGGTCTTTGGCCGTTGCTGCTCATGTTTTTTCCCGGGGCAATATGCGACGATCGTCGTGTCGTCTCCTGAAGTCTCGTTGCTGTTCATGTTTTTTCCGGGGGCAATATGACAAAATACTTCGTATGCCTATCGTGTCAAAAACTTTCGGAATTTTGTCGAAGTACAGCTGTTTAGTTGAATCGCTTTTCTAAAGAAAGTATAATTATCGTGTGAAAGAATATGAGAGATGTCTCACATCTTATTTTCCTGAAGTTTAAGGAGGCACAAATTTATGGCTTGTTTTTTAGTTCCTACAACTGAAGCTATCATCACTACGATTGCACAGAAATTTCTTGCAAAGAAAGAATCAAATATGGAGATCCAACACGAGGGTTCTTCCGAGATCGTTGAAAAATCCCGTTTTTCTCATAAGCTGAAATGGCTCAATAATATGCTCTGGGGAGGTTCCGCTCTTCTCATGCTCGAGCATGTTTGGCACGGTGAAGTCGTACCGTGGTTCCCGTTCCTGACGGCGGCAAATGATCCTTCTTCCCGTTCTGAAATGTTCCACGAGATGGCAACCGTCGGTGTAGCGATGGCACTTCTCGTAACCGTGGTATGGGCAGGCATGGTCATCGTTTCTTCCCGTCTGGAAAAGCGCGCCGGCAAGCTCGCCGAGATCGTTGTCGAGGAGTCTTCCGATGAAAAGAAGTGAGGTGTTGTTATGACTTTATTACTGACCGTTTTTGCTGCGATTATCGCAACTGTCGTTTGGTATAAGAATGCTCCGAAGGACGACTTTAAAGTCGGTACTCTCGCTCTGATCTACTGGGGTGCTTCCCTGATGTGGACCTGCGATGCCATCTTCGAGTACGCCGAACTGAAAGACCAATTCTTCCAGCCGGCAACTGCCGACATGATCAACGATGCTTTCCTCGGGCTTACCGTCATAGCCCTGGGACTGATTATCTGGCTGGTCGTTCTGCTGGTAAATGATCCGAAGGGTGTTCTTAAGGCCAAACTTCTTTCAAAAAAGAACTGATAATGAACACGGAGATCAAACAAATACTTGCATCACTTGAGCGCGGCGATATCACTTCGGAGGAAGCTCTCCTGAAGTTGAAAGCCGCGCCTTTTGATGATCTCGGATTTGCGAAAGTGGACAACCACAGGAGTATCCGCCAAGGAGTGGCCGAGGTGATCTATGGCGCGGGAAAAACACCGTCGCAGATCATCGGGATCATGAAGTCCATGATCAATAACGGGCAGGACCGTATCCTGATTACTCGTCTTTCTGAAGAGGCTGCTTCCGAAGTCAATGCCGCTCACGATATCACTTACTGTAAAGATGCTCGCATCGGATATTACGGTGCTTTTCCGAAAGCCGACGGCATCGGAAAGATCGTCGTCGCAACCGGTGGTACCAGCGATATCCCCGTTGCGGAAGAAGCCGCCATCACAGCGGAAAGCTACGGTAACGAAGTCGTCCGTCTGTACGATGTGGGTGTTGCCGGACTTCACCGCCTTCTTGCACATAAAGAAGAGATCATGTCGGCAAGCGTCATCATCGCAATCGCCGGCATGGAGGGCGCGCTCGCGAGTGTCATCGGCGGACTTGCCGACTGCCCGGTCATTGCCGTTCCTACATCCGTCGGATATGGTGCTGCTTTTGAAGGATTATCCGCACTGCTCTCGATGCTCAATTCCTGCGCCAGCGGCGTTTCGGTCGTTAACATCGACAACGGATTCGGCGCCGGTTATTTGGCCAGCATGATCAATCATATGGAGGCAAAAAAATGAAGGTTCTGTACATCGACTGTTCCATGGGAGCTGCCGGCGACATGCTGAGCGCAGCACTTTTCGAGCTTCTTCCGAAAGAAGATCGTGAAGCTTTTGTTGAGAAACTGAATTCTCGCGGGATCCCCGGCGTCAGATATGTGACAGAACCTGCTGTCAAATGCGGCATTACCGGCACGCACATGTCAGTGCTCATTAACGGTGAGGAAGAAGGCTGCGGATGCGACCACGATCATGAACTTTCCCACGAACATGAGCACATCCATCACTACGAACACGAACATGAGCACGAACATTCCCATGAGCATGGCCATTCGCACCATCACAGCAGCATGCACGATATCGAGCATATCGTGGGGGATCACATGAAGCTTCCCACTTCGGTGGCACTGGATGTACTGGCTGTTTATCAGGAGATCGCCGAGGCCGAAAGCCACGTGCATGGTCAGCCTGTCGACCAGATCCATTTCCACGAGGTCGGCTCGATGGATGCGGTTGCGGACATTACAGCGGTCTGCCTTCTCATGAAAAAACTTGCTCCGGACGAAGTGATCGTTTCTCCGATCCACGTCGGTTCCGGAACTGTCAAATGCGCTCATGGGATCCTTCCCGTTCCGGCTCCGGCGACGGCGCGTATCCTTCAGGGGATCCCCACATACAGTGCAGACATCAACGCCGAACTCTGCACACCGACAGGCGCCGCACTTCTGAAGCATTTTGCAACGGGCTTCGGAAAACAGCCCCTTATGAAAACTTGCGCCATCGGCTACGGCATGGGCAAAAAGGACTTCCCGAGAGCCAATTGCGTACGCGTTATGCTCGGCGAAACGGTAGAAGAGAGCATCGAATCTACAGTTTCCGCTGATGCATCTTTTGCCTCCGCTCCAGCTGCGGAAAGTGCTTCTGCAGCTTCCGGATCTGCATCGGTAGCTTCCGGATCTTCTTTTGCGTCCAACGGCGACATCATCGAGCTTTCCTGCAATGTCGATGACATGACCGGCGAAGCGGTCGGATTTGCGATGGAGCGGCTTTTCGAAGCAGGCGCAAATGAAGTGTTCACTGTTCCCTGCGGCATGAAAAAATCCCGTCCGGGCATCCTTCTTCGCGTACTCTGCAAACCCGAAGATAAGGAGAAATTCGTCCGGCTGCTTTTCGAGCACACGTCGACGATCGGCATCCGCGAAACACAGATGCAGCGCTATATGCTCGACAGACAGATCTACAAAGTCGATACTTCTTTCGGACCTGTCAGGGTGAAGGTCTCTTCCGGCTACGGCACGACGAGAAAGAAGATCGAGTACGAAGATCTTTCCCGCATCGCAAAAGAAAAGGGGATTTCTCTTTCTGAAGTAGAGAATATTATCCAGAAAGATTTGAACGTCTGACACTGTTCTAGGTTTTGTTCTAAAAACATGTGAAAAATAGAACGAAACATAGAACTTTCAATGAGATTCTATGTTTCGTTCTAATAATTCCGAAAAAATAGAACAAATAATAGAACAGATTACCGCGAGCGCAGGCCTTAACCCTGCACGAGTTTGTCGAACCTCTCTTTGAAGATCTTCGTGTTGTTCTCGAAGAGGTTATTTCCCTGTGTGTCGATGGATACGACCAGCGGGCCGAATTCCTTGACTTTCATGATCCACAGGGCCTCCGGCATGCCGAGATCCATCCACTCGACGCCCTGAAGCTCTTCGACTTCCCGGGCGGCAACAACCGCACATCCGCCCGGATATGCACAGTGGATCGCACCAAACTTCTTGCAGGCTTCCGTCGTCTTTTCGAGCATACCGCCCTTACCGATGATCACACGGATGCCTGTCTGCTCGATGAAGTCCGCTTCTGCAGCTTCCATACGGCGGCTGGTCGTAGGTCCGATCGAGACCATGTACTGCTTGCCGTTCTCGTCTTTTCCGACGATCGGGCCGGCGTGGATGATCGCACCGTCTTTAAACTCGAAGTTTTCCGGGAATATCTTTTCTTTTACGACTCTCTTGTGGCCGCTGTCACGGCAGGTCGCGAGCATCCCTGTAAGATAAACGGTATCTCCGATCTTCAGATCCTTGATCTGATCATATGTAATAGGAGTGGTCAGTACTTTTTTCATAGATCTCACGCCTCCTCAGCCTTTCTTCGCATCTGCCGCCGCGGCAAGTGCTTTTTTATGGGAAATGATCTCGGAAGTGAGATCCTTATGGATGATGATCTCGCCTCTTCTTGTCGCCCAGCAGCCGGTCGTGATACCGACACCCAGTGTTGCCGGGTGGTGCGCTGCCGCCTCGATATTTACATTTAATACAGTGTGGCTGCCGCCGAATCCCAGAGGCGCAATGCCGAGAGAATCGAGCCCCGCCTGGATCTCATCTTCGAGCTTGGCGACTTCCGGATAAGAAGAACGTGTGCCGATCGGACGCAGAAGTGCCTTCTTGGAAAGCATCGCGGAGGTCGCCGCGCAGGTGCCGAGACCGATACCAATGCACAGCGGCGGGCAGGCATTCACGCCCCAGTCGAGGATCGTCTGATAGACGAATTTCTTGACGCCCTCAACGCCCTCAAGCGGCATCAGGACCTTACTTCTGCCCGGAAGCGAGCATCCGCCGCCGGCCATATACATGCGGAGGCGCAGGTCCGAAGAACTCGGAACAAGATCATATTCGATATAAGGGGCGCCGTAGCCGGTGTTATCGCCGGTATTGTGTTCGCCAAGCGGCTCCACGACATTCGGACGGAGCGGCGTCTCGAGCGTTGCTTTTCGAGCAGCTTCAACGAGTACACTTTCGATATCCGCCAAATACGGAAATTCCGTTCCGACTTCGACAAAATACTGAAGGACGCCCGTGTCCTGGCAAAGCGGGCGGTGAAGTTCTTTTGCAAGGGAAAGATCCTCGATCATGCAGTCATACATCGTCTTCGCATTCTCGATCGATTCCGAATCGCGAAGCTCCCGAAGTCTCTTCTCCACGTCATCCGGCAGGTAAATGCCCGTCATTCCGGTAAAATCCTGCACGGTCTTAACAAACTGATTTCTCAATGCTTCTTCCATACTGCCTCCTTGTGGTTACGTCATATGCGAAATAAGCAAAGAAAGTATCCCACAAAAAGCCTTATAGTTCAAGTTTCTGTAAGTTTCCGGAAATGATATAACAAGGGGCGCCTCATGGTTGAAGTGAACCCCGGAAGTTGAACAAAAACTTCCGGAGTTCACTTCAGGTCTTGAGACACCCCTCTTTTAATCGCTTATTTTCTCTCAGTTTGTACCGGCTGATTCTCTTTGGGACCATTATAGGAGTCCATCGGTGCTTTCCCCTCTTCGAAAAGCACCAGTTTCATTAGCACGAAGTTCGGGCTGACCGCGCGGATCCCGATGGTGTTCTTTCCTTCCTTCAGATCGAGTCCGACCTCGGTGATACGGATGTTATCGAGCACGCCCTGCTTCCAGATCAGCTGGTTATCTCCTACGGCAAAGCCCTCCGGGATCATGTTGACCTTCTTCTCTTTTCCGTCATTAACGCTTACACCGAAGAAGATCTCCGGTTCGCGCGTCGGCGGATTGCTCGGGTTGGTCATCAGGCGCAGCGCATATTTTCCGGCCTTCGGAACATCTAGAAGATAGGTGAGTTTCGGCGCGTCCCCGGCCTTTTTAAAGGTCACATCCTGCGGGAATGCTTTCATGGCGGACATGCCGCGGTTATAGTCCGGGATCTTTTCAAAGGAGCCCGCCTTGCCCGGGAGGTTCTCCGTAAAGTTCTCCGCAAGGATGGAGATATACTCCGGCGCATCTGTCGTAAGCGGTACTTCCACATCTACAAAAGCGCCTTCGCCGAATCTTATCGTGATCTTTGCGGGTTCGTTCTTTTTTGCAGCCGCGCTTCCCTTCTTCGGAAGTTTCGAGCGGTCGATCTTTATCTTGACGATCTTTCTCGTTCTCGGATCCACCGTTCCGGATGAAGGTGTGATCTGAAGGCACTTCGCATCGCACTCGATACGGAAAGATATCTTCTTATCGCATCCTGTGGTCAGTTCAAGCGCGCCTTCTTTTACACGCGGGTCGAGGAAAGAAGGAAGGACAAGTGCTTTTCGCGTCCAAAAATAACCTTCTGAATAATCGCCCGTATCCGGGACCGTCACGATCAGGCGGTCTTTATTGCCCGGCAGGAACGTGTGCACGACCGGATACTGGCAGCCTTCTTCGCACCAGTTTTTGAAACCGATATGCTCGGAAAGACCCATGCCGTACCACATTCCGCCGTGGATCTTATGCAGCTCATCCACGATCTCCTGATCGAATTCCAAACACTCGCTGACCTTCTCCGCGAGCGTCATCGCGTATGTGCTTCCGATCTTCGCATATGCGTGATTCTGCGTCGTCAGAAGCCACATCTTCTGCACATTGAGATTCGCCATCAGCGGCAGATACACAAGTTCATAGAAGCGGTATGCCACGTTCGCGGAGAGTTTCCCGGTGCCTGCGCCGGCAGTTTTTGCGGAATCCTTCGCTACGCCCGCGCCGGCAGCTTTTGCGGAAGCCTTCGCTGCGTCCGCGCCGTCGGTTTTTTCGGATGCCTTTCCGGTGCCCGCAGCAGTGAGCGTGTCATACAGTTTGGAAGTAGTGCTCATGAGCTTGTCGATCCTCTTGAGAAGATCTTCGGTTTCCCCGTAAGCAAACGGCGCATAGACATCGTCGTTCATCGCTTCGGTTCTGCGTGCGGCCGTGATCCGGGTATATCCGAGAAGGAGGTCATTGACCTGCTTTTTCTGTGCCGCCGAAAGCGTCGTTCCGAAGTATTTCTCGACGAACAGCTTCGTATATTCATGTGCGGCATTCTTGTTGGAGGTGCCCCATTTATCGAAGTCATAGGCCAGATCGAGGAAGAACGAGAGCGGGTATTCCGTGCTGAAAATATCGCCGACGTTGACGATCCACAGATCTCTGATGCCGCAGTCGTATGCAGTCGTCATCTGCTCCCAGACCTTCGGAAGATGAGAGGTATTGAACCACTCGTAAGAGATCGGATATCCGTGATAATCGAAATGGTAATACATGCCGTACCCGCCCTTGTGATTGCGCATTTCCGGCGTCGGGACGGTCCTTAAGTTTCCGAAGTTATCGTCACAGAGCATAAGTGTCACGCCCTCAAGTTCCGGATCTCCCATGAGTCCGGGCGTCTTCTCGTCACCGTAAAAATACGGCTCGACTTCTTTATAGAGCGCGAGCATTCTCGGCACTTCATCAAGGTCCTTATTGACGTACTTTTTGATCAGGCGGTTCTGCGTTTTCAGGACCTTCCGAAGAAGATCAATGTTGTCCTTAAGCGTCGCTTCCTTGCCCATGATGGCGGTGTCTGCCTCGCCACGCATTCCGACGGTGATGACGTTTTCAAACTTGCCACTACGGATCAGTCCGTCTTCCCAGAACTTCGTGATGCCCTTCTCGTTACTGAGGAAATTCCATGCGTCGCCGTAGATCGAGCCCGGCCCGCGCAGATACTTATATTCCTCGCCCTGTCTGAGGCACGGCTCATGGTGGGACATGCCCATGACGACACCGAGTTCATCTGCCAGTTCCGCGCTCGCAAGTCCCGGTCCGTCATTCGGGAAGATCGCCGACCACATCGCCGGCCACATATAGTTGCCCTTCAGGCGCAAAAGCAACTCGAAAACGTGCTCGTAGCATTTGGCATTAAATCCGCCGAAGCGCTTGTTGCACCAGTTTCCGAATGCCGGCCATTCATCGTTGATGAAAAATCCGCGAAACCTTACCGAAGGCTCCTTGGAAACAAACTCATATTTTCCGGGGATCGTTATTTCCGTTTTTCTTTCCGGCATGACATCCAGCCAGTCGATAAACGGCGATACCCCGAGCATTTCTGACAGTGCAAAAAGACCGTAGATCGTTCCTCTCTTATCCGATCCCGCGATCACCAGCGCTGCCTTATTCTTCGGCAAAAGCACTTTTCCTTCGCCTGTTTGGCTTCCTTTTTTCTTCAGACCGACCTCTTCCGCCGGGAGCTTTTCGATGATCTTGTGAAGATATACTTCGCGCTTCCCGCGAACTTTCGAAAGGTCGAGAAGGCCTGATTTTTCAAGATTTGTAAGAGTGTTACTCGTGGAAGATCCTTTTGAAGCACCCTTATTTTCACCTGTACCGGCCGCTTTTGGGGAACCGCTTTGATCCATGAGGATAAGGATCGGATACTCGATCTTTTCTCTCGCGCGCTTGGCCTCGGCGGTGCTTTTGCCGAGGAAGTCCAGGGAATAGATCTCCGGCGCCACACCGAAGACGGCTTTGATGTCGCTTTGGATCTTTGTTGCGATCTTATGAATACCGGAAGGCAGCCCTCCGTCGATCAGGAGCGCTGCCTTTCCGTCTTTAATGGTCTTTTGAGATAATACAAACTGCATGGGAAGTACCGGTCCTTATTTGACTTCCATACAAGTATATCACACATCCCTATGAAAAATCCGCGGAAAATCCGAACAGGACTCTTCTGTTTTTCCCGAAGGATCACCACCACGGTGTCGGGATCCGATCATCTGGTCACTGCCACCTTCTGGCGATTCCCGGCCTTTTTTCGATCGGCATATTCTGCATGTCCGGAACAGGATCGATCTCGGTCAGTTCCTTGTAAAGAAGCGAGATCTTCCTTCTTATCGATACCGCTTCTGACTCGTGGGTCAGGATCTGATCCGATATCTCGGAAGCCTGTTCACTGTAGACGTTGATCGTGTGCTCGATCTTATTGATCTGCTTCAGTTTCTTCTTCATATACATGCAATAGATCGCGCAGGCAATTCCGGGAACGACGATCAGAAATGCGACGATGGCGATCCTTCCGGCTCTATCTTGTGCTTTCTTTTTCTCTGCACGTTCCTCTTCTTCTTCTTTCGCCTTCTTCTCAGCTTCTTTCTTTGCCTTCGTCTCAGGATCCCGATACACTATGATCTCTTCGTCGAGTCCGGAGTCGTCTATGATCTCTTCCCGGGCACTGTTGATGTATTCAGGATCCAGAGCTTGCATCTGATCAGAATTCAGACTCGGAGCCATGATCATTACGTCGATATTGTTGCCGTGACGGACGTAATAGTAGTTCGTTGTAGTCGTCGATGTCGTCGAAACACTAAAAATCGAGAGCGACATGATCACCACCAAAAGGCACCATATGATGTACATCACGATCGCCGCAGATATCAGGTCCTTCGGATGTACGGACACTTCAGTATTTTTGTCGCCGATATCCACATAGTTTTGCGTCTTCGCACGGGTGTAATACTGGATCTTCTTGCCCTGAAGCTTCCTCTGCTCTCTTCTTTTGGTGATGTTCATGATCACGTCTTTGTACTCTTTTCCCGCAGCGACAAGTTCTTTGAGCTTGGAAAAATAATCTCTGCTTTTGTTTTCCGAAGCAAAGATCGCCTGGTCGATCTCAGTATTGATCTTGGAATAATTCAATGAACGCAGACGGTTCGGATCACGGAACTCATGCATGCTCTTGGCCTTGGCGGAGACCATGATCTTACCGCGAAGCGCGACGAAGTTGTGCGGCTCTTTCGTGAGCATGAAATCATATGCCTCGGCAGCAGAATTATATTCACCGGCCCTCAGCGCACGCTCGGCGCGATCAAGTACGTCATCCTCGCGGAAGTATTCGTAATCATAAGTCACCCCGCAAAACGGGCACTCGTACATCTGCAGTTTGGTGTTGATCCGAAGCGGCGCCGCGCATGCCGGGCATGTATGTTTTTTCATGTTTTGGATGTTGTCGGTCACAGTTTCATCCTCCTTCTGACAACATACTAATTTCCACGGTGCTTTTCAACAAGAGCATGCCTTCGGAATTAATGTCTTCTATTTGCATATCCGTTTGCAATTAGGGGATTCCCGAGCTTTTCGGAATGCGTCTGTGTTTGTAATCCGGGGATCGTCGATCTTTTCGGGAAGCGTTTCCATACCGGGAGCACCCGCGCGAAGATCACCCATCAATTCACGCATGGTATAATGGGTTCAGATCAATGGCGCAGTTATTTCCTGCGCGGGGGACTGGGAGAAAGTATGCCGGACATCATCATTTGCGAAGACAACAAAGAGATCGGGGACATTTTAAGTGCTTTTCTGAAAAAAGAAAACTACACCGTCGCGATCGCCCCGACGGGAGAACGCGCACTGGAGCTTTTCGAGAAGTACGGGGCCAAACTCATCGTTCTGGATATCATGCTTCCGGGGATCGACGGATTTTCCGTGTGCAGTAAGATCCGCGAGACTTCCAATACACATATCATCATCGCGAGCGCCAGATCCGACAAGGACAGCAAGCTCGAAGGCCTTTCCCTCGGTGCCGACGACTACATTGAAAAGCCCTACGATATCGACATCCTGCTGGCCAAGATCCGCGGGATCTTTAAGCGCAAATACGCAATCGAGGAAGTCATCGACGGCGACCTTCGTCTGAATACCGTGCAGCGGACGGCAACGCTTGCCGGGAAACCTCTGGTCATGACGGAAAAAGAATTCACGCTTCTCCTGCTTCTGATTGAAAACAAAAATACGACTCTGAAAAAAGAATATATCTTCAACAATATCTGGGGATCCGACAGTGATTCGGAGATCCAGACGCTGACAGTTCACATCAAGTGGCTCCGCGAGAAGATCGAAAAAGATCCGAAGAATCCGAAGCACATCATCACAATCTGGGGCACAGGGTACCGCTATGAATAAGTATCGATGGTTCACATGCATCATCCTGGGTCTTTATGTCCTGCTGATCATCACCTGTAACGCCCTCATGCTCGGAAGCCTCCGGAATAAGACAGAGAGGCAGTACATGGTCGATATCAAGCGCGCCGTGGATGACATCAATGGCGGAGCTTCCATCGAATCGGTCTGCGGGGAATATGCTTCGATCACCCGTATTTCTCTTTTCGATCCGAAATCCGTGATCAATTCCGAATATGTCGTCAAACCGATCGGTGATGATCTTTATACTTTCGAATACCAGGATAAGGCAAACATCCTCCCTCTGATCTATATGAATGCCGGACTTGGAATCGCCCTTATTTCCGTCTCTTTCGTTTTGATCTATATCGGCCGCAAGATCCTTCGTCCGTTCCACAAAATGAGTGATTATTCCGTGCAGCTCGCACGCGGCAATCTCTCGGCTCCGGTCAAGGAAGATAAGAACAAATTCTTCGGGAAATTCCTCTGGGGCATTAACATGCTGCGCGACGATCTGGAGTCCAAAAAAGAGCGTGAGCTCGAACTTCAGAAGGACAAGAAAACTCTGATCCTATCGCTTTCGCACGATATCAAAACACCGCTTTCTGCGATCAAGCTTTATTCCCGCGCGCTCGACGAGGATATCTACGAGACGGATGCCGAGCGCAAAGAAGCCGTTGCCGGCATCGCTCACAATGCGGAAGAGATCGAGAAATATGTCTCGGATATCGTCGCCGCTTCCAAAGGATGCAATATATACGGCGTATTAACCATTTTACGTTTTTGTCCGGAATGCGCGTCGGTCGCAAATTTTATCGCGTCATCAAGTTTACTCAAAATTCTTCTCCGTTATAAGAATATTGTTTCCGTTTTCAAAACGGTATTCAATTTTATCAGTCAGTTTTTTGGTCATAAAAATGCCAAGACCGCCTATTTCCCGTTCCTCGGCGGAAAGGGTAAGATCGGGATCGGGTTTTTCAAGCGGATTGTATTGTTTTCCGCCGTCCGTAAACACGACCTCACAGACTTAAAATAGATTTTAACTATGACAGACAAAGATTTTTGCTTAAGCTCGTATATAGCCTTCCGCTATATATGGAAAGACGGTATGGACTTCTGCGAAGGATTCCAGCACACTAACTACCGTCCCATTGATGATGACCAGCGCGTCGCCGTGCGCACGTCGGAGGACATCGACCGCGAGATTCAGCGGCAGTTTGATGAGCTCTACGCGAAGTACGACAGCATCGGTATCCTGCTCTCCGGCGGCATGGACAGCGCGAACCTC
>CAJOLL010000004.1 GCA_905235455.1 uncultured Clostridia bacterium
GATCTCTTCCGGTGATTCCATGCTGGATATCGCACGCGAGATGAAGCAGCGCGGAGCAAGAAACATTTACTGCGCAGTCACTTTCGGTCTTTTCACGGAAGGTGTTGAGCATTTCGACAAAGCCTATGAGGAAGGTATCATTTCCAAGGTATTTGCTACCAACCTGATCTACAGACGTCCGGAACTCCTTGCAGCTCCATGGTTTGCTGACGTAAACATGAGCAAATTCGTTGCTCTGCTTATCGATGCGATCAACCACGACTCGTCGTTGTCAAATCTCATTAAGCCGACCGACAAGATCAAGAAACTTCTTGCAAGCAAGGGCGATCTTAAGGATCCTTCCGAACAGGTCTGATCTTTTATGGCACAGCGAAAGACAAATACAACAAAACGATCTGATCAGAAATCCGGCAGTACTTCGAAAAAAGCGCCGGCGTCTTCTCGTTCGGCTAAAAACTCGCGTCAGAGCACCGTTTACGAAGATAAGGAACCTCTTTATTCCGTGATATGGTCTTATTCTTGGGGAAAAGCACTTTATCTTCTACTCGGGATCCTGGTACTGATCGGACTGGATTTCCTTATTGCCATGAATCACTACGATCTCTTTTTCACGGTTCTCGGTATCGAGATCATCGCCGCTATGCTAATCGGATGGATCGTATTCATTATCCTCGACCGTTTCAAGCATAAAGAGCTTTCTGAAATGTCGGATGAAGGATCCGAGGAATGATCTATGCCACTGGACGGTATCTCTACTCACCTTCTCGCCAATGAGCTGAACAAAGAACTGGCCGGAGCCAGAATCGACAAGATCTACCAGCCCGGACGTTTTGACGTGTTCTTTACCGTTCGTTCCCAAAACGGCAATTGCAAACTTCTTTTAAGCTGCGATCCTCAAAGTCCGAGAGTCCAGTTGACAGAGCACATGCGTGAAAACCCGCAGATGCCGCCGAATTTCTGTATGCTTCTTCGAAAGCACCTACAGGGAGCGCGTATTCTGAGCGTGGAATGTCCGCATTTCGAAAGGATCATAGAGATCTCCATATCTGTTACTGATGAACTGCATGATACCTCGACAAAAAAACTGGTCATCGAAATGATGGGCCGATACAGTAATATCATCTTCCTAAATTCGGAAAACAGGATCATTGATGCTTTGGTGCACGTCGACAGCAGCACAAGCCGTGTCCGCGAGATCATGCCTGCCCGTATTTACGAAGCGCCGCCTGCCCAGGGAAAGATTGCTCCTGACCATGCACTTTCCATGATCGAAAGTGGTGAAATGCCGATCCTTAAAGATTCCATGCAGCGTCCGGTCGCAAAGGCTCTTCTTGACTCGATCCTCGGATTCTCGCCTCTTTTGGCAAACGACATATGTTTTCAGGCAAAGATCGACCCCAGATGCGGATATTCTTCTATTTCTGCCGATCAGATCTCTGTCCTTCTTCCCATCTGCCGGACAATTCTTACGGATATATGCAGCAGCAAGCCTTCGCCAACGGTGTTTTTTATCGATGGAGAACCCAAAGACTGGCATGCACTGGCATTAAAAGATGCCGGGATCCCGAGAGCCTGTAAGACTATCTCCGAAGCCATGGATCAGGTCCAGTACTTTTCGGACATGCGTATGCGTTTTGAAGCCAGACGCCGCAAGATCCGATCGATCCTGACGATGGCTTTTCACCATGCGTCCAAAAAACTCTCCATTCACGAAGAAGATATCCGTGATACCGACAATGCCGAAAAACTCAAGCGGGAAGGCGAACTGGTGCTTGCTTATCAGTATCTTATCAAACCGGAAGATACATCCCTCAAGATCCCGGATTATCCGGATTTCGGACAGTCGACGACGATCGAACTTGAGCCCGGCATGACGGCTTCCGAGCAAGGTCAGCTCTATCTGAAAAGATATAGAAAAGCAATCAGCAGAAGAGAATCTGCTCTTCGCTTCCTCGAAGCCGAAAAAGACGAGGTCGCATATCTCGACTCCCTTCTTCACGCCGTGGATGCCGCAAGTGAGATCGAGGATCTGCAGGCGCTCGAATACGAGATAAAGACTTCTCTTTCAGGAGATACGGAAGAACGTTCGAAACAAAACAACGCGAATCAGGTCTACTATCCGGGCAAATCCAAATCCGGTAAGGCCTCTTCGAGAAATCTCCGTCAGGCAGCCCGTGCTGCACAGGCAAAAAAGAACAGACCCTCTTCGGATAAGAAGACCGCGGATCCTTCAGATCCCCGTAAATACTATGTTGACGGCGGTCTCGAGGTGCTTTCGGGAAGAAACAACATCCAAAATGACAATCTGACTTTCCACATTGCGGCAAAAGAGGATCTGTGGTTTCATGCGAAAAATCTTCCGGGCACACATGTCATACTGCGCACATATGGAAAAGCACCTTCCGACAAAGCAATCACTCAGGCTGCATCTGTTGCAGCATATTACTCAAGGAGCAACAAGCCCTTTTCAAACGTAATAAGCGAATCCAAGACCGAGTACGATGTCCGAGTCGAGATCGATTACTGTCCGGTAAGCCATGTCAAAAAGATACCGAAAGGAAAGCCCGGTATGGTGATTTACGAAGAATACAATACGCTTTTGGTCAGCGCAAAGCTTCCGGAAAATCAGGGAAACCTGAAATAATCTTCTCTTTAAAATCGGATTCTTCAAGAGAATAGATACAACCGCAGTATTTCTGACGATACAGCCCGTGTTCCCTGGCCATTGACTGTCCTTCCCGAAAATGAGGACGCCAGTCATAGTAAGCAAAATCGACTCCGTATTTCTTAGCACATTCATTAGCGATCGATGCGATCTTATCATGCTGTTGGTAAGGGCTCACAAGAAGGCTGGTTCCAAAGGCCTGATATCCGTGTTCTTTTGCATATCCGGCAACATGATCCATCCGGATAAAATAGCACATGTCGCATCGGGAATCATACTTTCCTTCCCAAGCTTTGGAAAGCCAGTCTTCCATCCGGAAATCATCCGAATACAGACAGGAAAGACCGTAGATCTGCCCGAGTTTTTCGATCTGCTCTCTTCTTCTTTCAAACTCGAACTTCGGATGTATATTGGGATTATAGTAAAGAACATCCGGACGGATCCCCTGTGACAGAAGATCGGATACCGGATATTCGGCACAAGGAGCACAACAAGCATGAAGCAGAAGTTTGCCGTCAGTTTCGGTGCTCATCTTAATCTTCTCCCTTAAGTTCATCGATCGTCATCTGAGAAGGAGCGGCTGCGTATTTCGAAATCCCGAGTCCGGTCAGACGTCTTTCCAAATCAGCCGGACATGCGAGTCCGAGATGTTTCCATCCCTGCGGTGCAAGAACGCGTCCCCGCGGTGTTTTGGCAATAAAGCCACACTGCATCAGGAACGGTTCATAGACATCTTCGATCGTACCCGCATCTTCACCCGTACATGCGGCAAGTGTTTCCAAGCCGACCGGGCCGCCGAGGAACTTCTCGGCGATTGTTGACATAATACGGCGGTCCGTAGAATCGAGACCCATCTCATCGATCGCAAGCTGTTCCAGACCGAAATCAGCGATCTCGCGGTTAATGACACCGGCACCTCTGACCTCGGCATAGTCACGAAGTCTTTTCAGAAGGCGGATCGCTATACGCGGAGTACCTCTCGATCTTCCGGCAAGACAGTCGAGTCCTTCGTCATCGATACCGATATTCAGTATATCCGCGTCTCTTTTCAGAATCACTTTCAACTCGTCAGGTTTGTAAAGTTCCAGACGGTGAACCATACCGAAGCGGTCTCGAAGCGGAGCCGAAAGCATACCCGCTCTTGTGGTTGCACCGATGAGCGTAAATCTCGGAAGATCCAGACGGATCGATCTTGCCGCCGGGCCTTTTCCGATCATGATATCCAGGGCGAAGTCTTCCATCGCCGGATAAAGTACTTCCTCTACACTTCTGTTTAAACGATGGATCTCATCGATGAAAAGCACTTCTCTTTCCTGAAGGCTCGTAAGAAGCGCCGCAAGATCTCCCGCTTTTTCGATCGCGGGACCCGTTGTGATACGAAGGTTAACCCCCATCTCATTGGCTATGATACCGGCCAGTGTCGTCTTACCCAGACCCGGCGGACCGTAAAGAAGGCAGTGATCAAGAGCTTCTCCTCGGCGCATCGCGGCTTCAATAAAGATCTTAAGGTTATCCGTAACCTGTTTCTGGCCGGAATAGTCCGCCCAGGACAAAGGACGAAGGCTCTTTTCGTCACGATCCTCGGGAAGCCTTTCTCTCGCGATCATACGCTCATCATGATCAAAATCGTTAAACTCCATACAATTCCTGCCGTTTAAATCTCAGGCCTTTCGACCGTTTCTTATGTATTCTATATATTCTATCACTTTGCCAGATAACGAAGAGCATTGCGGATCATTTCTTCCACCGTCATGCCTTCTTTATATGCGGATCTGGCCGCTTTATTCGCCTCCGTTGCCGGATAACCGAGGACCACAAGTGCTGATACACAATCCTCAATTTCGTTCTGACCGGGCTCGGAAAGAGATATCACCGTATCGCCGCTTCCTTTGATCTCCTTCATGTCAAAGCCTTTCAGCTTGTCTTTGAGTTCAAGAACGATCCTCTCCGCAGACTTCTTACCGAGTCCCTTTACCGAGCAGATCTTCTTGATGTCACCTTGAAGAACTGCAACGGCAAATTCGGAAGGACGAAGGACTTCAACAACGCCGATCGCACTCTTCGGTCCGACACCGCTGACTGTAAGCAGCAGTTCGAACATGTCCTGATCTTCCGGTTCCGGAAAGCCGTAAAGAGCAATGAGATCCTCTCTTACATAGTGATAAGTATATACACAGACCTCATCTCCGATATGGCCGATTCTGCCCTGCAAAAGCATTGGCATATAGATCTTATAGCCGATACCGTTATTCTCGATCACAATATTTTCTCCGCGCGCGGAGACAAAAGTGCCTTTAATATATGCGTACATCAGACATTCCACTCCTTCTTCCCATAACGTCCGTATTGATAGCCGGATACGGCTTTAAAAGCATCGTTGATGCCTGTATGTGCCTGACAGATACAGATCGCGAGCGCATCTGTCACATCGTCGGGCTTGGGCAGTTCTTTCAGGTTCAGAAGCATTTTGACCATCTGAGACACCTGATTCTTATCAGCTCTGCCGTATCCTGTGACAGCCTGCTTGATCTGCATCGGTGTGTACTCAAATACTGCCACATTCGCCTCTGCTGCCGCAAGGATCTCAACACCTCTGGCTTGCGCAGTACCGATCGCCGTCGTCGTATTTCTCTCAAAGAACAATTCTTCAATTGCCATCACATCCGGATGGTGACGCTCCATGAGCACATCCATCTGCTGATGAAGAGTAAGAAGTCTTTGCTCAAAAGGCGTATGTGCTTTTGTCGTGATCGCGCCGTAATCGAGCACGGTGAAATGATTCTTCTCATAAGAGACGACACCGTAACCCGTAATCGCATATCCCGGATCAATACCCAGAATGATCATAAAAAGACTCCTTAAGTAAATCTGAACATTCGTTCTTTTAGCATTATAACAATCATTTACCGCCTTCGCAACCGTTAAGAAGAAATCACGTCAATAATCTCTTGAGGCGGAGTTACGGGGATGTCTGAGATTTCATAAGCATCATCCATCTTGTAAAGGGCTTCATCCACACGGTCATCGGAAACAGGATTCTTTGTACCGGTATAAAGTGTAAACAGCTCTTCTCCGCGTGCAACTTTATCACCGATCTTTTTATGGAGCCTGATCCCTGCGCCCATGTCGATCACATCGTCTTTCGTCATCCTTCCGGCACCGAGAAGACAGGATGCCTCCCCGACCGCCAACGCATCGCAGGAAGAAATATATCCGCTTTTATCCGCATAGACTGTCATTATCTCCGTAGGGCGATCCACAAATACCGGAGTTCCGTCTGACCGGAGCATACCGCCCTGCGAAAGGATCAGTTCACCGAATCTCTCAAAAGCTTCACCGCTTTTGATCTTTTCTTCGCAGGCGTCCGCAAGTTCCTGTCTGGTCATACCGTTACCGGCATCAGAAAGTGCGAGCATTTCAGAGGCCATGGTCAGAACGACTTTCTTGACATCTTCCTTTCCCTGCCCGCGAAGAACATTTACGACTTCATACATCTCAAGGATATTGCCGACCATCTCGCCAAGCGGCTGTTTCATGGAAGACATGACGACAGTGACGGGTTTATTTGCGAGTTTACCGATAGAGATCATTCTCCTTGCCAGTTCTTTTGCCGAATCCGTATCCTTCATAAAAGCACCGCTGCCGCAAGTGACATCAAGCACGATCGCATCAGCACCGCCGGCAATCTTTTTGCTCATAATACTTGAAGCGATCAGCGGGATCGAAGGAACAGTGCCTGTTACATCCCGGAGTGCGTAAAGATACTTATCACATGGCGCAAGATCCTCTGTCTGCCCGCCGAGGAGCATACCGCATTTATCGATCTTATTCTTAAAATCGGAAGGATCGACAGATGTATTGAACCCTTCGATCGATTCAAATTTATCGATCGTACCGCCGGTAAAGCCCAACCCTCTGCCCGAGAGTTTCACGCACGGTACACCGAAAGATGCCACGATAGGAAGAAGGATCGGAGTGACTTTATCACCGACACCGCCGGTACTGTGTTTATCGACTTTAATCCCTGAAATGTCGGAAAGATCACAGATCTTCCCCGATTCGGACATGGCGATCGTGAGATCAAACGTCTCCTGATCCGTCATTCCTTTCCAGAGTACCGCCATCAGAAATGCCGAGATCTGGTAATCGGGAATAGACTTATCCGTAACACCGGAAACGAAGAATTCGATCTCCTTAGGATCAAGTACTCCGCCGTCGCGCTTCTTTTCGATCAATTCGAGCATATTCACGGACCATATCCTCCTTCATGCATTCTATATTTATTGTACCATTTTATGTTGGTTTCTCTTTCGATTATGTTAGAATATCGGTATAGTTTCAAAAAAAGAGGGATGAATATGCCGGAAAACGCAGAACCGAACAGATTAAAGGTCGCCATCATCGGCTGCGGCCGCGTCAGCGAAAAGCACATCCGCGCTGTGACGAGGCTTTCTGACCGTCTCATGCTTTGCGCACTTGCAGATACCAACCCGGATGCCCCTTCTCATCTTTTGAAAGCATGCAAGAAAAAGATCAAAAATTATAACGAAATGAAGGCTGCTTTGAAGACTTACATCGACTACAAGGAGATGTTAAGCGTGGAAAAACCGGACATCGTTGCTATCACGGCGCCTTCCGGGCTTCACTTCCAGATCGCCAAAGACTGTCTGGAAGCAGGATGCCACATTCTTCTTGAAAAACCTATGACCATGAGTAACAAGACATCACGCGAACTCTATGAACTCGCTGATTCCAAGGGTCTTCGCATCGCCATGGGACACATCTACAGATACTTCCCGATCGTTTCCCTTCTTCACGAAGATATGACAAACGGCGTTTTCGGAAAAGTCGGTCACGGTTCTGTGATCGTGCGCTGGGGACATGATAACGAATACTATAAGCAGGCAGCCTGGCGCGGAACCTGGAAAAGCGACGGCGGCGCTCTGATGAATCAGACGGTTCACGCACTGGATCTGATGTGCTACCTGATGGATTCCGAAGCCAAGAGCGTAAACGGCATGATCGCCAACCGTTTCCGCGAGATGGAAGCAGAAGATACGGCGATGGGAGTATTCATCTTCAAAAACGGGGCGCTCTGTCAGGTAGAAGGAACGACGGCAACGTCTCCCAAAGACCACGAAGCCTCCTTCTACATCAACGCCGAAAAGGCAGCGATCCGTATTTCTCTCCGAAAAGGAAAGCCGTCCTACTCGATCACGACAGTCAAAGGCAAAAACCTGGCATTCAAATATTTAAGAAGATATGTAAAACAATACGGTCTTAAGTACCTGATCTCTGTTGCCAAAAACCCGCACTTCGGGATCTATACCGACCTTCATCGTGCGATCACGACTTACACGTCTCCCGTTGCCGACGGAAGATCCGGCTATCTCGCCGTAGATATGGTACTGGGCTTTTATCGTTCCGTTCTGAAGAAGTCGGAAACAGAATTGCCACTTCCTAACGAGTTTAAGATCGAGGAAATGGCAAAACTGGAAATCCGTTAAATCAATTTATCCGCGCAAAAAGCACTGATCACGCGTCCTCTTGTGGCTCATCAGCGGCGACCGGAGGATCCGTCTGCTCCGTACTTGACTCAGAAGACGAAGATTCCGATGATTCGGATGATTCCGAAGATGCAGGTGCTTCCGAAGAACTTGAAGGTGTTTCGGAAGGTGCCGGTGTCGCTACCGTTTCTGAAGTGCTCGACGGCGTCTCGGAAGGCGTCGGTGTCTCAACAGCCTCCGAAGAAGTTTCCGAAGGAGTCGTCTCCGTCGCAGAAGTATCAGAGGACGAATCCGCCGGCTGTGTTACGATCTCCGTAGTAGGCGCTACAACATCCGAATTATCCGGCTTCGGTGCTGTCGGAACCGGTGTCGGATCGATGAATTCCGTCGGGCTGACTTCGCCTATCGTCGGGTCTTCCGTCGTGATCATTTCAAGCGGAACATAACCCATCAGACCGTTCTCTTTTCGAACTTTAGCAAAATTGTCATTGCTGGCAAGAAGCGTTACCGCTTCACCTCTGGAAAGAGTATCGATCACCTGGCTGTCTAAGGACTCTTCCACATAGATCGAAGTATCATCAAACAAAGAATAAACAACGGAACCGACATTCTCATCTGCCTGATCTGTGCTTTCCGGAACCTCGATGGAATCAATGCGTCCGGTCCAGTGACTGATATTGAAAAGCACATACATACCTGTATATCCGATGATTCCGGATATAAGGAAAATCAAAAATCCGATCAAGACATATTTCCACGGAGAGTTCTTCTTCTCTTTTTTCTTCTTTTTCGGCTTCTCATCGATCTCGCCATCGTCGTCATTATCTTCATCGGAAAGATCCGAATCATCCATGAACCGGCTCATCTGATGACGCAGTTCGTCAGACTGGATCGTCGGAGCATCTGACACGGCAGGCTGTGGCGGAAAAGCAGCCGGAGCAGCAGCCGCAGCGGCAACAGGCTTTGAGGCAACCGAAAGGTCATTACTTACGGCAGCGGCTTCAATATTCGCATCACCCGGAAGGAGCAGAGTGCTTTCCACGCGGATGACTATCGCCGTAAGACCGGCTTTAACGCCTTCATCCATGGCGCAACGGACAAGATCAGAAGCCTTCGTCTCCGGCTGAGTCGGACGGGAGATCACGGCGCCGAGTTTCTGGATCTTGACCTCCTGATCAAGACCGGTACCGATCATGACAAGTTCGTCTCCATCCATAAGTTTCAGATGGACTTTCTTATCCGGAAGAACCTCACCGTCCTGGGCAAAACGTCCGAGATACTGGGTCAGTTCATTTCTTCCCTCATGCTGGAATTCTGCTTCCTTCGGGATCGCCCCCATCTGAACATAACGATGAGCCACGGTCTGATTCTCCGTAAGGGAGATCAGCTTACCCTGGCGGAACATCCAGATATGTGTATTACCGATATTCAAAACGCGGAGCGTATCTCCTTCAATGATCACCATGGACATGGAGACCCGGATCTTCGCGCCGTTATGCTTTACCGACTCATTGCAGACGGTGTTGTTGAGCACGGTTACGACCTGACTGGTAAAGCTTTCATAATCCAGAACGCTCATCAGCTGAGTTGTCGCGCAGATCTCCTGCATCTTTTCGAGTACGGCCTGAAGCGTCATGGCCGCAAGTGTATCCTCGCCCTGAGCGGAGAACAATGCGCAGATCTGGATCGGTGACGTTGACTTGGCAGAGCGCACATAGGGTGCACCATATTCATTTGCCATACGATACAGGCTGTGGAAAAATACATTTTCCTGATTCTTGCCCTGGATCTGATTGGTTTCGCAAACTGCTGCAGACGATGTCTTACTCATATTATGCTTCCTCCCAGATAAAACGATGCAGATCTTCAAGCTGGGTATCCCAGTCCACGATCATCATCCATGGATTGTCCTGAACACGGAACATTCCATCGGCAGGTGCACGATATTCTTTTACATTATCGAGAACATCGATCGCATCAAGAGCGACACGCATAATATCCATAGCTGTCATGTTTGTTTCAAACATGCCGGCGGAGTCTTCAAGAAGAGCTGCCTGATCGACTTTCCCGTAGGAAGCCACCTTGTGCATCAAAGCAAGGGCAAGAGTTCTCTGACGGCCCGAACGTACATAGTCGGAGTCAAGGCTTCTGATACGGGCCCATGAAGTTGCCTGAATACCGTTAAGGAGCTGCTTACCTTCATGAGTCAGAAGCGGACAATCCTTTCCGAGAAGAGAGTTTTCTTCCAAAATGCACTGATTGGCATACTTTACTTCACCTGCTGTAACGTCGATCTCAATACCGCCGACCATATCGATAACATCAGCGGAGCTTCCGAAATCAAGCATAACGAAACGCTGGATATCCAGACCAAAGTTGTCGTTGATCGTATTGATAAGAAGACCTACACCGCCGTATGCATAGGAGTGAGTCAGTTTGTCGGTAGCCGATCTGCCTTCGATCTTTACGCCTGTATCACGCATCAGGGAAATCATCTTCAATGTGTCAGAGCGGTGATCGATCGAAACGACCAGAATAGCATCCGCACGGCAGGTAACATCATTCGTTCCACGCGAGTCGATACCGAAAACCAGGATATTCTCAACCTTGCTGTCCTTCTGTGCCACCTTCTTGATAGGATACTTCTGATTGACATATACGCGAGTATGTCCACCCTCCGCCCAGGAAGATGCCACGTCACCGGAATCTAAATCTACGTTATCGAGATTATCGAACTCGATCGTCTCATATTGATCTTTACTTACAAACGGAGTATTAACAAAGCCTACTGCCCCCATAAGGCGGTATACATAGATAAATGCGCCCAGTCCGAGACCGAGTACGGCGCAAAGGATAAAGCACAACACTCGTATTACGATACGGACCTTGGACTTTTTCGGTGTACTATTTCCCGTTTCCGCATTGGGACGCTTGTCTTTTGTATTAGAATTCATATATTTTCCCTTTCTTAACATGCACCATATTACCCGATTTGCCGTTATATTTCAATGTTATGCTTGATATTTCACGCGTTATGTTACAATAGAGTCATATTACGAATTAAGGAGAAAGCAAATGAAAAAGCAACTCATTAAGATCGTGTCTCTTTCGATGTCGCTCATGCTTTTCTCACTGCCGCTTCTGGCATGCGGGAAAAAAGAATCAGAATCTGTTTCTTATGAGACGTGGTGGACATCTGAAACAACCGAAGCCTCCAGCGAGGAGATCACAACACAGACCACGGAGCCGTCTGAGACTCCGACCTCTGAGACCGAAGCTCCGACAGTCATCGAGAATCCTTTCACGGGTCTGATCGAGATGGACGCGGAAAATGCAGGCAAAAGAGGTATCGGTATCACGATCAACAACTGCAAGGTAGCAAACCCGCAACGCGGAACAAGCGAGGCATCCGTTATTTTCGAATATGAAACAGAAGGCGGCCAGACCCGTCTTCTCTGCCTGTATCCTGATATTTCAAAAGTGCCGCTCGTCGGTGCCGTAAGATCCGGCCGTGTCGGTGCCGCAGATATGTGTGCAGGCACCGGAGCGATCTTTGTCTGCTGGGGCGCCGATTATACAGCCGTTCCGAGCCATGTCAAAAACAACAATATTACATGGATTGATACCAACAACTACATCTATGATACTCTCCATGGACATGATGCTGATGAAGTTCCGGAAAAATACTATTGTTGGCGTGACCGTGAATGGATGAACGAGCCGGGTCACAGAACCGGTATCGAGCACTGCGGTGTTACACGCGGTGACTTCATCCTGAGAGCTACAGAAAAGCTCGACATCGATATCAATGGCGAAATGCCGAGAATGTTTAACTTTGTGGAAACCGGAACCGCAAGCATGAAAGACGCCAGATCCTGCTCTGAGATCAATGTATATCTCTCCGGCACCAACGATGACGCACTGTTTGTTTACAACGAAGCAGAAAAAGTCTACTACAAGAGCCAGTACAACGGAGATCCGCAGATCGACTGTAACGTAGACAAGCAGATCAGTTTCACCAACGTCTTTGCTCTCTACTGCCCGATCAACTTAAGACCCGGCGAGAGCAGTGGCGAGCGTCATAAGGATATCCACATGGAAGAAGGCGGAAAAGGCTATTATGTTTCCTGCGGTAAACTTCAGGAGATTACATGGACCAAGCCGACACCGAATGATCCGATCAAGTGCTATGATAAAGACGGCAAAGAGATCGAAGTCAATGCCGGAAAGTCATACATCTGCATCGTTGACACAGACTACTATGAAAAGACATCCTATAAGGATTAATTTCAATCAGAGTGAACTCGAAAGGAGCGGCAGTGCCGCTCCTTTTTTATGTCAAAACAGCAAAAATTCAACGATCAGCTCTTCAAAACACCCGTCAGCTCGGAATAAGAAAGAGGTCTGATGATGACTTCTTCTTTCGTTTCATCGAGCTGGTAAGGCTCAAGTGCTTTTAGCGCCTTATCATAAGGAAGCATGCCGATGATCTTCTTATCTGTTGTACTCAGAAACAAAAGGAGGAAACGAGGCGTCTCATTATAAAAATCCTGTGGTTTTTTCAGCAGACGTGTTGCAACTCCCTCATTTAAAGTAAAAGCGCCGGCCGGATTTCCGTTTTTATCCGATTCGAAGTTATACGAAGGAACATACGCATTCATCCACAAAGGAGAACCCGCTTTTTCTTTATCGGCTTCTTTTCTACGATCGAAAATGCCCATAGATCAAACCTCCTCTACATTCGTATTATCTGAGATCATGCCGATCGTTGATTTTCTGTTTTTCACATAGATGTAGATCGACACGACAATGCGGATGATCAGCATGAGAACTACGGCTCCCGAGAAATCAAGGAGCACGTCAAACAAACTGGATGAACGCCCGTCAACGAAGATCTGGTGGTATTCATCCGCTGCGGCAGAAAGTGCCGTGATCCAAAGAGATACGGCAATGTAGACTTCGTTATCATTTTTCAGTTTATCGAGACGTCCTGAAACAGGGACATTTTCACCGGACTTAATATGATTGGTGGCAAACATGGCAATGTAGGAAAACACGGAAAGCACCAGAAATTCAAAGATATGTGCGCAACTTCTGATAAGTTCCTCATTTACGGTAATATGGAAAATTTCCGCAATTCTTTCGATCAGGTCCTGTGAACGCAGCGAGGATACATCTGCAGACTCCGAAGAAAGTGAAAAAATCACCGCCAGCCACCCGATAACGAGCAGCCACATGATGAACGCAAAAAGGAAGTATAACAGATGTAAGGTCGTTTTCGGTTTTTCCTGTGTCAGACCCATTACTTGACGTCTCCTTTTAGGGTTACATATCAAGTATACTACAAATGCCGGAAGTTCTCAAAATAATTAGCGAATGATCAATTCACCCGTTATTTCTCTGTCCCTTCATCGCTCTGTCGATATCACGCTTTGCGGTCTTTTCTGCCGCTGAATCACGCTTATCAAAGTTCTTCTTACCTCTGGCAAGACCAATTTCGAACTTGACCTTTCCGTCCTTAAAATAGCATTTGGTCGGAACAATCGTCAGTCCGTCCTGCTTGACTGTTGAAAACAGACGGATAATCTCACTTTTGTGCATCAGGAGTTTTCGTGTTCTCATCGGATCCGGATTGAAACGGTTTCCCTGTTCGTACGGACTGATATGTACGCCGATCAGAAAGATCTCACCATCTTTTACCTGTACATAACTGTCCTTTAAGTTTACCTTGCCGGCTCGAAGAGATTTTACTTCGGTTCCGGAAAGTACGATACCTGCTTCGAATTTCTCGTCAATATAATAATCGTGGAATGCTTTTCTGTTTTCCGCGATGATCTTTATCCCCTTTTTAATTGCCATAAGTTCCTCCTAATTCCAGGGACGGATATGCATTCATATCCAGTTCGTCACGAACCCCTTCTCGGAAAGCATAGTACCCGGCAGAAGCGATCATTGCTGCATTATCCGTACAGTAGGCCATTTTCGGAAGACATATCTGACATCTTCTCTTTTTTGCCAGATCTTCGACTTTCTGTCTCAGGCAGGAATTGGCGGAAACACCACCGGCCAGACAGATCTTTTTCATACCTGTAAGTTTTACCGCCTTGTCCAAACGGTCACAAAGGATCGAGCAGATCGCATCCTGGTAGGATGCAGCAAAATCATTGATATCCACATCTCCGCCACTCTGACGGATCTGATTAATTGTATTTAAAGCCGCAGTCTTGATCCCGCTGAAAGAGAAATCCAGGGAATCCGTAATCTTCGGAGACGGGAAAGAAAATGCATTCGGATCTCCCGTTTTACTCGCTTTATCCAGTTTCGGTCCGCCCGGATAACCGAGTCCGATTACTCTTGCGATCTTGTCGAACGCTTCACCTGCTGCATCATCACGTGTACTGCAGATGCATTCCATATCCGGATAGTCCTTCACCAGAAGTATCTCACTGTGGCCGCCGGAGACAACAAGACAAAGGAACGGCGGTTCCCAAGAAAGATCCGTCAGATAGTTCGCCGCGATATGGCCGGCCATATGATTGACTCCGACAAGAGGGATCTTCTTGACCTCGCAAAGTGCTTTTGCAGCGGAAACACCGACCAGAAGCGCGCCGACAAGTCCGGGACCTTTCGTTACACATACACAGTCGATATCGTCATAACCGACACCTGCCTGCTTCATGGTTTCAGAGATAACGGGTACGATCGCCTCCACATGCATACGAGAAGCGATCTCAGGAACAACACCTCCGTACTGACTGTGAAGATCCGCCTGCGAAGCGATCATGCTCGCACGGACGATGCGGCCGTCTTCAATGACCGCACATGCTGTTTCATCACAAGATGATTCAATTCCTAACGATAATACCGACATTTCTACCTCTTACTTAAAGTATTGTTCCAGAAATTCCGTCAATTCGGCTCGATAGCCTTCCTGGTCGATCATATAAGCTTCACAGTAGCCTGCACCTGAGATCATCATCGATTTCGTCGTATTCGGATTCAGACGTTTTCTCTCTTCAACGATCTGACCGATCTTATCTGAGCCGACAAAAGTATCTCGACCTCCGTATATGATACAAACAGGAATCGGAAGTCTGGATATCTCGGTCGCAAGATTGACGCTGCCGGATTCACCGGCCGAGATCCTGATCGCATACGGAACAAAATACTTAGTGATGAAAGCCATCTTTGACTTCTTTTCGACAAACGGAATGATGTAATCATCCGAATTCTTGGCCGGGGAATCGAGAATAATGCCGGAGATGTAGGTCACGTCAAACCCGAGATCCTGGATCCTCTGGCTGTATCCTTCAAGCGCTTCCGTATCCGAGGACTGCGGAAGCTTGTCCATGGCCAAAAGACAGGCACTGCAGCCGGACCCGATGCCGTAAAGAATAACATCCGTCGTAACAGAAATCTTCTTTACATGTTTGATCGCGCCCAGGACATCCATCCATTCTAGGTACCCGTACCCGCAGATCGCACCGCTGCTTTCACCGGAGTTCCGAAGATCGAAAAGGAAAACGTTAAAGTGCATATTCAGAAAGTCTTCGATCATCTGGACCATCGAAACATTAAACGGAAGACGGTTCGACTGGGTATCATGAACGACAATGATCGTACTGATCGGATCATCGGTCTTAAAAAACCATCCGGAAAGCTGCGTCTGATCATCCGCCGAAACAAAACTCGTTGCCGAATAAGGCGGAAGAACATTGGAAGGAATATTCGGAAGTTCTTTCTTGTCGATACTCATCAGGTCGTTTGCCGTAGTCGTTGTCAAAACGATGATACCGATAGTTGCGGCGGCAAGCACACTGAGCACAAGCGCAATACGGACGATCAGACCTGACAGAGAAAGTTTCTTTCCTTCACGCTTTATCAATCCTCTTCCCATATTCACCTCTTACAGCATGCGGTGCTTTCGAAGGATCACGACAGCAACACCGATACTGAAAATACCGGAAAGCAAAAGAATGAAGAACGGAACGGGCTGTGAAGCAAAGTTAGAATCCCACGGCATCGGACAGTTCTGTCCGAAGAAACTGGAAATGATCGTCGGAACGGAAAGAGCGATCGTGGCCGCTGCCATGATCTTCATGATGTCGTTCATGTTGTTGTTGATGATCGAAGCATATGCATCGAGAGTATGACTTACGACGGACATGTAGATATCCGCCATCTCCTCTGCCTGCTTAAACTCGATAATAACGTCATCGAGGAGCTCATCATCCTCCTCATAATGACGGATCGTCGTCGATCCGTGATTGAGTTTTTCAAGTACAGCCTCATCGGACTTCAGGGATGTCGAAAAATATACCAAGGTCTTCGACAAGTCAAGAAGTCTGTAAAGTTCCTTATTTGTCGTGATCTTCGCCAGTTCTTTTTCCGAAGACTCGATACTCTTGTCGACCTGACGAAGAAGGCGCAGATACTCCCCTGCCGCCGCATTCATGATCTGGATCGCAAATCGGTTTCTGTAACCAACTTTACATTCCTTCACCTGATTCTCCGCAAATGCATTTAAGAACGGCACTTCTCGGAGGGATACAGTAATGATCTGTCTCTTTTTGATGATGATACCGAGCGGAACGGTCTCAAGAAGGTCGGGACGACCATTATCTCTGACATAAGGAATATCCACGATCATCAGAAGAGAATCCGAATCCGCATCCGCATCGATACGCGGTCTCTCCTCATCATCCAGAGGATTGCGGATGAACTCTTCCGGCACATCCAGTTTTTCCAGAAGTTCCGAGATCTCATCATCCGAAGGCGCGAAAAGATTGATCCAGCAGTCATCACAGATCTTATTTGTTCTTTGGATCTTACTGACGGTCCTGTCGTTTTTTGTTTTCACGTCTTCCGAAATGTAGATATTCAGCATATTCGTCGCACCTTTTCTCAGAATCAGTCTATTTTACCACAAGAATTATACTCCGGTCGAACCAAACCCGCCTTCTCGGTTTATACCGATAGTTTCCACACTCTGTGTCATCAGAAATTCCGTCGTCTCGTATTTTGCAAAAACCATCTGAGCGATGCGGTCCCCCTTTTTGATCTGATAAGGACCTTTTTTATTCCCCTTATCCGTCGCGAAAAGCACCTTCTCGCCGGCATATTTCTCAGAAGAAGTATTCTCAAGAATGATACAGATCTCACCTCTGTAGCCGCTGTCGATCGTTCCCGGAGCATTCGGGATACGAAGCGGCGTATTCAGAGAAAGACCGCTTCTGGGCCGGATCTGCACTTCGTAACCGACAGGAATCGCAAACTTTAACCCCGTATGGATCAATTTCGTTTCTCCGGGCGCCAAAAGAACATCCTCTGCGCTGTAAAGGTCCATTCCCGCATCGCCGTCATGTGCATAGGAAGGAAGCACAGCATCGTCATGAATACGCTCAACATAGATCTCAGTACTCATACCACTCTTCTCCTTCTTCATCAATATCACTGTCAGAAAGCGAATCAATGACCATTCTTCTTTCTTCCTGATCCTCATTCATAAAACGCACGACCGACGCGGTAGGAATCCCCATCGATACCATCTCGAAAACCGTTTCTGCCGATATGATGTTTCTCGCATTTCCGAAAAGATCGGCTCTGCAAGATCCGGGATAACATACGATATCCAGACGGTCGTCGTGATGGATATCACTTTTATCCGGACTCTTTTCAGTAAGAGATACTTCCGGATGATCGCGGCAGATCGTGCAATGCGCCTGATGGCGTCCGAGAGGACAGAACTCGGACTGCATCCATTCGATCGGGCCGTAACGATGCACACAAAGATACGAGGCCATATCATCCGAACTCAATGACAGCGCAAGTTTTCTTATCTGATCATCTGTAAGTTCATATGACAGATACAGATAGTCAAGTGCTTTTGAAGAAGCATAACGGACGGCAAAGCGGTTGTAGATGTTCGCTCCCGCCGTAAGGCCGGAAGTCTTTTCGTCCGGATCCGTTCCGAAGAACCCGACGAAGCGCTTTCCGGCATGGTACTTCATCAGGTCATATGCTTTATCGATCACCTCGATCAGATCATCTTTATATGCCCCCGGAAGACGAAGCGCCACTTGGGCGTCCGGCTCTGCGGCCAGGAGCTCATCGATATAGCGGATGCGTCCGGATCTTGTGACCTGAAGTGCGGGAAAGACGTAGAGATCTGCGCCGCAGTCATAACCAGATGTGATCCTTCTCATATCGATATAATCCGCGATAGCGATCTGCATCTTCTCCGGTTTTGAAGAAACATTCTCTTTTTCCTTATCCGAGCCGAAATCCCGCTTTCTCCCTTCTGTCTGCTTTTCGAGGATCGCCTCGGCCAAAAAAGCCATCGCATCTCTTCGAAGCGCATTGATATTGGAAATGCGCAGCTTAATCGGGAAATCCCCGTCTCTTTCAATCTTTTCGAAGAAAAAAGGAGTCTGACCGGTCTTTCGGAGCTGTTCTTCCGTTCTTTCCCAGGAAAGGGGTTCACTGTCTCCGAGATCCTGCGCCTCTGCCTTACAGGAAGCCGATACTCCGATAAAAGCACCTTTCGAAACCTCAACGAAGATTTCGTACATATCTCCATTCTTTCTAAAAGCACCGTTCAAAGGTGTCCTTCTGACTTTATCTTTCGGGATCTCGATCTTCTTGCTCATACGATAGACCGACATGCCCCGGGAAAGCTTGGCGATTGCGTCCGGATGAAGTCCTTTTACAACGGAGGTGTCTCTTTCCACGTCGATTTTTCCGACCGGGAAACTTGCGATCTCGTCTTCTTTATCACGGATCGACAGAAAGTCACCTTTTTCCGGCGGATCCGAAAGGAAAGACCTTACGCTGATCGTCCCGGCTTTTGCATTTACGGAAATGACATCGCCCCAGAAAAGACCGTACTTACCGACATATTCGCCAGAAAGATAATCCGGGTCCTTCTTTCCCTGCATATACTGCGTGGTGAAAGCGCCGCCGCGGTTAAATGTGATCAAAAGATCATTCTTTACTTCTTCAAGGACATCCCGGGAATCCTTATTTTCCGAGATCGCATCGATCATCTTTCTGTAGGCGGAAACGACTGCTGTCACGTACTGTTCGTCCCGCATACGGCCTTCGATCTTAAGCGAATCCACACCGATGCTCATCAATTCACGAAGATACGGGAGCGCCGACTGATCCTTCGGAGAAAGCAATTTTCCTGAACGGATCGCTTTTCCCGAAACGGAGACTTCACGGTTGCCTTCGAAGATCTGATAACTCTGACGGCACGGCTGCGCACAGGAACCGCGGTTTCCGGAACGAGATCCGGACTTATTCATCGCACTGAAAAGGCAAAGACCTGAATAGCAAACGCACATCGCGCCGTGCACGAAGACTTCGACTTCGGTATCCTTCTCGTGGAAGATCTGGGCACGGGCTCGGATCTCATCGATCGAAAGCTCACGCGGAAGGACCACTCTCTTCATGCCGAGTTCCTTCATCTCCTCCGACTGTGTCAGAGAATACACATTCATCTGCGTACTCGCGTGAAGAGGGATCTGCGGAAGATGCTCGGAAAGATAAGATGCCAGTCCTTTATCCTGAACAAGAAAAGCATCTGCGCCCATCATATAGGCATCAAGTGCCAGCTCCACGGCATCCAACATCTCATCATCATCGATCAGGGTATTGAGAGTGATATACACTTTCGAATTGCGAAGATGCGCGTAATCAAGTGCTTCACGAAGTGTTTCCCGTGAGAAATTATCTGCGTGCATACGCGCATTATACTGGTTTAATCCGAGGTATACTGCATCCGCCCCGGCATCCACCGCAGCTTTCAGCGTAGACATGGAGCCCGCTGGGGCCAGAAGTTCCGGTTTTTTCATAGTATCTCCTTCGGAATGTTATTTTCTTTACAATACTGCTCGAGCGGAAGGAGCGGTTCCTCCTTCGGCTTTTCGGATTCGGACTGATGAACGGCGCTCTGCCAGCGGAAACAGGCTTCCATATAGGCTAAGATCAGGGCCTGGTTGGTCGGGATCTGAGGGTTATCGTTCAATGTCTCCGTCAAAAGATCATTGGCGATCTTAGCGCAGTACAAAGTCTTTGCCTTCTCTACATCAGAATCCACATGGAAACGATACGTCATACCGGCGATCCTGACATTGATCGTCTGCGGAAACCTCTCCGCCTCACCCTTCTTCACTTTTTTCTTCGGCTTGTTTTCGGTATCTCTCGAGAGCTGAAAATACTCGGCAAGGACAGGTTTATCCTGCTTCTTGCCTTTCTTCGGCTTCATCTTTGCGTCTTCAGAAGAATACTTCTCAAAAAGCGAATCCGATATACGTTCATATGCCATGTTGTTCATCCTTTCTCCGAACGTAAGATCTCATACAGGTGCATGATCTCCGTCGGCAAAAGTTCTTCTGTTCGAACTGTCTCTTTCTTTCCAAGTGCTTTCAGCGCGGAAACGACAGCATCCTTACTGTATTTTCCGGAAGATGACAGACTGTTGACCAGTGTCTTTCTTCTTAATGCAAAAGCATTTTCCGTAAATTCGATGATGCCGGGGACCCATTTCTCCCGATCTCCCGCATCGATCTCAATGACCGCGGAAAGAGTATTCGGAGCAGGATAAAAAGATCCCGAATCAACGGTGAAGCATTTTCTCTTCGTGCCGAAAAGATCCGTAACGACCGAAAGCGGACCGTACTGTTTGGACTTCGGCTTGGCCATAATGCGGTCGAGTGCTTCTTCTTCGACCATAAAGACCATCTTCCGGCAAGATGGAAAGTCCTTCATGGCCTTCAGCATAATCGGTGTCATGACATAATACGGCAGATTCGAAAGGATCACATCGGGAGTAAAATTCTCATCCGGAAGATCTTCCTTTTTCAGCTGAAGATAGTCCTTATAAATGACATTTCCGCCGTTTCCCTCGATCACCTTAGTAAGCCTCGGCCGGAATCTCGTATCGATCTCGATCGCCACATACTTTCCTGCCGATAATACGGCTTTTTCGGACAATGCCCCGAGACCGGGACCGATCTCAAGGCATGTCGTGGTTTTATCCAGTTTCGCCAGATCGAGGATATCCCCGATCACATCGTCGTTACAGAGAAAATTCTGCCCAAGGCTTTTTTTCGCTTGCAGAGAGGACTCTTCGAGTATAGACAGAACTTCCTGTTTATTCATCCTACAAAGTACCGTACGCCGGCCTCGAAGATCTTCTGATCCTTCTGCCCCGGGATATTCATGGCAACACCGTTACCCATACGTTCACTGTGACCCATCTTACCGAGGATACGTCCGTTCGGGGAAATGATACCTTCGATTGCACACATGGAGCCGTTCGGGTTGAATGCAGTATCCATAGTCGGATCGCCTTGTGCATCCACATACTGTGTGGCCACCTGCCCCTTGGCGAAGAGTTCTTTCAGCAGAGCTTCCGATCCGCAGAAACGACCTTCACCATGAGAGATAGCGATCTCATAGGTGTCGCCTTCGTTTGTAAAGGACAGCCACGGCGAGTTGTTGGAAATGATCTTTGTGGAAACATAAGCGCTCTGGTGACGGCCGATACGGTTAAATGTCAGCGTCGGGCCTTCATGTTCGAGCGGCAGAATATCACCGTACGGGAGAAGTCCGAGTTTCATAAGAGCCTGAAAACCGTTGCAGATACCGAGCATCAGGCCATCTCTGCTAAAGAGCAGATCACGGACAGACTCTGTGACCGCGTTGTTTCTGAAAGCCGCGGCGATAAACTTACCGGATCCTTCCGGTTCGTCACCTGCGGAGAAACCGCCCGGGATCATGATCATATTGGCTTTCTTGATACGTTCGCTCATCTCTCGGAAAGATTCTTCAACTTCCTTGGAGTTTCGGTTGCGGATGACCATAACATCCGGTTCAGCACCTGCTCTGGAGAATGCAAATGCCGTATCATATTCGCAGTTCGTACCCGGGAATACAGGAATAAACACTTTCGGCTTGGCGCCCGTAAGGAGCGATGGTGCCGTGATCGCGTTCTTTTCAACATTACCCTTCTCATAAGAAATTGCAGCGCCTTCATCTACCGTTGTCGGGAATATCGGCTCAAGCTTGCTCTCAAATGCCTTGATCGCATCGTCGATTGAAATGGAAGCTTCTCCATAAGAAAGCATCATGTCATCCTTCGTCTCACCGAGGAGCTTACCGCCGACCTGCTCGATCTTCTCCACCGCATTTCCGTCGCTGACGCAAAGGAGCACAGTTCCGAAAGAATGCTTGAACAGATCTTCCATGTTGATCTTCTCGGAGAACTTAAAACCGAGCTTATTACCGAAACACATCTGAGCAACTCTTGCAGCAATACCTGCAGATCTTACAACACCGGCAGTAAGAAGCTGACCGCGATCCTGGATCTGTGTCATACACTTCATTACACGGATCGCGTGATCTTTTACATAACATCCGTTCTCATCACGACGGATCTTAACGGCATAGAGTTTTTTCCCTGCTGCCGAAAGCGTGGAAGAAACGACCTTATCCGTAGTTGTCATACCGACGGCAAAAGAAACCAGCGTCGGCGGAACATGCAGTTCATTAAAGGAACCGGACATACTGTCCTTACCGCCGATGGATGCCGTACCGAAGTCGAGCTGTGCCTTATAAGCACCGAGGAGCGCGGAGAGCGGCTTACCCCAGGACTTCTCACCTGCCATACGCTCGAAGTACTCCTGGAACGTAAGTCTTGCCTTAAACGGATCGCAACCCATTGCCGCAAGTCTCAGGAGAGACTCCGTTACCGCGTGATAAGCACCGTGGAACGGGCTCCATTCGGAAAAGTAAGGATCGAATCCATAAGCCATTACGGATACGGCATTTGTCTTACCTTCTTCTACCGGGATCTTACATGCCATACCTTCCTCAGGAGTGAGCTGATAGCGGCCGCCGAAAGGCATAAGGACCGTTCCGGCACCGATCGTACCGTCGAATCTGGAAACCAGACCCTTTCTTGAGCAGCCGTCCAGAGATGAAAGCGTACCTTTGACGGACTCGGCGAAGTTGCCGTCGACATAGGACTCGACAGTCTTATCAATGATACCGTTAGTAAAATCAGGCTCGGTGATCTCTGCTTTTGCATAGGAGGAAGCGCCGTTTGTATCAATGAAAGATCTCGGAAGTTCAACGATCGTGTTGCCCTTCCAGGTCATCTTCATGACCGGCTCCTCGGTAACAACGGCAACTACTGTTGCTTCGAGGTTTTCTTTAGCAGCATACTCAAAGAATGCGTTTTCGTCCTTCGGATCGATCACGACAGCCATACGCTCCTGAGACTCAGAGATTGCGATCTCTGTACCGTCAAGGCCTTCGTACTTCTTCGGGACTTTATCAAGGTCGATAGAAAGACCGTCAGCGAGCTCACCGATCGCAACGGATACACCGCCGGCACCGAAATCGTTGCAGCGGAGGATCATCTTAGAAACTTCCGGAATGCGGAAAAGTCTCTGGATCTTTCTTTCTGTCGGCGGATTACCCTTCTGGACTTCGGAACCGCATGTCAGAACGGACTTCTCATCGTGTGCTTTCGAAGATCCTGTCGCACCGCCGATACCGTCACGGCCTGTTCTTCCGCCGAGAAGGACAACGATGTCGCCCGGTCTCGGACGAACACGAACGATATTATCTGCCGGAGCCGCACCTACGACAGCTCCGATTTCCATTCTCTTGGCAACATAACCCGGATGATAGATCTCATCGACGTGGCCTGTGCAAAGACCGATCTGGTTACCATAGGAGCTGTAACCTGCCGCAGCCGTACGAACGAGTTTCTTCTGGGAAAGTTTACCTTCAAGCGTCATGGATACAGGAACTGTCGGATCGCCGGCACCGGTCACACGCATGGCCTGGTAAACATAGGAACGGCCGGAAAGCGGGTCACGGATTGCACCGCCGAGGCAGGTCGCCGCACCGCCGAACGGTTCGATCTCCGTCGGGTGGTTATGTGTCTCGTTCTTAAACATAAGAACGTAGTCTTCCTTATTACCATCTACATCGATCCGGATCTTGATGGAGCAGGCGTTGATCTCTTCAGACTCGTCAAGATCGGCAAGTTTGCCGTCCTTCTTGAGTTTTCTCATCGCCATGGTCGCCACATCCATGAGACATATCGGCTTTTTAGAGATCCTCTCGCCGTAAACGTCTTCTCTTGTCGAGAGATAGTCGGCATAGATGCTCTTTAATTCTTCAGCAAAAGCACTGTCGCCGTCGATCTTTACGTCGGTAAGTTCGGTAAGGAATGTCGTGTGACGGCAGTGGTCAGACCAGTAAGTATCCAGAACGCGGATCTCCGTCATGGTCGGATCACGTTTAATGGATTGGAAGAATTCCTGTGTGAATGCGATATCCGCATCGGACATGGCAAGTCCCCAACTCTTACGAAGTTCGGAAAGTTCTTCTTTCGACTTTGTCGTGAAACCGTCGATCGTCGGAACAGAAGAAGGGACATCGAATACATCTTCGAGCGTCTTCGGCTTTTCCAGGGAAGCTTCTCTTGCTTCGACCGGGTTGATGAGGTATTTGGCAATCGCCTTTTTCTGATCATCTGTAACTGTTCCGTAGAAAACGATTACTCGGGCAACTCTTACCAGCGGCTTTTCCTTCTGTGTGAGGATCTGACAGCACTGGGCGGCGGAGTCTGCACGCTGGTCATACTGACCCGGCAGAGACTCGATCGCAAGCACATACGCGCTTCCTGACGTATCGATCAACTCGTCATAGACGACATCTACCGGCGGCTCAGAGAAGACGACGTTTTTCGCCAGTTCGTATTCTTCATCATTCAGTCCGGATACATCGTATCTGTGGAAGATCCTAACGCTCTCGATCGTCTTAACGCCTACATCAGACTTGACGTCCTTCATTAGGCCGGCTGCCTCGACAGCGAATTCCTTCTTTTTCTCCGAAAAGATTCTTCGAACTTGGTTACTCATAAATTACCTCCAAAAAGATGTATCCTTCTAACGTTTCTATGGTATCACAAAACCTTGTTTTCTTATGAAAGAAAACAAGGTTTTTCGCCATTATTTTAGTTTTTCAGCAACTTCCGTGAGAAGTTCACTGTTGTATTTGAGGAATCGCTTCAATCCCTCGGCGTCAAGAGAACCGTGAGCAAGTCGGGCCTGATCGTAAAGATGCAGGCAAAGCGCATCCAGTTTGTCCTTATCATCGGCAACATTTGCCATGCCGCGAAGTCGTAATACCAGTGGATGATCGGTGTTAAGGACAAGATCCTTTTTTATCGGGAACATATCGTCCAGATTCTGATAAGGATCGTCTTCCCGACCGGTACGCATGGACTCAAACTGTTTTCTCATCTCCGCCATCCGGCGTGCCTCCTCCGTCTCTCGGATAAATGACGGGAGCTGATCCGCGCCGAGCGCCACAGCCGAGACTTCGAGATTATCGTCCGAAGTTGCTGCCTTAAAGAGTTCACCAAGTGCTTTTACCTCATCTTCGGAAGCATTCTCACCTTCCAGCTCCGCATCGACTCGTTTAAACTTGATGTTGTTCTGCTTGTACTCAAGGAAAGAAATGAAGTTGTTATCGAGTTCTTCATTGAGAATCGCTACATCAAAGCCCTTCTCTTTCGCCATGGCGATATAGGCAGCCTGCTGGTCCGGCGCCTTGGTGTAACGGATCGTATCCCTTCCCTTATCCTTCGTCAGCTCATTAAGCGTAAAGAACTCATTATCGACCGACTTAAACAGGCAGATATCCTTGACCTTCTCATAGAACTTCTCTTCTCTCATCATTCCGTATTTAACAAAGATCCCGATATCAGACCAATATCCTTCAAATGCCTTACGGTCGTTCTTGAAAACTTCATTGAGCTTATCGGAGACCTTGCGGATGATATGGGAAGCAAGCTTTTTGACGTATTCATCCTGCTGAAGTGCCGAACGTGAAACATTGAGCGGCAGATCCGTGCAGTCCAGACATCCTCTAAGAAGGAACAGGAACTCCGGGATAACTTCTTCGATGTTATCGGCAACGAATACCTGGTGATTATAGATCTTGATACGACCTTCAAGTGTCTCGTAGACGTTATTTGTCTTCGGGAAATAGAGGATACCCTGAAGATTGAAAGGATAATCCATATTGAGATGGATCCAGAACAAAGGCTCCTTCATATCGTGGAATACAGTCCTGTAGAAGTTTCTGTACTCCTCGTCCGTGCAATCCTTAGGAGACTTCATCCACAGCGGCTCAGTGTCATTGATCGGCATGATCTCCGGAGCCTCATATGTTTCCCCCTTCTCCTCAGCTTCCTTTTTCTTCTTTTCTTCTTCCTTTTCACGCTTTCTGTCAGCGACAACATCACTGTAGTAAAGATCAAAAGGCATGAAAGAGCAGTACTTATTCAGAACGCCGCGAAGCTTTGCCGTATCGAAGATCTTCTTTGCTTCTTCGGAAAGTGTGATCGTAATGCATGTACCGCGGTCTGTCTTTTCAGAATCGGAGATTTCATAATCCATGCCGTCTTCGGATACCCAGGAAACAGCAGGAGCATCTTTGACAAAAGACTTGGTATCGATCCGTACTTTATCTGCAACCATAAATGCAGAATAAAAGCCGAGACCGAAGTGTCCGATGATACCGCTGGCATCCGTGCTCTGCTCTTTATACTTCTCGACAAAGTCCATCGCACCGGAAAAAGCGATCTGGTTGATGTACTTATCAACCTCTTCTTCGGTCATACCGATACCGTTATCGGTGAACTCGATCGTACACTCTTCGCTGTCATAATTGACGTGCAGCTGATAATCGGCATCATCGTCCTTGACGGCTTCCCCGAGATCGACGAGACGCTTAAACTTGGCGATCGCATCTGACCCGTTACTAACAAGTTCACGGACGAATATGTCCTGATCCGAATAAAGCCATTTTCTGATGATCGGAAAGATGTTTTCCGTAGTTACTGAAATTGTTCCTTTTTTAGCCATTTTTACCTCCAACGTTTATACGCATTCCGGTTTATACCGGTTCTTTTACTTATAAAGATCAATATAGCGATGCACGATCTTTTGATAGCTCTCCATCAGATCTTGAAGTTTCGGGCATTCCGCCGAACGGAACGCATGATCTTCCACACTTTTGACCGGCAGGATATCAAAAGGCGAGCTCGTCACAAAAAGTGCCAGCTCCGGCGGTCCGTCATCCTCTTCGTTTTCCATCCTTACGAGTTCTTCCAAGGAAAAAACGCTTTCCTTCAGCGTAAGTCCTGCTTCAGCGATAGCATCTTTTACATATTTTCTGGTGATACCGATCAGGATCAGATCCTCCGAGGGCGAATAAACCGTATCTTTATGAAGGACAAAGAAATTCGAACGCCCGCCCTCGACAAGTTTTCCGTCCTTATCGGAAAGAATGACTTCATACGGCATTCCGAATTTCGTCTGTCTGGAAGAAGCCTCTGATACCGCCTTCTTATAGTCACCGCGGAAAACTTTGACATGCGGCTCGACTCTTTCCCACTGAAGATTCGTTGTAACGATACCGTTTTTATACATCTCCGCGTTCGGATAAGTCATATTGCTCAGATATACCAGCCACAGGGACTTCGTAATGACGATACGGACATTCCCGTCTGACATGCCGCTTTCCCATATCATAGATTCTGCAGCAAAATGATAAGTATCGGGATCGATCGGGAAATCCTCTTTTGCTTCCACGGATTTTTTCAGACGCTGCATATGGTCTTCCCAGAAAAGCAGTATTCCCTGCTGAAAACGGACGGATTCATAGTAAGTGATCTCCTCCGTCGGAACAAAAAGACGGCTTCCGTCAGCAGAGTCAAAAACGACCTTCTCGCCATTTAACGTGCAGTAATTTCCGATGTTTCCTTCTACAAGCGGATACGCCATGCACATTACCCCTTTCAAAAATGCTGACTTTTATGCAGAAAATCCCCTGCATACCGTATAATTCTACTCTTTATTAATGCTTTCGTAAACTCATAAAAAATCGTTATTTGCACAACGATTCATGCCTTGTGCATTAATGTAAATATACATACAATAGATTTCGAAAAATGCATGAAATTCGGTGTTGACGTTCTATATACCGTCTGCTACAATGCCTTTATGCAAAACGATTAATAATTATTCATGGAGGTGCCTTATGGCAAAGGAAAAATTCTTACTTGCGTATTCAGGCGGACTGGATACATCCATCATCATCCCGTGGCTCCTTGAGAACTACGATTGTGAAGTAGTTGCATACTGTGGTGAGGTCGGCGTAGGTGTCGATCACGATTACCTCGAGAAAAAAGCTCTCAAATGTGGTGCCATTAAGTGCATCATCGAAGATATCTCTGAAGAGTTTGTTTCCGATTTCGTATTCCCGACTCTGAAGGCGAATGCAGTTTACGAGGGTAAGTACCTCCTCGGCACATCCATGGCACGTCCGGTAATCGCTAAGCACTTCGTTGAGGCAGCTCACGCAAACGGATGCACAACGATCGTTCACGGCTGCACCGGCAAGGGCAACGACCAGGTAAGATTCGAGCTTTCCATCAAGGCACTCGATCCGGACATGAAGATCCTTGCTCCTTGGAGAATCTGGGATATCAAGTCCCGTGACGAAGAGATTGATTACGCAAACGCACGCGGTATCGAAGTTCCTGTAACTAAGGAAAACAACTATTCCAAGGACGAGAATCTCTGGCACCTCTCTCACGAAGGTATGGACCTCGAAGACCCGGCAAACGAGCCGAATCTGGATAAGATCCTGGAGCTCATGGTTTCTCCTGAAAAGGCTCCTGATACACCGACCTATGTAACCATCAAGTTTGAAAAGGGTGTACCGGTAGAAGTAGACGGCCAGAAGCTCTCCCCTGCTGATCTTCTCAGATACTGCAACAAGGTAGCAGGTGCCAACGGTGTAGGTATCGCTGATATCGTTGAGAATCGTCTCGTTGGAATGAAGAGCCGTGGCGTTTACGAGACCCCCGGCGGAACATTGCTCTTCGCAGCACACCGTGAGCTCGAACTTCTCACTGTTGAGCGCGACACGATCCACTACAAGGATCTCGTAGCCCAGAAGTTCTCCGAACTCGTATACTATGGTCAGTGGTTTCACCCGCTTCGTGAGGCTATCTCCGCATTTGTTGACAAGACACAGGAAGTGGTTACCGGCGAAGTCAGAATGAAGCTCTACAAGGGTAACTGCACACCGGCAGGTACCACTTCTCCATTCTCTCTCTATGATCCGGAGATCGCTACATTCGAAGCTGATGACGTTTATAACCAGGCAGATGCCGGCGGATTCATCAACTGTTTTGGTCTCCCGATGAAGGTCAATGCAAAGATGAAGCAGAAGAACGGTCTTCTCTGATCTCATCTAAAAGTTTTCAAGAAGAGGCTGTCTCAAATTGATGTAAACCCCAGAAGTTGAACAAAAACTTCTGGGGTTCACTTCAATGGCAGCCTTTTCTCTTTTTGAAAGCGGATCCATGATGCGCACCGAAGCACATGGAACACCTTCAGGATCGTGTTGTCGGTATGAAAGTGCTTTTGGCGCAGTTTATACCGTACGGATCTGAGAATTCGGGGGATTTTTTCGGTATGATTTGATCAAAATAGTGATCTCGCCCGTATTTTTCAGGCTTTGGCAGTCTCAAAACGGCGTTTTTTACGGGTGAAAAGCACTTGGACGGCTGTTTGTACCGAAAAATGCCATGTTTTCCCACGAAATTTACGGGCGAAAAGCACCTGGACGGCTTTTTATACCGAAAAATGCCATGTTTTCCCACGAAATTTACGGGCGAAAAGCACTTGAAAGCGCATTTGTACCGAACCCTTCACATCTCCGGTAATTAGAGACCGTCTCTATGTTAAGAGACAGAGCCTTTTTAAGGTCTAATCCAATCCGTATTTTGCTTTGATCCGTTCATTCGGTTCATAGCCCGACAGAAAATCATCAGCTTCCCGGATCAAGTCCTCATACATCAACGGCAAAACAAGATAGTAATCGTAATCTTCGTCTCCTCTATTATGTGATACGACAGGGTGGCCTGTCGCTCCATCGTATCCGATCATTAGGCAATCAGATATGCTGCTGATGGTCCTAAATCCATTATCATAGATCTCGACTGATCTTTCAGTTGAGATGAAATAATTCCCGCTGTTTTCATCAGAATAAAAACAGCGGACAAGCCCGTCGATCGCATATACTCTTTTGATTAGTTGTCCGGAAGATCGGCGATATATAAAAACACGGCCGTCCCATAGTTGAAAAGCCGCATAATCGGCATTCTCACACATGACGACACTGTAGATCATCTCCGGACCGAATTCTTTTTCTTGTCTCAGGACAAGATCTTTCAGCGACGATACCTCAGGATCATCAAACGAAATACCCCATTCAAATTCTTTAGCAGCATCAGAATAAGGTTTCAGATAATCTGTTTCTCTAAAAGAAAAAGTATTGATCTGATCGTCGCCGGTTCCGGAAAGATATATCGTACCATCCGCATAGTCTTTTGCCCAGATCAATTTGGTATCATCAACATCCGGATCAAAGAAGCTGTATTCTCCGTCCCGTATAAGATAACATCCGTCATTTAAGTCGAAAATAACGATCCCATCCGGAGTAAGCGCACTAGTAGAAAGATCCACATCCACATCGATCGTTCTTATCACTTCCAGATTCCGGTTCAAAATATATATCGTTGTCTGATCATATATTACAATATCGTCGCCACAGACTTGGAATCCACTATAAGCTTCACCCCATTCGGCATTCTTCTGCTCTCCTGTATGAAGATCTTTCAGAATCATTCTCCGCTTTGATGAGTATGCATCATATAAGCAAAGCATGGATTTTCCGTCCGAACAGAAACCATAAATCTCCGACTGATCCGTATAACGTTTTTCCACGATTCCTGAAAGAAGATCTGCCGAATAGATATATGTAGTTCCCGAATCATTATCGAGAATAAAGATCCATGCTTCATCCCCTTCGGGCAAGAAATGAACATAGGACGATGATCGGACCTGAAGAACATCAGACGGAAATTCTATCGCAAGATCAAGCCGGCAGAGAGCTTCAGATCCCCGAAAGATTTTTATCTCGTTTTCGGTGATGGACGCATATCCGTTTCCAAACGGATCAGTAATGATCTTTGCATCCCCTATGCCCAGATCCGTTTCGGTCGCGGAAGAAAAATCGAAATAAGTATAGTTCTCGTTTGCTCTTTGAAATACGAATCCACGTTCTCCGTCAAAACCGGCATCTGCATAATTCAGATCCTCATACATCAGCAGCATCTTGTCTTCGGAAATATCCATAACAAATATTTTGCTGTCAAGACTTCTTACCTTGACATATCCACCCATCGGAGAGATATCAAAGTCAGATATGGCACCCGGGGACTGGATCATATCATCACTTACAACGTGGTCCGAAAATTCATAGATCCCAAGAGCATTGGAAAGCGCTCGTAAGGAATTCTCACTATAGTCAGCAGATCCTTCATCCGAAAGCACACTTCTTGCTGCATATACAGCATCTTTCCGTCTGCCGTCACGAAGCAGATTCTCCGATACACCGGCCATCGAATCCGAATATTTCTGCTGTATGGTGTTTCTTTGCTCTTCGATCTCATTCTTCTGAACTTGAAGTGTATCCTGCTGTCTGGAGATCTGGGCTTTCTGGTCAGAAATACGGATAATAAAGAAAACGCAGACGGCAATGATTGCAAGGAGAAGCCCAAAACCGACCAGAACGCGGTTTCTTGCCCGGTTATAGGCTTCTTTTCTGTGCCGTTGCGCAAGATCTTCATATGAAAGTCCCCTGATCCCGGCGACCAGACGGACTACGGCATTATCAGTCTTTGCCTTTCTTTCTTTGGAAGAATCTCCTCTACAGTCTGCTGCCAGAGGCTCTTTATACTGCCTGTATTTTTGAGGGTGTCCGTCAGGACCCATCCGGAACAATTCCTCATAAAGAAGGATTTCCGGGAAAGCCGTATTCGGCTCTCCATCGGCAAGGACCAGAAGAATATGCTTTCTGTCATTAAATCGAAGAAAAGCTTCGATCTCTTTCATACACCAGACGGAGTCCAGATACTCGGGAGAACAAACGCAGATCAGATATTGTGATTTCCAGAGGGCTGACGCGATCGCATCCGAAAGATCATCGGCAACGGTAAGCTCGGTCTCATCGCGAAAAACGCGAAGAGGCCGCTTCTTGCCGGTTTTTTCGACAATTTCCTTCGGAAGACGGAAGCTTTCCAGTTTTTTCTGAAGATGTTGAGCTATCTCACTGTCCGGCAGACAATGTCGGTAACTGATAAATGCATCGTAACGAAACCGATTCTCCATATTCTTCTCTCCAACATTTCCAATACCTATTTCATTGTAACATCAGAGAAAATTAAATCAACGATACAGATGCTTTTCCATCAGAAACGGAAATCGCGGCTGTTGGAGTTCCTTATCTCTTTAATATGATTAGCGCATATTTCACGGACATTATCTTTCGGGATCTTCTTAAGTTCCTTCTCGATCAAGTCCCATCCGACCTTCTTCGTATCCTCGGAAGCATAGTCCACCAGGAATTCCGCAAGTGTCATAAGCGCATTCGGATGGCAACAGTTCAGGATCTGTCCGCTCTTGCAAAGGCTCATGAATCGATCACCGGTACGGCCTTCACGATAGCACGCGGTACAGAAGGACGGCACATGATCGTTCTCCATCAGCCATCTGACGACTTCATCCAACGTTCTCTGGTCAGATACATCGAACTGCTCGGTATCTGTCGGACGCTCTTCTTCCGTATAGCCGCCGACAGAAGTTCTACTGGCACCGCTGATCTGGGAAATACCCATCTTCAGTGCCTTCTCACGGACCTGCTGGCTTTCACGGGTGGAAATGATCATACCGGTGTATGGAACTGCCAGACGGATGCAGGCGATGATCTTTTCAAATGTCTGATCATCGATACCGCCGTCAAACTCGTTCGGATCGATATCATCCGCGCGCTTTACACGCGGTACGCTGATCGTATGCGGCCCTACGCCATGCACTGCTTCAAGATGCTCCGCATGCATGATCAGACCTGCAAACTCGTATTTATACAGCTCCAGTCCGAAAAGAACCCCCAATCCGACATCATCGATACCGCCTTCCATGGCGCGGTCCATAGCCTCGGTGTGGTAGTTATAATCGTGCTTCGGTCCTGTCGGATGAAGCTTGAGGTAGCTGTCCTTGTGGTATGTCTCCTGGAAGAGAATATACGTCCCGATACCTGCCTCTTTCAGCTTTCTGTAGTTCTCTACCGTTGTCGCGGCAATATTTACGTTAACACGACGGATATCACCGTTTTTGTGGTGTACGCTGTAGATCGTCTTGATGCACTCGAGGATATACTCGATCGGGTTATTTTTCGGGTCTTCACCTGCCTCGATCGCCAGTCTCTTATGTCCCATATCCTGAAGCGCGATAACTTCCTGACGGATCTCTTCCTGAGTCAGTTTCTTTCTCGGGATTTGCTTATTCTTCGCATGATAGGGGCAATAAAGACATCCGTTGATGCAGTAATTGGAAAGATAAAGCGGCGCGAAAAGCACTATACGGTTTCCGTAGTAAGCCTGCTTGATCTCTTCAGCAATCTCGAACATTTTCTGAATACGTTTCGGATCCTCACAAGCCAGCAGCACAGACGCCTCCCTGTGGGTTAGAGCCGTTCCGTGCTCAGCCGCCTGAAGATTACCCGGACGAGCCTTCTCGAGGATCGCATCGATCAGTTCGAAATTGTTCTTATTTGCTTCGGCATAAGCCAGAGTTTCCTTGATTTCTTCGTCATTGATAAACTCATCGGCAATCAATGATTTCGGGTCATACTTAAACATGTTCTTATCCTTCCTTCTCATCCTTAATAGCTGAATATGTTGTCTTTACACTGATATTCGGGAGACTTCCGATCTTCCCGGAAAGAGTGGCGATATCATTCTGCGGTGCATCGATCACGACGCTGATGATGTTGATCTTTCTGTTTCTGTACGGGATCCCCATTCGTCCGACGATATACTGTCCGTATTCATGAAGCAGGGCATTCAGAGCATTCGTATCTCCGTTTTCCTCGACGATCACGCTGATCACGGCTACGCGGTTTTCCATATCAAAAACTCCCCTTTAGACAAAAAATCACGCCTGAAAAGACGTGAACAATCATAAGCACAGTAGAATCTTTGTAAGATGATTACCTTGCTATCAGCAGTTATTCCGCTTCCCCTTAGGCAAATCAATTATAAAACACAAGTCTTTTTTGTCAATACATACGCAAATACTTATATAAACAACAAAGGCGGCTATAATTGTGGTATGATTAACAAAAAACAAGACATAAAGGCAGGGATTACCTATGGCGAAAAAAATGTGGGCAGGAAGATTTGAGAAGGCGACCGATAAAGCGGTTAATGATTTTAATTCATCTCTTCCCTTCGACTGCAGAATGTATAAGCAGGATATCGAGGGCTCCGTCGCTCATAGCAGGATGCTCGCAAAGCAAGGCATCATCTCCCAAGAAGACGCAGACTCTATCAAGAGCGGCCTTCTTTCCATCCTCGACGATATCGAATCCGGGAAGCTGACTTTTGATTCCGATGCGGAAGATATTCATATGTTTATCGAAGAAGAGCTCACCAACCGAATCGGCGATGCCGGAAAACGTCTTCATACAGGTCGTTCCAGAAATGACCAGGTTGCCCTGGATCAGCGTCTTTACGCAGTCGATGAAGCCAAGGAGATCCGGTCACTTCTCGGGCGGCTTCGCGATACACTCATTGACCTCGCCAAAAACAATACCGACACCTATATGCCGGGTTACACGCATCTTCAGCGCGCCCAGCCTATTACTTTTGCCCATTATCTGATGGCATATATCCAGATGTTCGGCCGCGATATGGATCGTCTTGACGAAGCCGTTTCAAGAACCAACATCTCTCCTCTCGGCTCCGGCGCACTGGCCGGTACCACTTATCCTTTGGACCGTAAATTCGTCGCAGATCAGCTGGACATGAACGGTGTCACCCTCAATTCTCTTGACGGCGTCGCCGACCGTGACTGGGCCATCGAGCTGGCATCGTTTGCTTCACTTCTCATGATGCATCTTTCCCGTCTTTCCGAGGAGATCATCCTTTATTCTTCCCAAGAATTTAAATTCATTGAACTGGATGATGCTTACTCCACCGGATCTTCCATGATGCCGCAGAAAAAGAACCCGGATGTCGCCGAGCTTGCCAGAGGAAAGACCGGTCGCGTTTACGGTGACCTGATTTCTCTTCTTGTCACAATGAAGGGACTGCCGCTTACTTATAACAAAGACATGCAGGAAGTGCAGGAAGCTCTCTTTGACGTGATCGATACCATTAAGGGAGTCCTGGTTCCCTTCACCGGTATGATCAAGACCATGAAGCTTAGAAAAGACAATATGGAAGCCGCGGCTCTCGGCGGTTTCACCAACGCGACTGACCTTGCGGACTATCTGGTAAGAAAGGGCATCCCGTTCAGATCTACACACGAGATCTCCGGAAAGCTCGTTCACTACTGCATCGAGCATAATACGACATTGGAAAAGCTCTCTTTGGATGAATTCAAGCAGTTCTCCGACCTTATCGAAGAAGATGTCTACGATGCGATTTCCCTGAAAACCTGCGTAAACAAGCGCACAATCACAGGAGCACCGGCTCCGGAAACTGTTAAGAAAGCATTGGATTCCTTAAGATGATATAATCGCATCATAAATCGAATAAGCATGACAACGGAGGAAAGTGATTTGGCACGTAAGAAAATTGCGCTGTTCATGAGTGAGATCACCCAGGTTTTCCAGACAGAGTGCGGTAAAGCCATTATTGACATGGCCTCTCTTCGCGATATGGATGTTGTCATCTTTGCATCTTATGGTTCATATACTTCACCATACGGACGCAATCTTCTTACCGAGATCGGTAAAAAGAGCATCCTCCGGTTGCCTGAATACTCCTCATTTGAGGCGATCATCGCCCTTCCCGGATCGTTCGATATCAATGGCATGGACAGAGAATTTTACGAACTGGTCAAGACAAATGCTTCCTGTCCCGTGATCTTGCTTCAGACCGGTCACCCTGACTTCTATACAATATCTGTGGATAACCGAGATACCATGTACAAGATGACCCGTCACTTCATTGAAGTTCACCATTTCACCGACATCTGCTACATGTCCGGACCATACATGCATAAAGATTCCCCGGATCGCCTGCGCGGATTCGTCAATGCCATGCGCGACAGCGGCCTTTCAATTGAATCTAACACGATCTTCGAAGGCAATTACTGGAGAAATCGAGGATCCAAAGCCCTGGACTTCTTTATGCAGGGACGAAGATCCTATCCTCAGGCCATCATATGCGCCAACGATTACATGGCACTTTCCATCTGCGAAGAATTAAAAAAACGTGGCATTCGTGTGCCGGAAGATGTCTGTGTATGCGGATTGGACGGGATCAAGGAAGGTGAAGACACCACCCCCTCCCTGACGACCGTCACGCTTCGCCCCGAAAAGTTTGCAGAAGCCGCTTTCCAATTAATAGACGATATCAAAGCAGGAAAACAGCCTGAAAAGCAGATCACGATCTCCAATGAGATCACATTCAGGGCAAGCTGCGGCTGCGGAAAACAGATCGTCAGCCACGATATCGACCAGATCTATAAAACGGTTGCCGATGAAGAATTTCTTCTTCGAGAAGCCGGACGTATCACCGCCGATTATCAAAACACACTCGATATCGACAGCACGCTGTCCGTAGCCACCTATTATTTCCATACCTTAAGATGTGAGACAGGATTTATCTGTTACTGCGATGAGAATGATCCTGATTTTTCTTCAGATGAGCCGAAGAATCCTTTTACTGAATACATGATCCTTCTTCAGATCATGGACGAAGCGAACCGCCGCCATGCACAAGTTGCCAATCTCACTTTTAAAAGAAGAAATCTTCTTCCTCTGGAATGCTTCGACACGGATGAGCCGGGTGTATATATCGTTTTCCCGCTGTTTTTCAAAAACAAGGCTTACGGATATCTCGTACTTAAGCCGAACGAAAAGCAATGGCCGAATTCTCTTACTTACACTTATATAAGTACTCTGTCAACGGCGATTGAAAACTGCTATTACCAGAAGAAATTCAGTGCGCTTTCGGAGATTACGAAACTTTCTCAGACAGATGAACTGACTGGTCTTAACAACCGCCGCGGTTTTGAAAATGCGCTTCAGGAGATTCTGACCAACGCACCGGAAGAGGCAGTCATCAGCATCGCAAGTATCGACATGGATAACTTAAAGAGTATCAATGATATCCACGGCCATGCCGAAGGCGACTATGCCCTTTCCGAGATCGCCAAAGTGCTCACGAATTGTCTGAATGAAAATGAGTTTTGTGCACGTTTCGGCGGCGATGAGTTTTCTGCCGTGCTGATCTCTGATACCAAAGGACGCGGTGAAGAATTCTCATCTCAGGTGATCAGTATGCTGGAAGATATCTCCAGTTCTTCCGGAAAACCCTTTAACCTTCACGCCAGCATCGGCATTTCGGACTTAAAAGGCAGAGACACCGATCACATCATCACCTGTATGCAGGAAGCCGACGAGATCATGTACGCCCACAAAAGAGCATACAAATCCAAAAGGCCCTGATAAAACTCAGTTTCTCATACTGTGGATCGGCGCAGGGATACGTCCGCCTCTTGAGATGAATGCTTCGGAAGAAGCCGTATTTACTTCCATGATCGGCGCATATCCGAGAAGACCGCCGAATTCTACCTGATCGCCGACTTTCTTTCCCGGGACCGGGATCACACGGACTGCCGTCGTTTTGTTGTTAAATGTTCCGAGAGCCATCTCATCGGCAATGATACCGGAGATCGTAGAGGCCGGAGTATCTCCGGGGATCGCGATCATATCAAGACCTACGGAGCATACACAGGTCATCGCTTCCAGTTTTTCGAGACGCAAGAAGCCTTTTTCGGCCACTTCGATCATTCCTTCGTCCTCGGATACCGGAATAAACGCACCGGACAAGCCGCCGACAAAAGAACTTGCCATCGTTCCGCCCTTCTTCACGGCATCATTAAGCATCGCAAGAGCAGCCGTCGTGCCCCAGGCACCACAATGCTCAAGTCCGAACTCTTCAAGTATACGTCCGACAGAATCGCCGACAGCAGGTGTCGGAGCCAATGACAGATCGATGATTCCGAAAGGAACATTCAGTCTCTGGGAAGCTTCTCTAGCCACAAGTTCACCTACACGTGTAATCTTAAAAGCTGCTTTTTTAATCGTCTCGGCAACCACGCCAAGGTCTTCTCCCTTTACGGTTTCAAGGGCAGCCTTGATTACGCCCGGACCGGAAATACCGACATTAATGACGCATTCCGGCTCACCGGGGCCGAGGAATGCACCCGCCATGAACGGGTTATCCTCAGGAGCATTGGCGAAAACAACGAGTTTGGCACAGCCGAGAGCATCTCTGTCTTTCGTTGCTTCCGCTGTCTTCTTGATGATCTCTCCCATGTCCCTTACGGCATCCATATTGATGCCGGAACGGGTCGATGCCAGATTGATCGAAGAGCACACATTATCCGTCACAGAAAGAGCTTCCGGGATCGAGTCGATCAGCCGCTTATCAGAAACGGTATATCCTTTCTGTACCATCGCGGAGAATCCGCCGATAAAATTGACTCCGCACTCTTTTGCGGCACGATCGAGAGTCTTAGCGAACATCGTGTAATCCTTTGCGCCGGAAGCTGCGGCAACAATGGAGATCGGAGTAACGGAGATGCGTTTATTAACGATCGGTACTCTGTATTTTTCGGTGATCTCCTCACCCACTTTAACAAGATCCTTGGCATAGCGCGTGATCTTATCATAGATCTTCTGACATGACTTTTCCGGCGTATCTGACGCACAATCCATCAGGCTGATGCCCATGGTGATCGTACGAACGTCCAGATGCTGTTCCTGGAACATGCGGACGGTTTCTAAAACTTCAAAATCAGTAATCATATATTAACCTGCAATTCTTTAATATTCGAATAGATCTTCATAAAACGGATCAGATGCGGTGCATGGCATAGAAAAGATCCGTGTGCTGGATACGGATGGAAACGCCAATCTCTTCGCCGACCTTGTCGAGCTTTTCGGAAAGCACTTTCATATCGGACTTAGCCGCCTTTAGATCAACGAGCATGATCATGGTGAAGATGTCATCTAAGATCGTTTGCGTGATATCATTGATATTCACGCCTTCTTCGGCTAGAAGAGCCGAGATCCTCGCGATGATACCGACCGCATCGCATCCGACGACAGTAATGACCGCCTTATTTTTATCTTTTTCAGTACTCATAATGTGCTTCTCCTTTTTTACTCTATCATCAGGAGGGTCTCCCCTCTTATAGACCGTATGGATCAGATCCGATAAGTCTTATTGATCTGCGCCAATTCAAAATCCCAGTCTCCGCATGCTCTCGCCTCAAGTTCGACATCTTCTCTGTCATAGAACGGAACAAGATGGGAAAGGATCGTCTTTTTCACGCGAAGTGCTTTTGCACAGGAATAACATTCTTTCGGTGTTAAGTGGAGCATGTTCGGACGTCTGGCCGCTTCGATCTCGCCGCAGTCCATAATCGCAAGATCCGCATCATCCAGATATCCGGCAAACAGCGAGTCAACAGAAGCATCCGCCGTATAGACGAACACCTTCCCTTCATGCTCGACACGGATGCCGTAACACTCGACAGGATGACTGGTCCTGAAGAATCTGGCTTTCGCCCCGAAAAGCGGAAGCTCGGATTCGTGCCCGATATAACCGATCTTATATCCCCAGTCATTTGTAAGAGAATTGATCACACCTTCCGGTGTCTTCGGAGCAAAGATCGGGACATTTTTAAAGACCATGCCATGCTTGGTATTCATGTCGATCGCATACCGCATGACCATAAGATCACTGTAATGATCGGCATGAAGATGAGAGATCAATATTGCATCCAGACCATTCAGCGGAACATGGAGCTGCAGATTGGAAAACACACCGCTTCCGCAATCGATCAGGACTTTCTTGTCATTGATCGTCAGAAGATAGCCTGAAGCCGCCTGACCGGGGCCCGGATAACCGCCGCTGCATCCTAAGATCGTAACTTCCATAGATTCGTGTCCTTTACTTATAAACTGGCACGTCTATTTTACCATATCCTTAGGAGAATAGCTTATCCAAAAGCACTTCCGCCTGACGGATACCGTCAATGGCAGAACTCATGATCCCGCCGGCATATCCGGCTCCTTCTCCCGTCGGATAAATACCGGAAATACTGATGCTTTCGCCGTTTTCATTTCTTCTTATACGTACCGGCGACGAACTTCTCGTCTCTACCGCCGTCAGAACCGCATCCGGATCATTAAAGCCGCGGATCTTTCCGTCTAACAGAGAAAGTCCCTCATCAAGCGTCTTTGCAACCTCTGAAGGAAGAATATCCCAAAGGTTACTCATCGTTACGCCGGGAAGGTAGGAAGGCGCGACATTCCCCCATTTTTCCGTCTTCTTATGTTCATGAAAATCAGAAACTCTCTGCGCCGGCGCATAATAGGTCTTCCCGCCTGCGGCAAAAGCCTTCTTTTCCAGATCCTGCTGAAACAGAATACCTGCATTCCAGGAAGTGTTCCCGAAGTCATGCTCATCCACACCGACGAGCATGGCAGAATTCGCATTTACTTTATCCCGGGCATACTCACTCATTCCGTTCGTAACCACACCTTCTCTTTCCGAAGATCCACAAACGACCTCGCCACCGGGACACATACAGAAAGAATAGAGTTTTCTTCCCGTGGAAGTTGCCGTGACCACCTTATAATTGGCAGGACGGAGGATCTCATTTTGATAGAGATCTCCAAATTGAGATCTGTCGATATTTTCCTGAAGATGCTCGATCCTGACTCCGACGGCAAAAGGCTTAAGCTCGATCTCCACGCCCTTTTCATAAAGCATGGTGAAGGTATCGCGCGCGCTGTGTCCGATCGCCAGGACAAGCGCATCACACGGGATCTTCTCGGGATCTTCACCGTTAAAAGAAGCACAATGCGTGATCGAAACAAGTTTTCCGCCGGCCACTTCAATATCACTGAGTTTCCTCTCGAAAAGCACCTTAACACCTTGGTTTTCAAGATCCTGCCGCATATTTCTGATAACCTTACGCAGAAAATCCGTACCGATATGCGGATGGGATTCATAAAGGATCGATTTCGGGGCTCCGTATTTCACGAAAGTCCGAAGGACCAGCTCTCTTCTTTTATCCGAAACGCCGCTGAAGAGTTTTCCGTCGGAAAACGTGCCGGCGCCGCCTTCTCCGAACTGGACGTTTGAGCAAAGATCAAATATGCCGTCTTTCTTTAACCGCTCGATATCAGCCGCTCTTTTGTCCACATCTCTTCCCCTCTCCAAAAGGATCGGTTTGATCCCGAAGGAAGAAAGCGTAGCGGCGGCAAAAAGACCAGAAGGACCGCTGCCGCAGACGACGACCCTTTTTCCTGTTTTTTCGTCCGGTCTTTTAAGATCGGTCAGGCCGGGATGTTCGATCTCCTCCCGAAAGTCATGATCTGAAAAACGCACAGAAAGCACGACGCGGATATCGTTCTTATGGCGTGCATCGATGGACTTTTTCAGGAAACGGCAGTATCTGGGAAGTTTCTTATGCGATTTCTTTTCAAAGTATGCACGGACATCGCGATGATCCGTATAAGCAGAATCGCTCCTGGGGAACTTCTCATAAACGGCCAAAGGCACCGACAGCTGAATATCAGTTTCCAGAGTTCTCACCTGCCTTTTCAAAAGCGCAGGAACATCCGGCCAGAATTCCGGACGCAAATGCCCAGGTCAGGTTATATCCGCCACAGTCACCATCCACATCGAGGACTTCGCCACAGGCATAAAGCCCGGGAACCAGTTTGGATCCCATCGTATCCGGATCGAATTCATCGCAGTTGGCACCGCCGATCGTTGTCTGGGCAAACGCCAGGGACTTTGTCCCCAGCACAGGAAATTCCCAGTTGCGAAGGGTCGAGATGATCTTCTCGATATCTTGATCCGTAAGCGACAGGAGCGGCATCGAAAGCGGTCTGTCGAGCGCAGTCTTCACTATCATGGTCCCGATCTTCTGCGGAAGTATCGAAAGAAGGAGCTGATCGAGCGGTCTTGATCCGAAGTTTTTTCTTCGGGAAAAAAGTTCAACATGTATATTCTCAAGCATCATCTCATCAAAAAGACGGAGACAGACCTTCATCGGAACGCGCATGCGGTCTTTTCGGATCCTTCTTGCAACTTCACCGGAAACCTGAAGAACAGCAGGTCCGGAAAGCCCGTAATCCGTAAAAAGCACTTCTCCGAAATGTCCTGCGACGACATCACCATCGGCGACAAGAGTCAGATCTGCATCCAGACGAAGCCCGGAAAGTGCTTTTGTAACGGTATTCTCCGTTTCCAACTGGACAATGGACGGTTTGGGGGCATATACCTTGTGGCCGAAAGAAGAAAGCCACTTATATCCGTCTCCGGAAGTGCCGAGATTCGGAGCACATGCACCTCCGCAAGCGACAATGACCTTTCGGGCAAAATAAGATCTTCCGTCCGCGCAGATTACTTTGAAATCATCTTCTTTTTTGATCGATTCAACTCCGGCCTCAGTAACCACTTCGACCGATTCCTCATCAAGTGCATATCGGAAAGCATCTACAACGGAAGCAGCCGTCTTGCTCATCGGAAACAGCTTATTTCCTTCAGATGTTGTAACGATACCGATATCACTTAAAAAAGTAAGCACATCCTGCTGTGACACATGTGAAAACACTGTCATGGGAAAATCCTCCCGGCGGCAGTGAAAATGTGCCGGAGACATCTCTTTATTGGAAAGATTGCATCGGCCGTTGCCCGTTGCAAGGACCTTCTTTCCTACCCTTTCATTCTTCTCGAGGATAAGGACATTCCCGTGCTCTTTTCCCAAAGCTTTCCATTCTTTCTGAAATGAAATCGCCGCACTCATGCCGGACGCTCCGGCGCCGACGATCAGAAGATCGTAGATTGTTCCGTCAATATCACTCATCTTATTCCTCATTCATCAGTTTCAGGCATCGGGCAAGCTTAGATATCGCCAGCGGCTCACAATCGGCATTAGCTCTGATAATTTCACCAAGTCCGGTCACAGAAGCTACATCACCGAAAATGAGTTCGATCTCCATCTCACAGATCGGAAGGCTCTTTCCGCCTCCGTAGCAGGCGCCTGTATCAAGGCAGATCTCGAGGATGCTTCCCTCAAACTCCGCGGTGATCACATGGCGCGTAAAGGCCGTTTTCGACAGTGTGACAAGGTCTTTTCCCATAAGCGGAACAAGCGTTGCAGCAAGGGTTTCATACGGATCCTGCGCATTTTTCGACGAAGCGAGAAAAAATCCGATATCAAACTCCGGCTTTTCCGTTTCAACATTCCATTCACAGCGACTGGTCAGACCCGAAAGAAGATTCGGATCCGAACCTGAAGGCAACGCAACAGGCCCTGTCTTTACGGTATGGATATAGTTCTCACCGTCGACATGGCGGATGCGGATCGTCGTTCCAGAATCCCTCAGCGACCGCTCGCGCGTATCCAGATAACGGTTTTCAAACACAAATGTTTTTTCGGAAATAATACGCAATGCATCCAGAAACCACGGAGCTTCACTTGCGGCATAAAGGGTCTGCTGATTCGGAAAAGAAAGCTTCAACTCAGTTTCCATACCGCCTCCGCTGATCAGATGGTGATCTCTCGAACACCTGCACTCGTAACTACACAAACATTCTTGGTACCAAAGAAAGCGATCCTTAAAACAGGCTCATCGATACTGATCGATGACGTAACTTTTGCAGAAGAAAGATCAATAAGAAGAATGTTCTCATCCACGGCGAAAAGCGCCATCGTTCCCGATACATCAAAGTTCAGAACATCGTTCCCGAGTGAGACTTCACCGATCTTCCCTCCGTTACTGTTAAACGAAGCGAGCCGGAAAGGCTGATCGATACCGTCGGAATAAACGACACCATAGCCTCCGTCAAAGGACAGCATACCGGAAACACAGGGAAATCCCGGAGTAACGGCATTGCATTCACCATTTCCGGCAACGGCCACGTCACTGATACCTGCGATCGCGACTTTTTCGTTACTCATATATGCCAGGATCGGCATGATGTCCGTACTGAGCGGAGTATAGAAAGCATATTCGGAAGGACGGGCAGTTGTTCGATCCTTCGGGATGGAAAACTGCTTCATGTGCGGGATCATCTGAGATCCGTCCGTATCGACGAGAGAAACGCTAAGTGTACTCTCATCCGGGGAAAACGCCAAAGAAAGCGGATATCCGGACTCATACGAAGACCATTTTGCAAGGAAAGTACTATCCTTTTCCATGATATATACACTTCCGAAGGAATCTTCCTCGTCAATAATAACGGCAGATAATCCGGAAGGCGTAAGAGCGACATTACCGATCTTTCCGGTCATATGAGTCTTATACACCATGCCGTCTTCAGAAAACAGTGCGCAGAGGAATCCTTCCGTATCGGCGACCATGGCATACGGACCATTCCGGATACAAACGGGGCTGGCTGTTTCCAGATCCACACTGTAGATCTCATTTCCCGAGATGGAAAGATAAGCGACCCGTTTATTCGAAACTTTCAAAAGCCCGCTCTGAAACGGATAGAGCTGTTGAGCCTCAGAGTATTCGCAGTCAAAGCCGGCGATTGCAGAAAGGCGTAACTGTTCTTTGGCACCGTTTTTTGCCTCGACATGATTTCTGACCATATACACAAGTACGATCGTAACCACAGCGAGAATAAGACAAAGAACCACCAGAAGAGGTGTCGAATACTTAGCAGTCAGCTTGACTTTCTGTGGTTTCGGTTGATTTCTTTTTGCTTTTTCAGGCATCTCTACTTCTCTTTCACGGACGGTCATAAATATCATCTGCCGACTTATTATCGATCGCTTCGGTAGCCAGGAGATATGCGTCCCATATGCCAAACCCCGACATCTCATGACCATTATCCTTATATAATACGCTTCTGTCTACGATAAATCCACTATAGAAATCATTGATGAAGCAATAGTATTCGTCCGACCCGCAAGGCACGAGTTTCAGATTTAAGATCTCACTTGTGGTCTTTACGACTTTGATCGTGGCTTCCACATTGGCAAGATCCGGCTTTATATCATAATCGACACGGGATACAGGCATATTGAAGATCGAACCGAAAAGCAGAAGTCCGTAACATTCACCGTTTGAATCGAAGACTTTTGCATTTCTCTTATTCAGTCTGAATATAGAATCATCACTATAGAAATCATAGGATTCATTCAGCATACAGTCTATAATGAATGAGTTATCCTTGACGGTCACCTCCACGGTCGTGACATCATTGAGATAACCATGGATCACGTACGAATCGATCAGATCGAAAGAACGCATCGACAACCCGGGAAGATTCGCGGGATCTACACTAAACGTATAGGGATTATTACTCGAATATCCGTAATAGTAACCGCCGATCTCCATCGAGAGCGCCACATCCACGGTCTCACCGCTCATCAGGATAATGGAAATAAGATATTGCGGATCATCCAATCCATAAGCGGCATAGTTCTCCTTAGTGATCGGAATATACTGTGTGACACAGAATCGACGGATCGCCTCAAGCAAGTTGATCATCGTATTATTCGGATTTCTTTGCATCGGATAAGTACAATCGTAATTCGGCTGAAGAATCACGCCTGTATCTTCGTCAGGAAGAACCTTCACTTTCCAGGAATCACCCGTTGCCGTATTTTCAAATGAGATCTCATTGATCAAAGACCTGTCATAGTTAAAGATATAGCGATCCAGATAATTCTCGAAATCCTTCGTAAGGCACTGATAAAGCGCATAATCAGCTACAAGTACTTCACTGCTTCCGGATACCATGGCATACACACCGTTCTTATCTGAAACCAAATCACCGATAGCAACCGTACTTTGTGATCCGTCACGCTTATCCGCAATGATACGGTACTGCACATTATTAAATCCGTATTTACCGACATCTCCGTTCTCCGGTTCAAAGCGGTTCGCCAAGGAAAAATGCAGCAATGTGGATACCGCCGCATTCACTTCAGCAGTATTGATCATTCCCGAATCAAAATTATCACCGTTATGAGAAAGCAGTTCAACAGACTGTGCCTCATTAAAGCGGAAGACCGTCGAATCCCCGTCCGGTCCTTCCACCGTGAGAGATTTCAGATCTTCCAGTTCACAAAAACGGACCGTATGGTCATTGTATTTATCTTCAAGCCGCTGATTTCTGACATGTTGAGCGACTAACACGATCAGAAGCACTACGACCAGTGCTCCGAAAACAGCTGCCAGAGTAACGAGTTTTTTCAGTTCTTTCATAATCCTCGCCTCACAAGTGACGTCTTCTGCGATATACATAGACACCGCAGATCAAGCAACCGAGCGGAATGATCGTCATAACGATCACAGACCACATCGTTGCGGAGGATGAAGAAAGTGGCTTTGACAGTGCATAACTCGGGATCGTCTTTGTCGGGATCGTCTTTTCAATGGATATCTGACAGATATCGCCGATCATTCGGCGGATGAACACAGCGTTATTGTCATTAAGCGTCTTCGTTGAATAGTAGGCATCCGATGTAAAAGCACTTGACCCGATAACGATCATGCAGGCCGGATTACTTTGATTCGAGGCATCGACACTCATGAGGATAACGGGATATGTTCCGGCGGATACCGCCGCATCGATCTGTGCATTCTGAAAATCTACAGATGCACTGCCCGAGGTAATCACAAGAGGAGAAACATATACTCCTTCGGCAAGGTCGGTGTTGACCTTCAGATAACGGCAGTTTTCTACATAAAGATTCAGCTGCAGACCGACAGACTGCGCATATTTCTCATAAACCGTAGCGATCGAAGTATACGGATCACTCGCAGAATAAAGATAACTGATGTCATTTTCGTGGATGATACCCTTTTCAAGCGTAACTCCCATGCGTTGCGTTACCTCATTCAGGTTAGTAAATTCCACAGCGCTTTCCTTATCAAAATCATTCACAAGAAGGACTTTTCCCGAATTATCGATATAGGACTTGATGACTTCCTTTTCGGTGATCGAAATATCTGACTTCGGATTTAAAATGATGAGCATCTCACAGTCATCCGGGATCTTGGCAGAGTCGCTTCCGATCGAAAGCTCAGAAGATACCATTCCCAGCGAAAGCAGGATGTTGTCGAGACTTGAGTGGCTCGGAAGGTCATGTCCCTGCAGATAATAAGCATGAAGCGGTCGTCCGGATGTGACATAACGGATATAACCGGTAAACGTATTCTCGATCTGATTTCCGACCGGCTTATACACTCCATAATAGTACAGAAAATCACTGTCGTACTCGAAGCAGGTGTATGGATCGACAGAAACCAGAAGATCACCGCACTTCACTACATATGTATACTTCTGAAGATTATATACATTGTATGGATCGATCTGGGTCAGGATAAAAGGATCCACATCCGGGTCGATATACTTCAGTTCGATCATTCCATCCGCCTTCGCCTCATAATCATCAAGGATCGGCAAGAAATAGTCACGCCATTCGATCGATGTGTCATTTTTATCGAACAGGCCGATGATCTCGACTTTCTTATCAAGTTCTTTAAGATAACTCTCGGAAAGCGACGTAATACTGTTCTGCTTCACCGAAGTCGTATCGAATGTCAGTTTCGTATCAAGTAAAAGATCAACGATCAGGTTAAATACGATACAAATCGCAACAACCAGAATGACCGAGATCACAGATGCATTCTTTAAAACCTGAAATCTCTTGTCAGAACGTACTTTGACCTTGGGTGATTTGACGGTCTTTTCCTGAAGGATACTTTCTCTTGCTGTTTTTCTTGCCATAGTCGTATCCCTCCTCTCAGCTCTGACTCCAGCGTTTCTTTTCAAGAACACGGAAGGTGATATAGCAGAATACAAATGTAAAACTCAGGCAGAACAGAAGCGGCACGATCTTGAAAACGCCGGATGTAAAACAGCTTGTTTTAGCGTACGGATCGAACCAGACGATCGCTTTTCTCACGTTCTCGCCGACTGAATAGATCGCCGAATCAGAAAGATTGAAAAGATGAGTAAACTTCAGGAATGACTTGATCATCTCTGAAAGTGAAGATGCGATCGATGAGAGCAGATTCAGGAACAACAGGATCACAAAACAGCACACTGCCGACATGATCTGATTCTCAGTCATCGCCGAAGTCAGCATTCCTATCGAAATGAAAAGCGCGGCAAGGACCATATAAGCGAATATCGCGCCCCAGACGGCAGGACTTACAAAGCCGGAAAGAGCGATCGTAATGATCATATGGAAGAATACGCAAAGCAACATCAGTGCCTGAAGTGAGATCGCAGCAAGGAATTTTCCCAGAACGGCCGATTTCATGGAAAACGGCATCGTATAAAGAAGCACATCCGTACCGTTTCGCTTTTCTTCAGCAAACAAACGCATGGTAATGATCGGAATGAGAATGATGAAAAAGCCTCTCAGGAAATTGATCTCCATAGAAATATCAACATTGGAGACCGTACCTGTCAGCATCGTAGTATAATAATAGCCGCTGATCACGCCGATCAAAGCAATTGCCACCCAGCCGACCGGGTTGCGGAAATATGATAAGAATTCACGCTTAAAAACTGCAAACATAACTTCTGCTCCTCACTTCTTCTGCGAAGTAATATCGGTAAATACATCTTCCAGCGAAGGTGCCATGGAACGAAATTCCAGGATCGGAACATTGATCCTTGCCAACGCAAAGAAAATGGATTTTCTCACATCAAGACTGCCGTCCGCGGAAACATCAACCTGAAGGAGACCTTTCTTTTCAGAAAGTGCCGTGACGGATTTGATGCCGGGAACAGCGCGAAGCGGCATCTGAATATCCTTGAAGGCGCCCTCGACCGTAAGCAGATAGTGCGAATTGCCCTCCATCTGCGCGGACAGTTCGATCGTCGGCGCATCGGCTACGATCTTGCCGTTATTGATGATGATCACTCGATCACAGATCGCCTGTACTTCCGAAAGAATGTGGGAGCTGAAGATGATCGTATGATTTTTCGACAACGCAGTAATCAATTTGCGGATCTCAATGACCTGATTCGGGTCAAGACCGACAGTGGGTTCGTCGAGGATAATGACCTCAGGGTTTCCGATAAGCGTCTGTGCAATTCCGACACGCTGACGGTAACCTTTGGAAAGATTGTGGATCAGTCGGCCGGAAACATTACCGATGTGGACCATCTGCATGACACTGCCGATCTGCTTCTTTCTGATATCTTTCGGGACTTTCTTCAACTCGCTGACATATTCCAGATACTCAAAAACGGTCATATCCAGAAAGAGCGGCGGCTGCTCGGGGAGATAACCGATATTCTTCTTGGCCAGTTCCGGCTGCTCCAGAATGTCATAACCGTTGATCGTGACTTTACCGCTCGTCGCAGAAATATAACCGGTAATGATATTCATCGTAGTGGTCTTACCGGCACCGTTCGGTCCGAGGAATCCGAGGATCTCACCCTGTTCCACCTTAAAAGACACTCCTCCGAGTGCTTTCTTATCACCGTAAAACTTTACAAGATTCGATATCTCAATCATGTATTATTCCTCCGCAAACTCTTGCGAACATATTTTAACCTATAAAATCATATTGATAAACCCATTAATGCGGTTTAATCTTCTCCCCCGATGATTTCCGTCGAGAATACATGCCGGCCGCCCCGGGCCTCGATCCCGTCCACCAGAATGACTCCGTCTTGTTCTTTAAAATAGATAAGTACTTCCTCGCCCGGATGCACTTCCGAGGAATAATTGATCGTCAGTTGATGGATACGGCGTTCCGTCGGGATCTTTGAATAGCAGGCATCTTCGCTCCAGGCAACATAGTTGGTGTTGTTTACGTGCATATTGCGGTCGATCTGGCTATAGTCGGCAAATCTCTTAAGCTTCGGAAGACCTTCTCTTTCTTTATCCGGGATCGAAGCCACCTTCTCTGCCCTGCGTTCGGAAGGTGTTTTTGACTCAAAGATCTCCATTCCGGGTATCGACTGCGGGCGGACAGGACGGTGGTCGCCCTGATGAGCGATCACCCAGACGGATGTCGCCTCCCCGATCAGATTCTTATTCTCATCGAATATATCAAAGTCACGATTGAAAAACAGTCGTTCAAAGCCCTGAGACCAGGTACGTATATAGATCGTATCTTTCCATTTCGGGATCTTTTTCATCACGACCTTCATGCGAAGGATCAGCCAGCAGGCGGTAAGCTCATCCATTTTATCGGAGCTGAAGCCGTGACGGTCAACATCCATACATGCCGCTTCCTGAAGCATGGCAAATAAAGAATGGTAATGCAGTCTATCGTGAATATCCGTCTCAGGCCCAATGATCGTAAACCGGTACAGATTCTCATCTTGAATGAATTGCATGCTCACTCCTCTTTCTTGTCATCGGTTTTGCCGTCGGTCTTCTCGTGATGTTTTACTTCTGACTCCGCTTGAGATCTGACCCGGGGGGTAACTGTCGCAGTTCCCATCGGTTTCCCCGAAGGACGATACATCGTGTTTCTCGGATTAAAGCGGAAAAAGGCCTGAAGCATCGACTCATCCGGTTCAATATACAAAAGCACCTTCTGAGATCCCATGCTTGTAGCAATATACCACTCTTCGTCTTTATTGATTCCGGATACGCATCTTCCTCGAAGGTAATTCGGCTTTTCGAATTCTGTAACCGGATGACGGTCATCTTTCAGTTTCGCAACCATTTCAAAATCACGGATACTTCCGGAAAATAGCTGTACACGACGCTTCTGACCTTTGATCGTATCAACGGTAAACTCATCATTTACGACGCTGTATTCGAATTCTTTACGAAGACCGGATACCTTGTAGTAGCAAAGATATCCGATGCCGAAAGAAATAGCTCCGGTAAAAAGGAACAGATAACCGATTCCGAAAAACAGCGGGAATATGTTTACGATCAGGATCGCCAATACGGCAAGTAAGACATACAAGACTTTACACATCTTATCTTTCGTCGTCAAATGCTTGACAACAAGTTTTTCGACGTATACGTCGTTATTTAATCGCATATACGATCTCCTTTACAAAAAAAACAGAGGCCGTGGCGAATGCCACGACCTCTATATTTTATCAGAAATCAACTGATTAATACATACCGGCGGCACCCGGATTCGGCATCGGCGGTTCAGGCTGCGGAATGTCGCATACAACAGCCTCTGTAGTAAGCAGCGTAGAGGAAACGGATGCTGCGTTCTGGAGAGCCGAACGAGTGACCTTCGCCGGGTCAACGATACCGGCTTCAAACATATTTACATACTTGTCGTTGAGGGCATCATAACCGTTACCGGCTTCAGACTTCTTGATGTTTTCGCAGATAACGGAACCATCCAGACCTGCATTCGCAGCGATCTGGCGGATCGGAGCCTCAAGTGCCTTCGCAATAATGCGGATTCCTGTTGCCACGTCTCCGTCGTACTTGTCAACGAGAGCGGAAACAGCCGGCTGAGCATTGATGTAAGCAGTTCCGCCGCCCGCAACAATACCTTCTTCAACAGCAGCACGTGTAGCAGCAAGCGCATCTTCAATACGGAGTTTCTTTTCTTTCATTTCTGTCTCTGTAGCAGCGCCAACCTTAATAACGGCAACACCGCCGGAAAGTTTAGCCAGACGCTCCTGGAGTTTTTCTCTGTCAAAATCAGAAGATGTCTCTTCGATCTGGGCACGGATCTGATTTATACGAGACTTGATCGCTTCCGGATCACCCATACCATCAACAATGATCGTGTTCTCTTTCTGAACCTTTACCTGATGAGCACGTCCGAGCTGCTCCATTGTTGTTTCCTTAAGATCGAGACCGAGGTCATCGGTAATGACCTGACCGCCTGTAAGAATAGCAATATCTTCGAGCATTGCCTTTCTTCTGTCACCAAAGCCGGGAGCCTTAACGGCAACACATGTAAATGTGCCGCGGAGCTTATTTACGATCAATGTGGCAAGAGCCTCACCGTCAACATCCTCAGCGATGATCAGGAGCTTCTTACCCTGCTGGACTACCTGCTCGAGGAGCGGGAGAACATCCTGAATGTTGGAGATCTTCTTATCAGTAATAAGGATATAAGGATCATCCAGAACAGCTTCCATCTTATCCATATCCGTGCACATATAGGAAGAAAGGTAACCGCGGTCAAACTGCATACCTTCAACGACTTCAAGTTCAGTACCCATGGTCTTGGACTCTTCTACGGTAATGACACCGTCGGAGGAAACCTTTTCCATAGCCTGGGAGATCAGATCACCGATCAGATCATCACCTGCGGAAATAGAAGCTACACGAGCGATATCCTTGGAACCGTCAACCTTCTTCGCAGCAGATCCGAGAGACTTAACAGCCTCATCAACGGCAATCTGGATACCTTTTCTCAGGATGATTGGGTTAGCGCCTGCAGCAACGTTCTTCAACCCTTCACGAATGATCGCCTGTGCAAGGAGAGTTGCTGTCGTTGTACCGTCACCGGCTACATCGTTTGTCTTAGATGCTACTTCTTTAACCAGCTGGGCACCTGCATTCTCGAAACGGTCCTCAAGTTCGATCTCTTTTGCAATCGTAACGCCATCGTTCGTGATGAGCGGAGCGCCGTACTTTTTATCCAGTACTACGTTTCTGCCCTTTGGTCCGAGCGTGATCTTAACCGTATCTGCAACCTTATTTACACCACTTTCCAAAGCACGTCTTGCGTCTTCGGAATACTTCAGTTCTTTTGCCATATTGAAAACCTCCTGTCAAACGTCAATCACTCTACGATCGCCAGAACATCACTCTGGCTGAGGATCGTATATTCGACTCCGTCAATCTTAACCTGTGTACCTGCATACTTGGAAACAAGAACTTTCTCACCTACGGAAAGCTCCATCTTTACTTCTTTTCCATCCACGATTCCGCCCGGTCCTACCGCAACGATCTCGGCAATCTGAGGCTTTTCCTTTGCAGAACCTGCCAAAACGATTCCGCTGTGGGTTGTTTCTTCAGCCTCTGTCATTTTAATAACTACTCTGTCACCCAGTGGCTTAATGGTCATGGTGAATCACCTCCAGTAAATTTAATTAGCACTCGAACAACGAGAGTGCTAAAACAACTACTACTATACCATTTAGTCAGAAGATGTCAATATCAAAGAAAGACAAAAACAAAATTTGTAACAATTATTCGGAATCTCCGTCAGATGATTTCGAATTATCTGCTTTCGGAGCTTTCGGTATTTCCTGGACCTTGTCGAAATCAGTTGTCTCGCCGTACAGGAACTCCTGTACCAGCGGGATCATGCCGTTCCAGTCCGGACGGATACTCCACTCGTTAGCACGCACATCCGAGAACATGCCCTGACGGCTGTAGCCATCGATCGGAATATCCAGGGTTTCGATCTTCATGTTACGTACTTCCGGGAGAAAATCAAAAGCATACATCTCCACATCATCTTTGGAAATGTTTGTGGCAACCATATCAAGGATATCATCCAAAGCAGCCAGTTTGGAAGTCATACTCAGGTTGGAAAATTCCTTAAGAAGTTCATTAAGTACCTTGACCTGTCGTTCCGTTCTTCCGTAAACACCATTACCGACCTCACGGATACGGCTATAGGCAACCGCCTGTCTTCCGTTCAGATGAACCATTCCGGAAGTGGAAAGAGCATATTTCTCAGCAGGATCTCCGACAAGACTATTCTGTTCGCGCAGATTGGCGTTCAATCCGCCCGGTTCGTGGAAGACCTCAGATTTGCTGACCTCAATATCAATACCGCCAACGGCATCGATTACTTTTTCCATGTTGTAAAAATTCACATAAGCATAACCATCCAGAACGATACGCAGATGATTCTCAACAACTGCGGAAAGCAGATCCGGTCCGCCGTAACTCATCGCCGCATTGATCTTCATCGGATTGGAATGTCCCGGAACATATGCGTAACAGTCACGCTGGATAGTGACAAGCTTGATCGTACCTTCGTTGTCATCCACACTCATGACCATGATAACGTCGGCCAGACTTCCCGTTCCGTCTTCCGTGTATTTTCTTGAACGGCTGTCGATACCGATCAGAAGGAAGTTATGGATATGCTCTTCTTCGATCGGAGGAATATATGTTTCAGATGTATATTCAGAAATATGAACAACAGAGCTTTCTTCATTGATGAAAGTAGGATTCTCTTCTTTCGGGATATACTCAATCTGATCCAAAAGGTAATCTTTGTATTTCATGGCGGCAATGTAGATACCGCCGGCAATAATAGACAAAACGAGAACGATCGGAAGCAATACGCGAAGGCAGACACGTCGAAACGTCCACGGTTTCTTTCTTTTAATTTTGGGGGCTGATACTACATTTCCTTTCGCGTTTACATGCTCAACGTGAAACTCCTGACTCGCTGTTTCCGGTCTGCGGACTGAAGCATTCTTATGACTGTCTTTCATCTTTTGTGTCCTTACTTGTCTTTTCTTTCCTTATCTTTTTCCTGCCACGCAGGTATTATAATTAACATTATCTCTAATTGAATAACTGTTTTGTAAGAAAACAAAGCAGTTATCCCTGAGTCGCAGAAGGCTCACTCGAACTCTCAGGCGGCGTAGTTCCTGAAGTACTGTCAGAAACAGCCAAATCGGTCGGATCTGACGGATCAGTAACTGCGGCTTCCTGTCCGGAAACACTTCCGTTAATCGGAATATAATCCAGGATACCGACGATATGTTCTTCGAGTTTGAAAGTACCTCTTTGCGTTCTGGTCTGAATAAGATCATCGGCATGGAAGATCATCTTTGCGCCGATGAACGTAGTGATACCGATGACGATCGCAAGAATAACGAGTTTGATCAAGAGCATGACCGTCACACCGGAATTTTGGAAAAAGTCCGCCAGCGGCGTGTTTCTTCTGATCTTATTATCTGACGCGGAAGCCATAAACTCCGCCACCCGGAATCTCGGTGAATCGATCCTCTCCATGATCGTATGCTTCATCGTGGATGCAGAATATTCATCAAGGTTCTTTTCCGCCGGAGCAGCATCATTGATCGCAGGATACTTTCCCGCTAGTTCATTGACATGATACT
>CAJOLL010000005.1 GCA_905235455.1 uncultured Clostridia bacterium
GTCCGCGGTTCCCGACCATCGTATCGTATCCGTCCGGCTGCTTTTTGATAAATTCATCGATACTGGCGATCTTACAGGCTTTTTCGATTTCTTCATCCGTTGCATCCGCTTTCGCATAAAGAAGATTTTCTTTAATGGTGCCGTTAAACAGATACGTATCCTGCGTTACTACACCAATCTGTTGACGAAGATACGTAAGATCAATGTCGCGGACGTCCTCACCGGCAATCTTGACGCTTCCTTCCAGGACATCATAAAGACGCGGAATAAAGTTTACGACCGTGGATTTACCGGACCCGGATGGGCCGACAATCGCGTACATCTTACCGCCCGGGACGGTAAACGAAACATCCTTGAGCAGTTCTTTTTCCGGAGTATAGGAAAACTTCACATGATCGAATACGATATCTTTATTTGTTACATCAGGTTTCACGCCATTCTCCGGAGATTTCAGCGGGTTCTCCCTGTCAAAATAATCGAAGATACGCGTGAAAAGCGCCAGCGAGCGGGTAAAATCGACACCCAGGTTCATGAGCGATTCGACCGGACGATAAAGCCGGTTGATGAGTGCAACGGTCGCCGTTACGACACCGACGGTCAGATTCGGATCGTATTTTTTGATGATGCAAATACCACCGGCAAAGTAGATCAAGAGCGGGCCTACCTGTGTAAACATACCCATCATGACGCGGAACCACTTACCGCTTCTCTGCTCTTTCAGAGATAAACGAGTTACCTGTTCGTTGACCTCAACGAAGTTCTCATACTCTTTATCTTCTCTCGTAAAAAGCTTGACGAGCATGGAACCGGAAACCGAAAGAGTTTCGTTAATGACCTGGTTAAGCTCATCGTTCTTTTCCTGGGTCTTCGTGAGAAGTTTATATCGGTTACGACCGACATTTCGTGTCGGAAGGATCAAAAGCGGAATAATGATGATCCCGACCAGAGCAAGAGGAACACTCATCATAAAAAGGGCAACAAGCGTCGTGATCACGGTGGCAAGATTGTTGATACAGCTCGAAAGTGTGTTGGAGATCACCGAGCTTACACCGGAAATATCAGTATTCATTCTTGTGATAATATCGCCCTGTTTTTCCGTGGTAAAAAAACTGTGCGGCATCCACTGCAGGTGACGATACATCTCGTTTTTCATGTCAAAGATGATACGCTGGGAGATCCACGCGTTAATGTAACTTTCGATTACGCTGATGACCTGCGATGCGGTAAGGGCCGCAAATGCAGCAATCAGAAGTTTGATAAGAAGTCCGAGATCATCACCGAGAAGAGCCTTATCCACGATCCTTCCCGTAATGATCGACGGGAGCAATCCGACTACCGCAGAAAGCAGGATCGATAAGAACACAAGAGCAAACTGAAGCTTATATGGCTTCATGTACGAAGCGATACGCTTGATGAGTTTCTTATCGACCTTCGGCTTATTCTTCTTCTCTTCTTCTGTCAGAAAACCACGCGGACCCATTCTCATCGGGCCCGGACCACCCATTCCCATTGCGATACTCCTTTACTCTGTCTGCTCTTTCGCTTCTTCATCTTCTTTCGGTTTTGGGGAATCCACAGGAGTTGTTTTGGCAAAAAGAACTATCATCATTAGCGTGATCATACCACAGACCATCGTCGCCAGAATATCTGCCAGAATAAAGAAAAGGATCGGAAGATCTTTTTTAAAGATCGCAAGCAGCAGGATCATCAGGCATGCGGAAGAATATACGGCGGTTGAAGCACCTGCGAATTTCGAATACGGCTTCTTCTTAAGCGCCGTAAAGAAAAGCACCGTGACCGTCAGGGAAAAAGCCAAGAAAACCGACGATAAGATGATGCCTTCCGTCATAGACGAATTCCCCGTTCATTCAGTTCTTCTTTTATATAAAGATCAATCTGCCCGTACAGTTCCTCGATCGTTCCGTCATTAACGAGCACCCGATCGGCAAGTTCCTCGTACTCTTCACGAGTCATCTGCATTGCCATTCTCTTTCGGGCATCATCACGATCCATACCGCGAAGAACCAGTCTTTCCAGACGGATCTCGTCTCTGCTGCTGACGACAAGGATCTGATTGCAGACATCCACAAAACCATGTCTTACCGGGATCGGAACATCGAGAACGATCAGTTTGACTTTTCGTTCGGCGGCTTTTGCGATCTCTTCCCCGATCGTTGTGAGCACGTAATGATGCACGATCGAAGAAAGCTTGTCAAGTTTTTTCTTCTCGGTAAATACCAAGGAAGCGACATATTTTCTGTTCAGAGCACCATTCGCCGTAAGAGCTCTGGGACCGAAAAGCTCGGCGATCTCGGGAAGCGCGACACCTCCGACATCGGTGACTTTTCTGGAGATCTCGTCTGCATCGAGAACTTCGACTCCCTTATCCCGAAAGTATCCGGAAACAGTGCTTTTCCCGGTTCCGATACCTCCTGTAACACCTAAAACAAACATCTCATTCCTCCACTTATGTCAGTGAGCTTCTGCCCATGTTTTTCCGATCCTTGCTTCTGCAATGAGCGGCACATCCAGTTTGATCACGTTTTCCATCGCCTCGGAAAGCACTTTGGCCACTTCTTCCGCGACATCTTCCTTGGCTTCGACGATCAGTTCGTCGTGCACCTGAAGGATGAGTCCGGCATCAAATCCTTTTTCAGCAAGCGATTGCTCCGCACGATTCATCGCCATCTTGATAATATCTGCCGCAGTCCCCTGGATCGGGGTATTCATGGCGGCACGTTCACCGAAACTTCTGATGTTATAGTTCGCCGAAGTAAGTTCTTTGAGTATCCTTCTTCTTCCGAAGAGCGTGGAAACATAGCCCTTCTCCTTGCCTTCCTGCTTAAAGCCCTCCAGGCAGGGTTTGATTGTCGGGAACTGGCGATAATACTCTTCGATATACCGCTTGGCCTCATACACACTTACCCCGAGATCCTGAGAAAGCCCGTAATCACTTACTCCGTATACAATACTGAAATTCACGCGTTTGGCGGCCGCACGCATACCGGCATTGATCTTATCGGCAGGAACTCCGAAAATACCGCAGGCAGTTTTCGTATGAATGTCCCTTCCTTCGCGGAATGCCGAGATCATCTCTTCATCGTGCGAAATAGCGGCAAGAAGCCTAAGTTCGATCTGCGAGTAGTCAGCATCAATCAGGACATACCCGTCCCTGGCAACAAAAGCCTCACGGATCAGTGATCCCAGATCGGTTCTGATCGGGATATTCTGTAAGTTCGGATCCGAGGAAGAAAGTCTTCCCGTATTTGTCATGGCCTGGCTGAAGGTCGTATGTACGCGACCGTCCGTTTCAGAAATACTCTTCTTTAAGCCCATGACAAATGTCGAATCAAGTTTCTGAATCTGCCGATACTCAAGGATCTTATTCACGATCGGATGACGGTCACGGATCTTTTCGAGCTCCTCGGAATTTGTGGAATATCCTCCGCTGGCAAGTTTCTTTCCGGAAGGAAGACCGAGCTTATCGAAAAGCACGCTTCCGAGCTGCTTGGGAGAAAGAATGGTAAAATCCTCACCTGCCAGTTCATAGATCTCTTTTTCCAGTTCCCGGACTTTTTCGTCAAACTCTTTATGAAGCTGCTCTATCCTTTTGACATCGACAAGAACGCCCCGTCTCTCCATGCGGTCCAGAACCATGACCAGAGGCATCTCGATCTCATAGATCAGTTTTTCGATGCCTTGTTTCTCTATATCGGCTTTCTGATAGAACGAGAGCCATCTGGAAAGAAGCACCTGATAAGAAAAGTCGAGAACATCGTCTTCCGTGAGGTCTTTTGCTGTTTCAGGCATTGCATCGAGCAGTGCAAAAAGATTCTGCTGACGGTTCCGATTCTTATCGTCTTCTTTGGCTTTTCCGTAGTCTTGAAGGATCGGGAACGGACGATGCGTGCCATGCTCGAGAAGCATCTCGAAAGAAGGATCCGCTCCCTCGATCGAGTTCAGGACATAGCCTGCGATCTCAACATCAAAGACATGATCGAATAAAAGCCCTTCTTCCAAAAGTTTGAAATGATTCTTTGCGCTGTAAACGATCGGCGCTGTATCTTTCGATGTTCCGACACCTGCTTGATATAAAGAGGAAAGCACACTCTTTATATCGTCCTCATGTGACCAGACATAGATCTGGTCTTCAGATACGGAAAGGCCGAGGACAGGGCCGCTATGACCATAAAGATCGATCGCGGCGGGATTTTCTTCGGATATTTTCGGAAGAATCGTTTTCATCGAAGATGTAACGTCGTCATTGAGATGAATCTCCGGTCTTTTTCCGGAAAGCTTCGGGTACCCGGCTTCTTCTTCGGTCTCTTCCACTACCGGCGTTGCTTCGGCAACAGACGCCTCGTCGATATGCCACTTCTTCATCTGGGCTCGGAACCCATACTTATAAAAGCATTTTGCTGCAGATGCATTATCCAGAGGCTTCCTTAAGAGTTCATCGAGAGTGATACCGATTTTTGCATCCGTGATGATCCTGCTAAGCATCAGGGACATATAGGCATTTTCTTTATCTGTTTCAAGTTTTTCGCGAAGTTTCGGGCTCAGCTCGGAAAGGTGCTCATAAAGACCGTCGAGGGTCTTATATTTTCTGACCAGATCCATCGCACCCTTCTCGCCGATACCTTTTACACCCGGGATATTATCGGAACTGTCGCCCATAAGTGCTTTTGCCGTAACAAAATCGGAAGCCGAAATGCCGTATCGTTCCTGAAAAAGGGCTTCATCATAGTAATCTGTGCCTGATCCGTCCTTTTTCGTGACCGGCATGATCACCTTCGTATGCTCATCGATCAGCTGAAAGTCATCCTTATCTCCGCTTAAGATAAAGACTTCAAATCCGGCATCAACACCCATAGTCTTCAGCGTGCCGATCAAATCGTCCGCTTCAAGGCCTTCCTGTTCATAACGCGGGAAACCCATGGCGTCGAGGACTTCTTTAAGAACGGGCATCTGGGCCGCCAGATCATCCGGCATACCCTTTCTGGTCCCCTTGTATGCGGCGTATGCCTTATGACGGAAAGTCGGTGCCTTGAGATCGAAAAGCGTGCAGGTGTGCGTCGGTTCGACTTCAGAGATATACTTCGAGAGAGTATTCAGATAGATGTTGACCGCTCCCGTAGGAGTGCCGTCCGGTGCCGTCAGATTATTCCGTCCCGCAGTCGCATAGTAGGAACGGTTGATGATACTATTACCATCTACCAGAAGTAATCGTTTGGCATCAGACATATCGGTATCTCCCCAGGTTTATATATTCTTCTTTTCTGCTTCCTGTCGCTTCATTTCCTCACGGTAATGCGCCGTGCTGACCATAAGCTTAATGCGGTTGAGCTGGTTGGCTTCACTGGCACCCGGATCATAGTCGATCGGAATAATGTTACTCTCAGGATACTGGCGGCGGAGTTCTTTGATCATACCTTTACCGGTAACGTGATTCGGAAGGCATGCAAAAGGCTGTGCACAGATGATGTTCGGAACACCGCTCTCGATCAGTTCGATCATCTCGGCAGTCAGGAACCATCCCTCACCGTTGTTGTTACCACAAGAAAGAACGTTTTCTGCTTTTTTCGCCATATGACGGATGCTCTGAGGCAACTGGAATTTGCCGGTTTCCTCCATCTTCTTGATGATATGGCTTCTATATGACTGCAGAAGATCGATGCCTCGGTTAGAAAGCCAGGCACTCTTCTTACTTCTTCCGAGATGCTCGGCTGCCCAGACAGGCCCCATCGAGCAGTACAGGAAGAAGTCCAGAAGTCCCGGAACGACAGCCTCACATCCCTCCTGTTCAATAACGTCCACCGCATGGTTATTGGCATCCGGCTGGAACTTTACGAGGATCTCGCCGACCAGACCGACGCGCGGTTTTCTCGGGATATCGAGCATCGGGAACTTATCGAAGGTATCGATCGTTGCATCGATCATTCTTCTAAAGGAAGAAGGACGTGCGACCTTTGTGCAATGCAACTCTGCAAGAAGATCTTCCACAGCCTTCTTTTCTTCATCGTTAAGTGGCGCATTTTTGCAGACCTCGGCCATGATGTACTCGGTCGTGATATCTTCGAACTTCTCCTTCGGGTTGAAGAACAGTTTACCGCAGCGGTTCCAGAACTGATAAAGAGCATTGGCAGAGCCCTTTACCTTCTCATACGGACGAACACGAAGGAGAAGCGTCTGAAGCATATCACCGTAACAGATCGCCCGAAGCGCACTGTTGATAAACGGAAGTGTCGGACGGAAGCCCGGATTCTTTTCGAATTGCTGTACGGAAAGGGCAATTACGGGAATATCACCGTAACCTGCCTCGCGCAGTGCTTTTCTAAGGAAAGCGACGTAGTTCGTGGCACGGCATCCGCCACCGGTCTGCGTGATCAGGACCGTGGTGTTATCACGATCGACATCACCTGAAAGGATCGCATTGATCATCTGTCCGACAACGATAACCGTCGGGAAGCATGCATCATTATTGACAAATCGAAGACCACACTCGATATCCGCCTGAGTTGCTTCTTTCAAGACTTTGAGCTTATATCCGTGGTTATGGAAGACCGCCTCTACGAATTCGAATTCAATCGGCGCCATCTGCGGTGCGAGGATCGTATGCCGCTTTTTGTGTTCCTCGGTAAAAGGAACTCGCTTGATCGTATAGGACTTCTTCTCACGCTTGACCATCGTGCCTTCTTCTCTTGCCGCCTCACGCTCATCCATAGCCACCTTCAGGGAACGCATACGGATACGGGCAGCACCGAGATTACTGACCTCATCGATCTTAAGGAGAGTATAAAGTTTTCCCTGGGATTCCAAGATCTCCTGCACCTGATCGGAAGTAACGGCATCAAGACCGCAACCGAAAGACGTCAGCTGGACAAGCTCCAGATTATCGTTGGTAGCCACATATGCTGCGGCTTCATAAAGGCGCGTGTGATACATCCACTGGTCGATGACGCGGATCGGACGTTCCAGCCTTCCCGGAACGGCGACACTATCTTCACTTAAGACGGCGAGCCCTAAAGAATTGATCATCTCCGGAATACCGTGATGGATCTCAGGATCCGTGTGATACGGACGTCCGGAAAGAACAATACCCTTCTGGCCTGTTCTCTCAAGTTCCTCGATAACCTCCTGTCCTTTTCTGCGGATATCGGCCTTGTACTCATCATACTCTTTATTACCTGCGGCTACGGCATTTGCGGCTTCCTCCCTGGTGACGCCGAAATCAGAAAGCGCAATCGCCAGCTGTTCGGCAAGAGCCTCATCGTTATCAAGCGGCAGGAAAGGATTGAGATATTTGATCCCCTTGTCCCGGATATTCTCGAGGTTATTGCGGATAACTTCCGGATAAGAAGCTACGATCGGGCAGTTAAAGTGGTTGCCGGACTGTTTGTTCTCATGACGCTCATAAGGGACATCCGGATAGAAGATCGTCTTGATCCCCTTCTCGATCAGTGCCTCGATATGACCGTGAACAAGCTTTGCCGGATAACAGACACTCTCGGAAGGGATGGAATCCATGCCCTTCTCGAAAAGCTCATGGTTCGATCTTGGTGAGATGATGACCGAGAAACCGAGTTCCGTCAGCACCGTGAACCAGAAAGGATAGTTCTCGTACATATTCAGTGCTCTCGGAATACCGATCTCCCCTCTCGGAGCCTTATCCTTGGCCAGCGGCTTATAGCGGAATGTTCGCGCATACTTATAAGCGATCAGGTTCGGAAGAGTGTCTTTTGCCTTCTCCTTGCCTTCACCTCTTTCGCAGCGATTACCGGAAATGAAGCGTTCGCCGTTGCTGAAAGTGGAGATCGTAAGCTTACAATGGTTCGTACAAAGAGGACATGTTGTCATCTCCGTCGTCATATCGAAGTTGTTGAGATCCTCCAGTCCGAGAAGCCCGGAGACCTTCTGGTCTTTCGGCATGCGCTTTTTCGCAATGATCGCCGCGCCAAAAGCACCCATCAGTCCGGCTACGTTCGGACGGATCACCTCACGGCCGGAAATGAGTTCGAAACAGCGGAGGATCGCATCGTTTAAGAATGTACCGCCCTGTACGACGATCTTCTTACCGAGTTCCTGTGTATCGCGTATCTTAATAACTTTATAAAGAGCATTACGGACGACAGAATAGGAAAGACCCGCGGAAATATCTCCGACTGTCGCGCCTTCCTTCTGCGCCTGCTTGACTTTGGAATTCATGAATACCGTACATCTTGTACCGAGATCCACCGGATTCTCCGCGGAAAGCGCCTCGATCGAGAATGTATGCGCATCCATATTCAGGTTTTCGGCGAAGGTCTGGATAAAAGAGCCGCAGCCGGAAGAACATGCTTCATTGAGCATGATGGAGTCGATGACTCCGTTTCTGATCTTCATGCACTTCATGTCCTGACCGCCGATATCGATGATGAAATCAACATCCGGGCAGAAATACTTCGCAGACTGAAAGTGCGCCATGGTTTCGATCTCGCCGAGATCCACGCCGAGTGCGGCACGAATGATATTTTCACCGTATCCGGTCACACAGCTGTTAGCGATATAAGTCTCCGGCGGCATCTGTTCATAGAGCTGTTTGATGATATTAACGGCGCTCTTTACAGGATTACCCTGGTTACTGGCATAGTAAGTATAGACCATCTGACCTTCTTCATTAATGAGAACCGCTTTCGTCGTCGTACTGCCGGCATCGATACCGAGATAGCACGGACCCTTCTGTTTCGAGAGCTGATAAAGATCAAGAGTTGCTTTCTGATGACGTTCGTCGAACAGTTCTTTTTCATGAGCATTTGCAAAAAGCGGCGCGATGCGCTTAATATCCGGTTCAAAACCTTCTCTGCTCGCAAAGGAAGAGATCAGATCGGAAAGTTTTACCGGTTCACCTTTTGCACCGAGAGCGGCACCAAGTGCAACATAGATCTGGGCATTATCCGGGATCCAGAAAGATTTAACCTGTTTTTCAAGGGTCCTCTCAAATGCTTTGCGAAGCTCGGAATTGAAAAACAACGGACCGCCGAGGAAAGCAATATGTCCTCTGATCGGACGTCCGCAGGCAAGACCGGCAATCGTCTGATTCACTACGGCCTGGAAGATCGAAGCCGCAAGGTCTTCCTTCGCAGCACCTTCGTTAATGAGCGGCTGCAGGTCACTTTTGGCAAATACGCCACAGCGCGACGCAATCGTATACAGCGTCGTGTAAGACTTGGCAAGTTCATTCAGACCATCTGCATCCGTACGAAGAAGCGTGGCCATCTGGTCGATAAAGGCACCGGTACCACCGGCACATGTACCGTTCATACGTTGTTCCGGAACAGGATGCAGATACGTGATCTTGGCATCCTCACCACCGAGTTCGATAATAACATCCGTTTCCGGATGATACTTCGTGATCGCCACCGTCTCGGCAATCACCTCCTGAACAAAATCAAGGCCCAGCCATTTTGCTACGGAAAGGCCGCCGGATCCGGTGATCTGTACCCGAGCCTCCAAGCCCGGGAACTTCTTATTTACTTCTTCAAATGCGTTCAGCAGTTCTCCTGCAATATCCGAGTGGTGTCTCCGATATTCCGAATAGATCACATTCTCATCTTCCGTGATTACGATCTTAATCGTTGTTGAGCCGATATCCAGGCCCATTCTTCTTACTTGTTCCATGAATACTTCTCTTTCCCCTTACTTTTCCTTCTATTCGTCTCTCTTTTTCAAATTCTTCCCCTTAAGTGTCTCCTTGGTCTTCACTTCGGTATCCTTTTTCGCGGAAGGCTTAACGGAAGCCCGGGAAGAAGTCTGACTTCTTTTCGTGCCCCTTCCTTCCTCTGCCATTTTTGCTTTGCCCGCTTCCCTAAGCGCTTTTTCCGTTTCACGCACCATCTTTCTCTTCAAAAGACGCTGCTTTTTCTTCTCTTCCTTCTCTTCGATCGCTGCGGAAGTCTTTTTGAACTCCTGAAGACGAGTCGCCGCATTCTTTATGAAACGCTTTCTGATGTCTTCGTGCTCGGACAGATTCTTCCGAAACTCATCATCCAGGCAAAGACAAAGTCTTTCGTCCGGAATCCCGAGATTCAGATCGAACGGCTGGTTATAGACATCATGTGTCGTTAAATGCAGGATCTCACAGGCCTTCACCACATTCTTCTCATAATCGGGAAACTCCCCCTTTAAGCCCAAAGGAAGCATCAGTCCGGTAAAATTGACATGAACATATGGAAGATTGCGGGAAAAAATAAGATGCAGCGACAGAAGTTTCATATACGATTCCAGAGCGATAAATTCCTGATCGCAGATCAATGAGACTGCCCCCTTCGGAGCAATCGTTGCAATATCCGAAAACTCGTTTTCAAAGCCTTCCGACCACAGATAGTAAAGTTCCCTGTAGACGGCCATTTCAAACTCGTCGTAATCTCTTGTGAGAGGCTTCGCAAGAATATCCGCGCCGATCTGAAAAATGTAATTCAAATATTCCTTCTCCTGAGGGGCCGAAACACCCGCCCATTTGAAGTATGCGGCTATATCTCTGGCATTATACAGATAGTTGATCATAAAATCTCCTAAGAACGCAATTTCGTGACATATCATTATACCACAAAAAACTATTCTTAGTACGGATCACGAGTCGAGGCGACAATAAGCGGAACGCCAAGAAAAACAGCAAGATAAAAGAGGATGACAAACACTTCAAAGACATAATTGATCGAGCTGTATTCACCATAAGCAATGTAATTGAGTATGCCATTCAGCGCGAAATACTGCGCAATATCGATCCATACAGAAGCAAAACCGCAAATAAAATCCAAAACACCGAAAACAAACAGAGAACTTAAAACGATTGCAAGTGCTGAAGCCTTACGCAGAAATGCGATCATGAATGAAAACGAAGCATATACGACCATAATTCCCATCATGAGCACTCCGTACTTGACAAAGTTACCGACATCAGCAAAAGAGAACGAATCACAAAACAGTACGGAAATACCGAGTGCAACCCCATAAGCGATAAACTCAACGACCACTATAGTGATCATGAGAGAAAACCACTCCATATATACGATCAGTAACGGACTTGAATTTAAAGAGAAGTGATTCACGTGAAAATGAGACTTATACTCGGCGGAAATAAATAAAGCGATGAATATACAATGCAGAAAACAAATCAGTTCGACGCTCCATGTCATGCGCATAACGCCTGTCAGATTGTCAAGTTCACCGAGACTGATAATATTCGAGTTAAAGGCAGAAACAGATACTGATGTTTCATTATAACCGGTCTCTACAGTTTCCGATGAATCGGCTGTTCTGGCCACAGCTTCTTCAACATATTCGATCCAGTTCCCGGGATCGTCGGCAATCAATTTGATCTCCAGTGCGGAAAAAACAGCGCCGAGAAAAATAAGGATACAGATCACAATAAAAGACTTCGATCGCAAGATCCTGTAACAATTCGCTTTCAGTTCTTTTATCATACTCTACCTCCTACTATGACATTATAACCGTAAACTCAGCCAAATGTACTAAGAAAATATAAAAAAGGAGCTGCATATCAGCAACTCCTTCAAAACTGCAAATGGATAGCAGGATCCTAAGATCCTACTCTTTCATCAAAGATCAGCCGATATGATCGACATCCTCGACTGTTCCGAAAAGATTCAGTCTGAAAAGCAAAGCTTCATCTTCCTGGTTGGAGCAGTAGATCTTCGCATCAACAAGCTTACCGCCTTCAATGAGTTTCATCAGACCTGTGATCTGGCTCAGCTTGCTCTTGAGATTGAACTTGTCACCCTCATCGGTAATAAGCATTACATCGCCGGAACAGGAATCCAATGCCTGCATAAACTGGTGAACATCTACATTGCTCATGTTAAAAGCCTTCATGGTGACTACCTCCTTTAAGTAAATGAGTTATTTCCTTCTTTTCTTTCCAAGGTCATCCCTGACCTTGCAAGCACATTATAACTATCCCTCCATGAGGAGTCAACATCGCTTTTGTAGACTTTGCACATGGCGAAACGTTTTTGTTTGTGCATATTGCACATGTATCAATTGTGCATATTTACATGTCGCTATTTCCTTCAGATCTCGTATACGTCCATATTGCAAAGCTTACGCCCTTTACGGAGTTCACGTCGGCTTCGCGACTCAGTAGCTTCCACTCTTTGAGGTTGTCAAGATTCGGGAAAAACGCATCTGCTTCGAATGTCTTATGTATCTTAGATATGACGCATGTATCACAATATGGCAGGAACTGTTCGTAGATCTGCGCTCCGCCGATAATGAAAAAGGTCTCTTGCTGATCTTTTCGGGCATACTCGAGTACTTCTTCCACCGAATGCATAACGATGGCACCCTCCACGGAGAAGTCCGGATTTCTGGAAAGTATGATATTCAGGCGCCCCGGAAGGAGCTTTCCGCCCGGGAATGTCTCAAGCGTCTTTCGTCCGTAGATCACAGGATGCCCCAGAGTTTTCACTTTGAAATTCTGTCTCTGGTCTTCGGGAAGACTGATCAAAAGCTCACCTTTATTCCCGATCCCCCAATTCTCATCTACGGCAACTATTGCACAGATACTCATCTTATAAACACCTTCTTCCATACTCAGCGAAAAGCACATCTCACCTGCTTCTCAAGTATAGCATAAGCCGGCTCCGATAGAAAAAAGGGCATCTCATTTACATGAGATGCCCTTTTCTAAAAAACTTGTTTGGCAGGGCTTATCCGACAACCTCAATATGAACTGCATCAAGATAGAAATCATCCGTGCAATTAAATGTCTCCCAGTAAAGAATAAGAGAATCGAGATCAGAAGGAACTTCCACCTCACCGGTCGGCAGCACCCAATTATTCGTTGTCAGATCAAGTTCGCCTTCAACAAATACCCAATCTCCGCTTGTGGTATCCACTTCAATGATATGAGGCCACAGATCAGCGATATCCGCGCTGAAAGAAACCTGTTCAGCCGTCGACTTAACAGCGAAAGAAACTTTCAGTTTCTTGCCGAGATAACGGGAAAGGTTAACCACATAACCATCCCATGTCTCCGTAGCACCTGAAACGAGGACACACTTGTCGCCTTCATATGCACCGTCGACCACATTTATGGCAGCACCTGCGCGGGCAGAACCGGCAAACTGGCCATCTTCGAAGTTGTCATCGAACGGATCGTCATCCTTCGGCGGTTCCACATAATCAGAAGGCTTCTCGAGTTCGCCGCCCTTCTTAGCGAGAACGACACCATCAAATGCCGGCTTCTTGGAAAGATCGCCACGGAAAAGGACCGGTGTCTCGGAAGAACGCCAGGATCCGGCATCTGTAAGACCCCAGATCGTTACGCTCTCGATATCATAGCCTTCAGCCTTTGCCTTGAGTAACTCAGAAAACAGATTCTGGAAATACAGACCCTGCTCATAATCCTGGTTCGCAGAAGACTTAACAGCATTAACATCAAGCTCGGTAACGTGAATTGTTACACCGAGTTCATCCGCATACTTTTTCAGCGCACCGATATACCTTTCCATGGAGATCGGGCTGGAGATATGAGACTGCAGACCCATACCGTCAAGGTTACCGGCCTCGGCGATCGGCTTAAGAACTTCGATGATCTTGTTCTGTTTTCCACTGTCATACTCGTTGTAATCATTGTAGAAAAGCTTGATGTCATCGCCGGCATACTGTCTTGCATACTTAAAAGCATACTCGAGGAAATCCGGACCGATCGTCTTTGTCCAGTTGCTCTCACGCAGATTATTGGAGTCATCAACACACTCGTTGGCAACGTCAAATGCATAGAACATACCCGGATAATTCGTATTAACGAAATCGAATACACCCTTGATGTAGTTCTCAAGACGTTTCAGCATAAGCTCGCGGCTGGCAAGTGCAGCGGATGTATCGTAGTTCTCATGGAAGAACCAGTCCGGTGTCTGAGAGTGCCATACGAGAGTATGACCGCGCATCTTGAGGTTATTTTCCTTAGCAAAATCAAGGATAGTGATGGCCTTGGTAAAATCAAGAGCCGGGCTCTCGTTGTACTTTTCGGGATCAGCAAGAGTCGTAGCAGCATCAAGAACGTTCTCAGGCTTCATCTCATTTTCACATGTTATGGAATTGAACTGATTCAGAAGCAGTGTTCTCGGTTCTTCTACCGGGCTTGTAACGAATGAATCCGGAACGCAGCATCCGATATAGAAGTCATCTTTGTAAAGATCCTTCAGGGATTCGTAGGAAGAAATGTCCACCAGTTCTACAGCAGCGGCATTTGCCGGATCAAAATATTCGCCTTCGATCGTTACATACAGATAATCGATGTAGATATCATCGGTCGTGCTGCTCTCCACATAAACATAAACGTTTGTTGCCGTCTCCGGAATCGGAGTAGTACCTTCACCGACTGCAAAAGAATCCTTGCATCCGGAGATGTGAATGATGTTTTCATACTTCGTGCTTCCGAGCATGTCAAACTGCAGAGAAATGATGACATCATTACTCGGAGACTTGACAGAAGCTTTGATATTGATGGTGTTTCCTGCCATGTTGCTGCACGGGAAATTCACACCATTCCAGTTTTCCGTACGATTAGAAATGTGAAGCACTTTTCCATCCGCACCGTCAGCATCTTCAACATCCAGCTGAACTTCTCCACGCGGCTCATACGTAACCGCATCGCCGCCAAAGTCTTCCATAATGCTGGGGATCGCGCTCTCCGCAGAAGAAGGTTCTGTTTCTGCTTCAGATTCTGTTGTACTTTCGGTAGCAACCTCAGAATCTGCAGACTCAGACTCATTCTTCTCGGATTGTTTGCAGGCGGTCAAAGCGACGGAAGAGAGCATCGCCAGCACCATGATCATGGCGCCGATCTTCTTCTTCAACATAATTATTCCTCCATTTACCTCGCCGGGAATTATCCCGGATAATTAATTACCATCTCATATTATCCGAAAGAAAAAAGAACTTCAATGATTTTTCCGAAATCGATTTCGAATCTTTGTGCACAAAGATTCAAGCCTGCCTCTTCTTCTGGTGAAAAAGAGACAGTCTCTGCATTTTTTGTTTAAGTACTGATCACAAGGCTTTAAGCAGGTCGAATACCAAGTCTATGAATCCGCTTGCATCACTGCCGTACCCGTTTCCGATATACACGGCATTCTCCAAAGAAAGCTCATTGAGATCCCAGGATCCGAAGTTCTTTTCAAAAACGAAGTAACAGATACCAACCGACCCGTCTGCTCTTGTCAGTTCCACCGTTACGATATACAGATCATCGTTTCTTTTTACATCATCGATATCAAAAATGACACCCATGAGAAGGGCCTGGCGAGCAAGTTCTTCATCCTCAAAAGTCCCTTTGTCGAGATATTTGCAAAGGCTTATTGCAGATGGGCCCAGTTCAAGGTCTGATTCGTCCGGCTTGTATGTCGACCAAGTGCTTCTGTTATGGTTGATCGCACCACAGGACTCCAGACAGCATTCCACTCGCTTCTTCAGCTGTGCTTTAACACTGCCCGGTCCGTATGAGGTATACCAGCCATAGCCAAGCATGCCGAGAACAACTACACCGATAATGATGGTTGCAATAATATAACTCTTCTTCATTTCTCCTCTTTCCCTTCTTTTTAAATGCTACTTCATCCACAACTACATTATAAGCAGATTTCTAACTCGGTTCTTACTCTAAAAAAGAGCTTTGCGGTCATTTATCCAAATGGACGTCCATCTGCGGATAAGGAATAGCGATGCCATTTTCCTGAAGTGTATCATCAATCTTCTTGAGAACTTTTCGGCGGACAGAAACTCGATCAACTGGAGCGCAGTTTACGCGAAGGCGATATATTATACAGGAATCATCATATTCATGAAGACCGAGGAATTCAGCTTTTCGGATCTCTTTCCAGGAAGAGATCTCTTTAATGATCTCATCAAAAATACTCTTGATCTTCTCTCTTGAATCACCGTAAGAAAGAGGAATATCAATCGGAAGCACATCTGTTAAGCGACATACTTTATCAATATTGCGGTTACAGATATGCATCTCATATCCATCTTCCCCGTTAACGATATGAGTAGACTTCAAAGACATACTCTCCACTCTTCCCACGTAATTGTCGATTCTGATGATATCTCCCACTCGAAAAAAATTCTCGCTGATGATATTGACACCCATGATGATGTCTTTCAACGCATCCTGCAGAGCAAGACCGACAATAACACTGGCAATCCCAAGACCTGCTATTGCACTTGTAACGTTGATACCGTTGATCTGAAGGATCACAAGCACGCAAAGGATAATGAGAAAATAACGGACAACATTTACCAGAACGGATATGATCCCTTTCTTCCGGTCATTCTTGCCTAACACCTTGTTGAGAACACGGCGCAGCGCGAACCAAACGATCAAAGCTACAACAATTATAGCCAGACAAAGATATGGTTTCGGAGATATAAGCCAATTAATTATCTCATCCATATGTAATCTCACTTTCGAAAGCAGATATAACGATTATACTTTAATTCAGGATAAAGAAAAAGCGCCCGACGCCAATCAGCATCGGACGTATCGTCTGGTCGGAGTGGCGAGACTCGAACTCGCGGCCTCTTGCTCCCGAAGCAAGCACTCTACCACCTGAGCCACACCCCGTCGCGACTTATAAATGATAATTCTTAATCGCGCTCTTGTCAACCAAAAAAACAATGAAAAACGGAAGCATTTTGCGATTTTCATTGTTTTTCATTTGCTTTTAAGCAATATTAATTATATTATTTCTAATATAGAAAATCAGAAACGAGGCGATAATATGAAAAAAAGACTTATCAGTTTTGCATCCGCATTACTATCTTTTTCACTTCTTCTGACATCCTGCTACGGCAAGGCTTCCGATAAAGACGGCAAAGACGGTAACGGCGATGCAGACGAAGAGATCGTAGAGGTATTCGAAGGATACGGCAAACAGCTAAAAAAGTTATCGTTTTCAAAGATCGAGGATTATGCTCCCGAAACCGCTCTTCTGGATCTTGATCTTTCCGCAGAAAAGGAAGACATCGTAATAGCTCTCGCAAAGAAAGCATCGTTCGATGTTCAAGAAACAGAGATCAAAGAAAAGAAAAAAACCAGCACATGCACGGCGAAAGTAAAGGTCACATATGTTGATCTTGCTAAAGTTCTCGACAATTTTGACGGACAAGCAGATAAAGAAAGCATCATCCAGGCCATCGGAGAAGCAAAAGCATCCAAAAAGTCCGTAAAGATCTCGCTTGAGTTAGAAGATGACGAGTGGAAGATCGTTGATGATTCTGCGATATGTGATCTTCTCTTCAACGGATTAGAGGATCTTGATTATTATCTGTCCCCGATCGAACCGTTAGAAGAACCTACGACCACAACAACTGAAGAGCCGACTACCACAACTACAGAGGAAACTACAGCCACTGACACAGATCCCTCGGCATCTTCTGTTACCGGAGGAGTACATCAGGTGCTGGTCGGTGATGAACTCGACAAAGTACTGAAAGACTTTGGTTTCACGGTTGAAGAGGATCGTTACGGGGACGATCTTGAGCGCAATTATGAATATGATGAAGATTTCATCTTCTACTATTACGAAAGTCCGGACTCATCGATCATCAAGGAAGATTATGATGATTATGTAGCACAATTCTTTGATTTGAAATCGGATTGTGATGCAATTACCGAGAGCAAATACAAGGGCACTCTTAATCTTTTATTGTCGAATGTAAAAACAGATGACAATCATTCCTACGATTTCTATTTGTATTATGATGAGACCGTTCTTCTGATTGCGGGAATCGATGTATATCCGGATGCCGATCCTTCTTCGAGTTACTATGAACTCATCCAGCAAGTCGGTCTTTGGGATTTCGGATTTGACGCTTAATCCGCGAACAGTCTGACATCATCGAAAATATCAAGCACTAAAAAAGAAGTTTTCGAGTGCTTCCCCGGACGATTCCGGGTGCAGGCACAAGAAAACTTCTTTTTTAGTGCTTTTGAATCAGAACAGTTTCGCGATTACTGCTTAACTGCTTTCTTTGTCTCAATCTCTTCAAGCAGCTTAGAAGAGATTTGATCAATGGACATGGAACCGAGGTCGCCTTCGAAACGTGAACGTACGGATACATTACCCTCCTCGACTTCCTTATCACCTACGGTAAACATATAAATAACCTTATTGATGTTTGCTTCTCGGATCTTCTTACCAAGTTTTTCGGAGCGGTCATCGACCTCCGCACGGATGCCCTTGGCACGAAGTGCATCACGGATCTCAAATGCCCGGTCAAGATGAGCATCGGCGATCGGCAGGATACGGACCTGTTCGGGAGCCATCCAAAGGGGCAGGCAGCCGGCATACTTCTCGATAAGATATGCCAGAGTTCTTTCGAAGCAACCGAGGCTGGTTCTGTGGATGATGTACGGAAGCTTCTTCTGTCCGTCTTTGTCGATGTATTCCATACCGAACTTCTCTGCAAGTAGCATATCGATCTGAATGGTAACAAGAGTATCTTCCTTACCGAAAACATTCTTATACTGAATGTCGAGCTTCGGTCCATAGAATGCGGCCTCGTCAATTCCGACAGTATACTCAAGGCCGAGATCATCGAGGATCTTCTTCATCGCCGCCTGAGATTCTTCCCACTGCTCCTTTGTTCCTTCATATTTATTCTTCGGGTTCGACGGATCCCACTGCGAGAATCGGAAAGTACAGTCTTCAAGAAGACCGACAGTACCCAGGAAATACTTCGCCAGCTCCAGGCAGTTGGCAAACTCCTGCTCAAGCTGATCCGGACGGATGATATAATGGCCCTCGGAGATCGTAAACTGACGGACACGGATCAGACCATGCATCTCGCCGCTGTCCTCATTACGGAAAAGAGTGGATGTCTCAGTCAGACGCATCGGCAGGTCACGGTAACTTCTCTGACGGGTCAGGAAGACCTGATACTGGAACGGACAGGTCATCGGACGAAGTGCGAAGCATTCCTTGCTCTCATCATCAGCATCACCCATGATGAACATGCCATCACGATAGTGATCCCAGTGACCGGATATCCTATAGAGGTCGCGCTTAGCAAAATACGGAGTCTTTGTCAGCAGACAACCGTTCTTCTGCTCAACGTCTTCTACCCATCGCTGCAACAGCTGAATAACACGGGCTCCCTTCGGGAGAAGGATCGGAAGACCCTGACCGATGTAATCAACAGTTGTGAAATACTCCAGTTCACGGCCAAGTTTGTTATGGTCACGCTTAAGAGCTTCTTCTCTTGCAGCAACAAATGCCTTCAGCTGTTCCTTATCCGGGAAGGAAGTACCATAGATACGTTGAAGCATCTTATTCTTTTCGGATCCTCTCCAGTAAGCACCTGCGCAGGAAAGGAGCTTAAATGCCCTGATCTCCCCGGTGCTCTCCATGTGAGGGCCTGCGCAAAGATCAGTAAACTCACCCTGCTTATAGAACGAGATAACCGCATCTTCTGGAAGATCGTCGATCAGTTCGACCTTATACGGTTCACCCTTTTCTTCCATCAGCTTTCTGGCTTCGGCACGGGGAAGTTCAAATCGTTCGATCGGAAGATTTTCCTTAACGATCCTCTTCATCTCATCTTCGATTTTCTTGAGGTCTTCAGAAGAAAAAGCCTCATCTCTGTCGAAATCATAGTAGAAACCGTCATCAATGGCAGGTCCGATTGCAAGCTTCGTTTCCGGCCACAATCTCTTGATCGCCTGCGCCATAATGTGTGATGTACTGTGACGATACTTGTTTCTTTCTTCTTTGTTTGCAAAATCAACCATTTACGCATTCCTCCTTTGTGGTTTTGCAGCTTTTTGTTTCGGAATACTAAAAAGCCATGTATCCCGACGATAGGGATGCATGGCTGCACGGTTCCACCCTAATTGCCCGAAATCTTTTCCGGACCACTCATTCCCCCTTTTAACGCTGGTAGGCAGCGGCTGCTTCATAGTTGAATCTCTTTCCGAAGCGCGGCTCCGAGGTGGTACTTTCCGATGATTCCCGTGAAAAGATTTCCAGCCCAAGATCTTTTCTCTCTGTAAGGAATGAAGATACCGGAAAACATATCCTCTTCAATGCCTTTAATTGTTTACAGTCTATTCCAACAAATTGCGAAATGCAAGCACTTTTTACCTATAGTGTAAGAAAATCACCGAAGTTGAAGATATGCTTCCAGTCTCTTGGAAAAATCCCGAGCTTTGGCGACCGAAGGATCATCAGGAGTGCTTGCCAGCCCCTGAACAAAAACGTAATAGCCGTTATCACCCAGGATCAATTCAAGATAAGCATATCCGAGATCGTGATTCGAATTATCAAGATACCCGTCATAGATCATACTATAATCGGAAACGAGCAATTCGCTCGCATCAAGCGGCGCCGTTGCCGTTACCATCTGTGAGATCAGTTCATCAAAAGACTTTCCTTCAGATGATCCCGAAGAGACGATCATTTCCGCATCGTCATCCAGAGCCGTAAACTCAACTTTGCCCGCCTCATCAAAGATCAGCAGATTCTCATCTCGGCAAAGGTTTTTCATATCCGTGACAACGATGTGAAGACCACTTCCCTTACGATGTTTTGGAATCTTTTCTCCGCTTTTCGAGATCAGTCCGGAAAAATTCTCCCCGGTATCAGAGAATCTATCTGAATCATGAAGTTTTTTGCAGACGGAAATACCGGCCAATACAATCACCGCGAGTATCACGACAACGCCGACGCCGCGAAGCACTTCCAGCCAAAACTCCTTTGACCGGTAAAAAGGCGTATTCTCATTATTCGAAGGAATCGGTGTCTGATCCATATCTTAATCCCAGTCACATCGTGCATACTTAGAAAGCCACGTTTCATCCGTATAATCGCCACTGCCGTTCATGAGACAGCCATAACAAAGATCATCGGCTATTTCCAAAATCGTCTCTTTTAACTCGAGATCCTTTTTCCACATATCATCGATTGCTTCATATCCGACAAGAGCGCCTACGATATTTCCCGTTATGGCCCCGATAGAATCGCTGTCGCCGCTGTGATTCACCGCAGCGATTATGGCGGCTGAAAAATCATCAGAATGACGAAGCGAACAATAGAGCGCGATAGCAAGAGCTTCGTCACCACACCAGCCTGCGCCGATACGGGAGATATTCTCCTCATCCTTATCCTGATTGCCGGAAAGCGCTGTCGCGCGATCGATAAGTTCCAAAAAAGCTCCCAGATGCTTTCTTTCCGAAAAGATATTACTGATCATTTCGCGGGCATCACGGATGACCTCTCGAAGAATAGGCTTCTCCTCTGAAGAAACAAGGTTTTTGATCACATGCGTTAAAAATGCCGCAGGCATAAAGCCCAGAGAATGCGAATGCGTCAGGGCCGCGATCTCGGCGCCTTCTATATCGGCAGACCGATCATCCATATCGCGGAGAGCAATGCCGACGGGGGCCACTCTCATAACACCGCCACAACCTTTGCTGTGATTGATCCGATGATTCGTAGAACCCTGTTCACCGGAAGAAAGCGCATCCAGGCAGGTAGCACCCGGAGCTCTGCAGCTCCATAATTCTTTAATATCCAGAAGCCAGCTGATCCTCTCGCCATGAGCATCGCCACGCTGAGTCTCGAGCCAGTCGAGATAAGAAAGATATACATAAGACCGGCAAGGTGAAGATAGTTTTTGAAGCGCGGCTCTTGTCTGTGCACAAAGAAGGCCGTTCGCGGTAAAGAGGCTCATTTGCGTATCATCGGAGAAAAGTGCTTTTCCCGAAGCCGGATCAACTGCGTATGAAGTGATGCCCGACGGCCCATATGTCTTAAGGATCTCATCGTAAGAGACAAATTCTACTTTGTAGCCCAAGGCATCCCCGGCCGCACCGCCGATCATACAGCCGCGGATACGGTCTAAAGATTTTTCATGATCAGATACGATCGCCGATACACGTTCAGAAAGCTTCGATTTATCCATAAGAACCTCTCTTCTTTTCGTTTATTATAACAGAAATCAGGAGGGACTGTCCTGCTTCTTTCCGACGACCCGGTCGGCGATCTCTTTCCAGGAATAACGGACTCGTTCCACCCGCATCATCCAAATAAGCTTGATCACATTGAAGATAACAAACCATATGACCGCACCGGAAAAAACAGATGTCACGATCGTCAGAACTGCGCATATCAGGCAGCTTAAAACGATCTTGCCGAAATACTTGTCCTTTGTGAAAAAAAACGTGATAAACGCGATCAGGCCCAACTGGACAAATCCGGCGAAAAAGCGGATCCAGCCTTGGGATACACTGTCGGTCAAAACGATCGGAGATACAAGAAAGAAAAAACAGATGACCGATTCTGCAATACAGATTTTATTGAGCTGATGGCGGATGCGGTCCATCTCGACCTGCTGCTGCCTTCTTCTTCGCTCTTCTTCTTCCTTTCGGAGTTTCTCTTCGCGTTCTTCCTTCCAGGCCTGCTCCATATCGAGCTGCGCCTGGATACGGCCCCTCTCACGATCGTAACCGACGCCGTATTCACCGCTTCTTGATATAAGCATCGTTTTTCCGCAAACAGTGCAGGTTGCCACTTTTAAAGCCGGATCAACAGTTACATTGGCACCGCAGCCGGTGCATGTCATATCCACAAGTTTCATCGTTTACAAAACCTCTGTCAAGAAACACTCAGTGTAAACGGATCGCAAAGCGTTCCGTTAAAATAATCATCTTCCGTCGAATACATAATGATCCCGGAAAGTGTTTCGATCTTATCGACTCCTATCTCTTCAAGATCGCCATTCCTGATGTATAACGTATCTATAGATTTCTCACCCGGCTTCAATACGACATAAGAAAACAGAGATGCCGATATCCCGTTGATCAACGATTCCTGGAATCGGAAAGTATAAGATTCTTCCGCAGAAAGGTTTTCAAAAAGAAGATAAAGACGCGGTTCATCTCTGTAATAAACAAAATCAACGGCGGAAATACGAACGTTTGCATCCTCGAAAAGCACTGCCGAATAAGGAATATCGTACACTTTGTCCGGATCATAGACCGAGGTATAGACCGTTGCCGGATCGGATATATATGTCGCCTCCGTATCCGTATACTTCACTTCAAATGCAATCCGGATCATGCCGGGATCCCAAAGACCGATCTCAATTCCAAGCGTCAGATAGAACTCGACGTCAAAATCCTCGCTGGCACCATCCTCGAAATTCTTAAGCCACATCGGCATAATGCTGAAGCCATCAATCGCCAGAGATCTTAAGTTTAAAGAGATCGGATGACCGGTCCGGTTATCCAGATGCATCATCAGCAATCGTTCGGTTCCCATACCGAGCTGAAAACCGTTCACATGGACCGTCAGCCCGTCCTTATCAAGGATCACGGTATCGTCGATAAGAATCTCCTGATAAGCATATTCCGGGACCTCATGCGGTCCGATCACAGAGACAGGACAATCATATGAAGTTGTTTCAATGGAATTCTTCTGAAGAGAATCGCTGCTGTCCGTCGGTTCTGTATCCGTAGAAATAATCGGATCCGTCTCCGTTTCGGGTTCGGTCTCAGGCTCCGTTTCGGGTTCTGTCCCCGTTTCCGTCGGTGTTTCGTATTTCAAAAGACTCTTACCGTCTCCGGATCCCTCATCTTTCTTACACGAACTGAAAAAGCATGAAAATGACATCATCATTGCAAAGACTGTCAAAAGTGAGATCGCCTTTTTCATAACACATTTCCTTCTTTCCTAGTCTCTTTCACGAAAATTATATCACATACGCTTTCTACATGTGATATGATGGAACGCGTATTAGAACCACCTGTTTCTTCGGAGGATACTATGAAAAAAGCACTTTCTCTTGTTCTTGTTTTCGGACTTATGGTTCAGTTGGTCTCCTGTGCCAAGAAGCCACGTCTGGATAAAGACAGTTTCGAAAAATATGCACTTGAAGATCTTCAGATCGAAAAGAAGGATATTTCCACACCCGACAAAAACGGATATTACGATCTGGACAGCATTATTGACAATACTATTGAAAACCAGAGCAAACGCGATCATTACGTGGAAGTATATTCCCAGACCCTCGGCAACACGATCGGTGAACTGATCGTCGTCTACACCGATTATCAGCAGAAAGAAGACGCCAAGTCCCTTTATGATCAGGTCGTCGAATCGGAAAAGAGCATTGCGGAAACTTCTCCGAGCACATGCAAATACGAAGAAAATGACGATTCTTTCCTTATGCTGACAAGTAAAGACAGCATGACCTATCACTTTGAGTGTCTTTACATTCAAAATGATATTCTGGTATTCTTCTCCATTGTTCTTTCTTCCGGCGAACTTGAAAATCTGGATGCCGATTGGTTAAAGCGAGTCGAAAAGTTCATGAACGATCTTCACATCCGAACACCATTCCATCTGAATGCCAATATCGAGGTCCTGCTCAAGTAATCAGGCAGGTGCCTTCTCTGTTTTCCCTTCAGACTTCATCTCGGGCTTCTTTTCCTTCGGAAAAAGAAGCTTTTTGATCTGGTCAGTGAGTTTTTTCTCGATAACACCCAGAACGATCGTCAAGACAAATACAGTGATCGCAAAGATAAGAAGCTTGTTGTTCTTGATAACAAACGGGAACTTCTTCTTTTCCATAAGATATCTGGTGATCTCAAGCGCCATGAGATTCATCAGATATGTATCCAGCGAGTACTTTCCGAAGAATCTGGTCACAGGGTTTTCAACATGATACTTCATCATAAAGAGGATCACGAGGAATCCGACAAGGGCGAAAAAAGGAACCTGACAGAAATATGTAGCAATCTTAAGATCAAAGCGCGGGCCCTTCATCTCGTACTCTCTCCAGTATCCGAAATGGCTCTGGCCATACTCGGAAAGGCGGAACGCAATATATGTCAGAAGCAGGACTACGTGGAACTTCAATGCGAAAAGGCGCTTGAAGAACGGAACGATTTTTGATTCGTAATTGCCAAAGATAAGTCCCGTCAGGAAAGCCGGTGCGGAATTGACCCACCATTCGCCGTTAAACCAAAGTACTTTCTGTTCCTGCCACCAGTGAACATTACCGGAATTGAACATCCACCAGTTCTCCTTCTTTCTCGACCACCATGCAAAATGACCGTTATAACAGAATCCGATGCCCAGACCGATGATGATCAGACCGATAAGGACAAAGCATACCGGACGTTTCTTGATGAACCGGAAGCAAAGGAAGAATGAAAGATACAAAATCGCCAGTACGATCGGGAACCATGCATATGCGTTCATCATGGTCAATCCGGTAAAATTGAAGATCCACTGTTGTGTCGGCATCTTCACTTTCGAAATCACGAAATAAAGCGCATAAAGCAGAATATTTACATAAAACGGGAGCATGATCCCTTTTACGATTCTGTTCTTAACAAAACCATGCAGATAATTCTCTTTTGAATCCAGGCTCTTGATCAGGCCGTACCCGGAACAGAAGAAAAAGATCGCTACGAAAAAAGCACCGGCATTCACAAACGGCGTCAGTACTTTAGCGTTCTGGAAGATCTGTTCCTGAGAGATATGGTGCAGAATAACACCGATCGCGGCAAATCCGCGAAGAGATTTCATGACATCCAAAGAAGCAAAGTCTTTGTGAAAATCCTTTTTGCCAAGTTTACTGGAACTGCCCCAGAATAAGAGCATAAAGAAAAAATAGTAGGTGGCGATGCGAAGGATCGACCAGAAATTAAACACATCTTTTAACATTTTTATCCCCTGTTCATTTAAAAGATCCTATGTATTCTCTCACAAAAGAGAATACATGAAAATACCCAAAATCAATATGCTTGAGTTTGTAGGGTCTTTTCTTTTGTTTTCTATTCAAAAACAGAAAATTCATATTTTCACAAAAATTGAAAGATAAATGTTTTTTATAATATAGATACAGACATACCATACCACACAGAGGAATGCAAAAAGGAGAAAAGAATATCATCTATAGTTGATCATCAGTGATAATGCCTCTTTTCTTTCTGTAGTTTCTATATTAAAAAGGGAGTCTTCCGACGGAAGACTCCCTTTTTAATCACTTTCCGTCAAAGATCATCCGAGATGGATCTTGGCTTCCGGATAGATGCTCTTGATCTTGTTTTTCTCTTTGGTAACAAGACCCATAGCAAATGTCAAAGGGCCGACACGGCCGAGGAACATTACCGGAATGATAGCCAGCTGACCCCAGGTGGAGAACTGCGGAGTTGCTGCCGAAGAAAGGCCGACAGTACCAAAGGCAGAAGCCGATTCAAACATCAGATCCAGGAAAGTAAACTTTCCGTCCGCAATCAGCTCGCGCTCCGTAACAGAAAGGATACATGTAAGAAGCAAAAGCAGCGAGAACCCGAGAACAAAGATCGTTATCGCACGCTGTACCGTTGATCTGGATACACGATGGTTCATAATAACGATCTCATTTTTTCCGGTCATATCACATTTTACCGTGCTGAGCAAAAGCGCGAAGGCCTGGACTTTAATACCGCCACCTGTAGAACCGGCACCGGCGCCGATAAACATCAGAATGATACAAACGACTTTGGTGCAATCGCGCATAGCAAGAAGATCGATGGAATTCATGCCGGCGGTACGAAGTGACATGGACTGGAATAAAGATGCACTGAACTTCTCCGCCCACGGAAGATTTCCGATAGTAAGCCCGCTGTCATTTCCAAGCTCCAAAAGAAGGATCAGAAGCGTACCGATTGCCAGAAGTCCGACCGTCATAAAAAAAGCCAGACGCGTATGAAATTTCATGTGGATATTCGTTCTTTCTTTTTTATCATGGTGAATAAACGTTCTGATCTTTCTGACCACATACTCGATCAGATCCTTCCACACATGAAATCCGAGACCTCCTGAAAAGATCAGGAATGTCGCCGTAAGCATAACGACCATATTGCCGTTATATGCGGTAAAACTGCAATAAGGACCGGAAGCCGTATCGCCGAATATGTCAAATCCGGCATTACAGAAAGCGGAAACAGATGCAAACAAGCCTTTAAACATTCCGCCGGCATATCCGTATTCCGGGACAAACTGTGTCGAAAATAAAATAAAACCGATGAACTCAAAACCGAAAGTCATCAAGACGATCGTCTTAAGAAGACCTTTGAGTTCGGAAAAGGAAAAACTGCCGGAATTCTCCTGTGCCAGAACACGGGTACGTACAGTAACTCTTCTTCGGAATATGGTAACCGCAAACGAATAGATCGTAACAAGGCCAAGTCCGCCGACCTGAATCAGCACCAAAAGAACACAGCGACCCAATGTGTTAAACGTCGTAGCCGTATCACGGACAACAAGACCCGTCACGCAAGTGGCCGATACTGTAGTGAAAAGAGAATCGAAAAAGCCGATGCTCTCACCGGATTTCGTAACAAACGGAAGCATCAGAAGCAACGTTCCGACAGCCATGATTAAAAGGAAGCTGGCAACGATTACTCTAGCCGGACGTTCGAGCATCCATTCAACGAATTTTTTGGTCTTGCTTCTTCTGACCAGCATTTAATGCACCATCGCTTTCCAGATCGCTTCAATATCTTTGCGGTCACATACCATCATGATCTGGTCTCCGGCATGCATGACCGTGCTACCGATAGGGGTAATGGTACCTCCGTCCTGACCGGCCATAACAACGACACGGGAACCGTGGATAAACTTATAATCGATCATGGTCTTTCCGCAGGCATCGGACTTATCCGAAAGGACAAATTCGATCAGCACATGGTCAGAATTCTGAATGCGATGAACGATCCGAAGTCCCTCAAAATCAATCTCCTGCTCGATCATACTTGCAAGTATCTGCGTACCGGAAAAAGCACGGTCAACACCAAAATATTCCATGACCTGGCGGTTTTTCGGATTATTGACTCTTGCGATCGCTTTCGGGACGCCAAGATGATTCTTGGCGATCTGGCACGCAATCAGGTTTGTCTCATCCTCATTAGTTAATGCAACGATCATCGATGCATCTTTGCAGGCAACACTTAAAACCGGATAGGAGGATCCGTCACCATTGATGACTTCAGCGACCTGTGTATCGGCAAACTTCATTGCCGCGGCAGGATCTTTATCGATGATAACGATCTTATCCGCCTGTTCCAGTTCGTGGATCAGGTAGTGCGCAAGTTTTCCGGCTCCGACGATAACGATCTTCATAGAAACAAAAAACTGATCAGACCTTCTGTTCAGCCAGGATCAGCTTATCTCCCTTCTCCAGTTTCATGCTCGGAAGCGACGTCATAAACGCATCATGTCTGACGATACCGAAGATATGTCTTCCTTCCGTATCCTCCACATCACGGATCTTCGCACCGACAAAATGATCTTCAATATCAAGAATTGTGAATGCGATACTGTTTCCGAAGATGTTCGAAACGCACTGTCCGGTATAGTCTTCCTTCTTCATTTTACCGTCGATGGCACGCATAAAGGCATCCGCCGTCAGAACCGTTGATGATATCGAAAGGAAACCGGCATCATCAAACAGATGATAATCCTGAGAAGCAAACACTCTCGTAATAACACTCTTCACGCCGAAAACAGTTCTCGCGATCTCGGAAGCCATGAGATTCTGATTCTCACTGTCACTCATCGCACAAACGATATCCATTGAACCGATGTCCGCCTCTTTCAGAATATCGATATCAATAATGATCCCGTTGATCGTTAAAACACCTAAACTGTACTGCTGGTCGATTTCCTGCGCTTTGGGATCGACAAGTACACATGTATGACCTTTTTCGATCAGACGCTTCATCAGGAAGATACTTGAGCGCGAAGCACCCAGAATCATTATCTGCATGGAAACAGCCTCCCGTAATCATCAAATATCCGGCGCAAACGCCAGTAGATAACCGAGGATCGATGCTGCCGAAGCTGCATTTAAAGACTCGGCGCGACCCGGCATCGGTATCTTAACCAGTATATCACAATAAGAAGAAGTCGACTCACTTAGTCCGTTGGCTTCATTCCCGATCCAAAGAGCGGAACACTTCGGAAAAGATGTCTCGCGAATATCCTTCCCCCAAAGATGAGCTCCGATCGAAGGGATCTTATGCGCTTTCAGCATTTCAAGTACCGAACGGCTGTCAAAAAAAGGGATAAGGGGAATATGAAAGCACGAACCCATGGAGGCACGAAGGACCTTTTCATTATACGGATCAACGGAATCCTCCGTGAAAAGCACTGCCGTATAATCAAAAGCATCCGCCATACGGATGATCGTTCCCATATTTCCCGGGTCCTGAAGATGTTCAAGGACGATATATCGGCTCTTTCCTTCTTCAAACGGGAAAGCACCGGATTGGTCGGGCGCAGAAACGACAAGCGCCATTCCCTGCGGATTCATCGTTGAAGACAGCCTGGCAAACAACGTCTCGGTCAGAACAACGATGTCGGAAGTTCTAACGGAAGGAAAACTCTTCTTCCACTTCTCGATCAGGGCTTCTTCCCCGCTTCGGAGAATGACCGTTTCCGGAATAAGCCCGTTTTTCAGCGCATCCTCACATAAGCGCAAACCCTCGATATAGACCTTCCCCTGTGTCCGCGCGACCTTACGGTCGTGCAGGGCAACAAGTGAACGGTATCGAGGGTTTTCTTTGCTTTTTATCTCGAAATAGCGGTCCACGCTGGATCAAAGAGCGTTCTTAGCCTGCTCGCAAAGTGCAGCAAATCCGTTCGGATCCGTGATTGCGATGTCAGACAGAACTTTACGGTCGAGAGCAATGTTTGCCTTCTTCAGACCGTTCATGAAACGGCTGTAGGACATACCGTTAAGACGGCAGGCAGCATTGATACGCTGGATCCACAGTTTTCTGAAATCTCTCTTCTTCGCCTTTCTGTCACGATAAGCATAGATACCGGACTTCATTACCTGCTGGTTAGCAACCTTAAACAGCTTGCTCTTGTGGCCGAAGTAACCCTTAGCCTGCTTCAAAACCTTATGATGACGCGCTCTTGTACGCATACCTCTTTTTACTCTGGACATGGTATTAATCCTCCCTTAAACTCTTACTTTTCAAATCACCGGGTCCGATTATTTATACGGAACCATTGTCTTGATGACCTTCGCATTAGCTGCGGAGCAAACTGCAGTATGACGAAGATGTCTCATTCTCTTGCTAGGTCTTTTGCTCAAGATGTGGCGACGGAAAGCCTGGGAGTAAAGAACCTTACCGGTCCCCGTTACCTTAAATCTTTTCTTAGATGAACTGTGTGTTTTCTGCTTAGGCATGTTTCTATTTCCTCCTTATTCACAATCAGTTTTTCTTTGGAGCCAAGAACATAACCATATTCCTGCCCTCGATCTTTGCCGGCTTATCGATCTGGCCGACCTCCGCGCACAATGACGCAAACTTCTCCATTACAGCGTAACCCTGATTCTGGTAGGCCATCTCACGGCCACGGAACTTCACGATTACTTTTACTCGGTTTCCGTCCTTAAGGAAACGGCATGCGTTCTTCGTCTTGACATTCAGGTCGTGATCCTCGGTAGTAAGCTTCATACCGACTTCCTTTGTCTCGATCACTTTCTGATTCTTACGGGCTTCCTTCTCACGCTTCGCCTGCTCGAACAGATACTTTCCGTAATCCATTACCTTGCAGACCGGGTTGTCAGGGTTATTTGCGATCAATACAAGATCAAGTCCTGCAAGATCTGCGGTCTTTCTGGCCTGCTCGATCGGAACGATACCGACCATCGTACCATCTGCATCAATCAGTCGCACCTTCTCAAAACGAATCTCTTCGTTGATCGGCTGCCCATTATTCTGTCTGGCGATAAGAACCCACCTCCTTAAATACAAAACGGAGCGAAACTCTCCCGCTTCACTCCGTCAAAACTTACCATTCAATAAGCCACCTTCGTGAACCTCTTCATCGAAACTTGAGGTGAGAAGCGGAAACTCCTACTTGCTGTAACTCCAACATGATAACTATTCAAAAAGTACTTGTCAAGCATATTTTTCTCATTTTTCAGCGTTTTCGGCCAAAACCGCGAAACGGGATTCCTGTTGTGCTATAATCGCATATATGTAATTTAAAAATAAAAGGATGTGTATGATATGATCTCTAAAGAAATCGAAAGCAATATCTCCGGTGGTTCCCTGATCCGCAAAATGTTTGATGAAGGCGCACGTCTCAAAAAGATCTACGGAGACGATAAAGTATTCGACTTTTCCATCGGAAATCCGGACTTAGAGCCCCCGAAGGAAGTAAAGGATGCCCTGATCGAGCTTGCCAATGCCGATATCCCCGGCATGCACGGATATATGGCCAATGCAGGATACCCGGAAACAAGGCAGGCGATCGCCGACAAGCTTTCTAAAGAGAGCGGTCTTTCGATCGGAATTGATTCAATCTGTATGACGTGCGGTGCCGCTTCCGGCATGAACAATATCCTCCGCGCCATCATAGAGCCGGACGACGAGATCATCCTTCTTGCTCCGTTCTTCCTTGAGTACCTGAACTATATCAGCAACGTCAAGGGCGTTCCGGTCATCGTAAATACCGATCCGGATACCTTCCTTCCTGTTATGTCCGAGATCGAAAAAGCGATCACTCCGAAGACCAAGGCGATCATCATCAACTCCCCGAACAATCCGAGCGGTGCGATCTATCCGAAGGAAGTGCTTGACGAGCTGAATGCACTTCTGAAAAAACAGGATCATGTGATCCATGTTATCTCCGATGAGCCGTATATCGATCTGGCGTATGACGGATTGAAAGTACCGTCTTCCCTCGCTTCTTTCGATAACCTGATCGTGTGTTTCTCCTGGAGTAAGTCCCTTTCTCTTCCGGGCGAGCGTATCGGATACACTTGCGTCAGCCCAAAGCATGCCGACTTCGACCTCCTGACCGCAGCACTTGTGCTTTGCAACCGTATCCTCGGTTCCGTAAATGCTCCTGCACTTATGCAGAGAGTCGTTGCCAAGGCGCTTAATGCCAAAGTGGATGTTCCGAACTACGAAAGACGAAGAAATCTGCTTTATAACATCATCACAGAAGCCGGCTTCACCTGCACCAAACCTCAGGGCGCCCTGTATATTTTCATGAAGACCCCGATCGAAGACAATAAGTTCTGCGAAGCATGCGCCAAGCACAATGTTCTGGTCGTTCCGGGTTCTGCATTTAAGCGTGAAGGTTATGCCCGACTTGCTTTCTGTGTATCAGAAAAAACAATCCTCGGCTCCAAAGATGCTTTTGAATCGATCGCAAAAGAACTCGGCCTGAAAGCCTGATCGAAAACGAAAAAACTCACACCTTAGGTGTAACGATAACGAGCATGGTTCCGGACTTCTGTTCGAAACCGTGCTCTTTTTCTGTCATGTCAAACTCATTGCTGACAGTAAGAGAACTTCCGGGAACGATGTCCCGGTCTTTGAGCGGATACTTCATGCCGAAGCCCGATACTCCCGAAGAACCCTTTCCAAGCGGGATCAAGGAGCATGTGACCTTATCCTCTACAAGTTCATCCGGGATCAGAAACCGAAAAGCTCCGGTGATCGGAAATACCCAGGTCTCCCCGTCCGTTGCCTTAATCTCATAGCCTTCTTCTTTTAAGCGCATTACAAGAAGCAGATTGGACAAAACATGGTCCGGCCTTCCCATAAGCGAGGTCACAAAAAGGATTTCTTTTTCTTTGGGCACGCTCGTCAGGCACAGCTCAGAATCGGTCATATCTTTTTCTACGGGAAAAAGCTTGTGCGATACTTTCTTTTCTTTCAGCCAGGAGACGGTCTCGGGCGAAATGGAATCCATATCTCCCCACACGGTGTCCGGAACGATATTATAAGGAAGAAGTGAATCGGCGCCACTGTCGGCACAGATGATCTCTTCTGCGTCACGAAGGATCGGAAGAAGCGGCAGAAGATTCTTATTCGGACCTCCCGCGATTACGACAATGCACATGTGAGAAGTTCCTTTACCGCAGAAGAATGATCGGGATTCGAAAATATTCTGGAACCTGCAACCAGGTAGCTTGCACCTGCCTTAACGACAAGCGGTGCGGTCTCGTCGCAGATTCCGCCATCTACGGAAATAATCGTATCGGCGTTATTCTCGTCAATGATTTTACGGACAGCCGCGATCCTTTCCAGCGACTCGTTCATGAAGTGCTGACCGCCAAATCCGGGACGAACAGACATAACAAGAACCAGATCGCACTTGGTGACATACGGAAAAACCTTTTCGATCGGGGTATCCGGATGGATGGAAATACCTGCGCGTTTTCCGAGCGCACGTATAGCGGCGATCGCCTGATCCGGATCATCGACGGTCTCCACATGGAATGTGAGCATGTCAGCGCCGGCATCGGCAAAAGGCTTAAAGAAATCCATCGGGTCAGTCACCATCAGGTGGACATCAAAAACCATATTTGTACTCTTGCGGATCGACTCGACAACAGGGACACCGAAGGTAAGATTCGGCACATAGTGTCCGTCCATCACATCAATATGCAGATAGGACGTCGCTTTCTCCACTTCTTTGATCTCTTCGTTGAGACGGCCGCAATCCGCAGCCAGTATGGATGGTGCGATCACCACGTCATTCATTTTACAGACCTTCCTTCCTTTTTCCCGTATTTTTTCGAGTTCTCTATTATTATATCCAAAAACTCGCGATAACGCGCAAGTCTTCCTTCCGAAATTACGCTTTCTTCCACGGCACATCCCAGTTCGCCGTTATGGCGGCAATCCAGGAATCTGCACTTCCCCGAGATCGCCAAAAGCTCGGGATATCCGCCGATCAGATCCTCCTCTTCGATGCCGATCCGGTCAACTTCCAAAGAAGAAAAACCGGGAGTATCGATCAGAAATCCCCCTTCGAACGGAAACAGTTCGACATGGCGGGTCGTGTGCTTTCCCCTTCTTAATCTTTCGCTGATATCTCCGACTTCGATATGGTCCATCCCGGTAAGGCGATGACAAAGTGTGGATTTACCGACACCGGACTGTCCGGCGACACCGACGGTATGTCCGAGAAAGATCTCGCGGATCTGTTCTTGCGGAAGCATCGTCTCCACAGAAGTCTCCACCACTTGAAACCCGGCATTTTCGTACTCGACCTTAAGCGCATCCGCCTTTTCTTTTGAAAGATCGGTTTTCGTAAGCCAAACGATCGGACGAATATCGAGTTTCGCACTCAGGATCAGAAGCTTGTCCAGAAGTTTCAGGTCCGGCTGCGGCTCGCATGCAGATACTGCAATGATCAACACATCGATATTCGCAACACTCGGACGGATCAGTGCATTCTTCCGCTCCTTGATGGAAACGATCTTATAGGGGATATCAGGATCTCCGGAAGGTTCGATCTCGCAATAGTCTCCCACAGTAGGCGTGATCTTGCTTTTGCGGAAGATTCCGCGCGGTTTTGCCAGCACAGAGCCTCCCTCATCAAGAAGGATCGTGTATTCACCACCGACACCTTTTGTGATGCGTCCATGCTTCTTTTCCTTAATTAGATCCGACGTAATACCCCTGGCCTCATTTCTAAAGTCTGTTCGTGTTTACTTACCGTCAGCCGTTCTGGTCATCCGGATTTTGCGGATTGTCATTTTCATGATTGGCATTCGGGTCATCCTGCGGTGGCGTTGGCGGCACCGGTGTAGGAGTCGGTGTCGGTACCGGTGTCGGTGTCGGAGCAGGAGTCGGTGTCGGAGTCACAGTAGGAACCGGCGAAGGCGTCGGAACAGGTTCAAACACGGCCGTCAAAGTAACATCCATTGCAGGCATCGCAAATGTATATGTCGCGTTATAGCTGACAGGGACATTGGATGCATCGACCCATGCGATAAACTGATATCCGATACTTGGAACGGCAGAAATCGTTACCGCTGAGTTCTCAGGATAGATCTGCGCCCCGGATACGGAACCGGAACCCTGATAATTCAGGATAACGTTAAATCCGATCACTTCCGGAGTAGGTGTCGGAGTTCCTCCTCGAGCCACATCCTCTGCATTTCCTACATAGATCCGTATCGAAGACTTTCTCTGTACTTTTGTCCCCGGAGCCGGGTCGGTAAGCATGACATACAGATCCTTGTCCTCAAGATTCTGCTCGGCAAGCTCAGGACTGATCTCAATTGTACCCAGTACGAGATCTGCCTCATCGATCATCTGTTTGGCCGTTTCAAGATCCTGCTTCAGAATATTTGGAACTTCACTCTCCGTAGACTGACGGCTGAAAATGATCAGGATCTCTTCACCCGGTTTCACGAGAGTCCCGGCACTCGGCTCGGTGCGGATAACAAGACCCGGTTCAACCTCATCATTGATCTCAGGGCGAACCATGACATCATATCCGTTCTTCTTCAAGGTATCAAAAGCATCTTCATATTTCATTCCGGAATAATCCGACAGTTCAACGGCGCCGGGAGTCTTACTTACCGTAAGCACAAGCACATTGACCGAACTGTTATTCTTCATTTCCATTCCGGGAGCAATGCTCTGCTTAACAACGATACCGTCCGCACAATCGTTTCGTACCTCATATTCGATCTGATATGTCGTAAAATTGTGATCCTTAAAGTCGGTCTGCACCTCAACGATCGTCTTTCCGACATAATCCTGAACAACAAAGACGCTCTGTGTTTCCTGCTTTACAGACTTTTTCAGCGTATCGGTGACGAGATATGTCAGACCGATCAGAATACCGATGATCAGGACAATGATCACACCAACGATCACATTATCTTTCCATCTTGATCTTCTTCTCGTCTTGATGGAACGCTCGATATCCTTTAGTTTTCCGTAATTCGGCTCCTGACGGATCGCCGAAGTCACACCGGCCGTGTCGGCAGGTTCTTTTGGCGTATCAACAGTCGTATCTACGATACCGAAGGAACCGTTCGGATCGACCATCAGGGCATCAAGCTCCGTGACCATATCCCGAATCGATTTATAACGAAGTTTCGGGTCTTTCTGCATCGCTTTTTGAATGATCGCATCCAGACCCTGCGGGATTCCCGGAACAAAATTAGAAGCATACGGAACAGGCTCCTGAAGATGCTTTACGGCGATCGCTACGGAGTTTTCTCCATCGAAAGGAACTCGTCCGGTAACCATCTCGAAAAGAGTAACACCCAGAGAGTAAATATCCGAACTCGGGCTGACGATACCGCCTCTGGCCTGTTCGGGAGAAAAATAGTGAACTGAGCCGAGCGCTCCGCCGGAAGTGAGAGTGATCGTGTGATTGGTAGACGCATGCGCAATACCAAAGTCCGTCACCTTAGCGATACGGTCACGGGTAATGAGGATATTGTGCGGTTTTACGTCACGGTGAACGATACCGTTCTGATGTGCGGTATCAAGTGCCATACCTACCTGGATGAGGATCGGGACAGCGACTTTCCAGTCAAGATGGCCGTTTTGCAGGATCATGTCTTTAACGGTGATACCCTCGACATATTCCTGGACCATGTAACGGATATTTCCTTCCTGTCCGACACCGAATACATGTACGATATTGGCATGTGAAAGCGATGAAGCCGCTTTTGCCTCGGTATCAAAGCGTTTGATAAATTCAGGGTTGGTAGCAAATTCCTGTTTCAGGATCTTAATGGCCACATTCATGCCGGACGAAAGGTCAGTTGCCAGATAAACATCCGCCATACCGCCGCTGCCGATCAGTTTGATGACACGGTATCTGCCGCCTAAGATCATGCCCTCAGGGCTTACTGTCGTACTCATTGTTTCTCCTTGTTCTTACGGATCTCGGTCTCAACCAAGATCATCGATATATTGTCCGGGGCACCTGCCGCATTTGCCAGGTCTCGAAGGAGCTGCATGCAATAATTCAGATCCTTATGCTTCCGCAGCACCGCCCGTATCGTTTTATCTTCTACACAGCCATAAAGACCATCTGAACATAAAAGTATAACATCTCCGTTGCCGATTTCAACTGAAAACGTGTCAGGCTTGACATATTCATTGACACCGAGAGAACGGAGAAGCACATGTCTCTTCGGATGCGTCTTAGCTTCCTCCTCTGTGATCATGCCTTTTTCGATCATTCTCTGGACAAGCGTATGATCTGTCGTAAGCCTCTTCATGCGTTGTCCGTGCAGGTGATACGCGCGGCAATCCCCGATGTGGGAAATATACAGTTTCTTATCACGGATCACGGCCACGAGAAGCGTCGTGCCCATGCCGCGATAACGAAAACTTCCCAGTGAAGCCAAGTATACTTTTACATTGGCTTTTTCAAGGGTAAACGTAAGAAGTTTCAGGAGTTTCTGGTCATCATCGGCTTCAAAGAGATAATCGTTGAGAGACTGTTCGACATATTCGACCGCGGTCCTGCTGGCAAGCTCGCCTGCCGCATGACCGCCCATGCCGTCCGCGATGACGAAACACTCGTCTTTACCTACGGAAAACACAGAAAGGCAATCTTCATTATTGGTGCGTACCAGACCTTTGTCGGATACACTGACTACTTTCATGTCTCTTTCTTCTCCTGCATGCCTCTGCGCAACTGACCACAGGCTGCCATGATGTCGGTACCCATCTCTCTTCGGAGCGTTACCGTCATGCCGTTCTTCTCAAGCAAGTCCTGGAATGCACGTACCGATCCGGGCCTGCTTCTTCGAAAAGGACTGCCGTCGAATTCATTGGCAGCGATCAAATTGATATGGCAGTGGATCCCTTTAAGCACTTTGCAGAGTTCTCTTGCACACTCCGGAGTGTCATTGACTCCGTCGAAAAGAGAGTATTCAAAAGTGATCCTTCGGTTTGTATTTTTTTCATATTCACGGCAAGCGCCGAGCAGTTCCGAAAGACTGTATTTATTTGCGATCGGCATGATGCTCTTACGAAGCTCGTCATTCGGAGCATGAAGCGAAACCGAGAGATTCACCTGCATATCTATCAAAGAAAATTGTATCATTTGAGGTACAAGTCCGCAAGTTGAGACCGTGATGTGTCTAGCGCCTAAATTCAGCCCTTTTTCATCATTTGCAAGGCGCAGGAACCCGATCAGTTCCTCATAGTTGTCGAAAGGTTCTCCGATGCCCATAACTACTACGCTGTGGATCCTTTCACCTGCAAAAGAACCTGCCAGGAGCACCTGCCCCAGCATTTCCCCTCGCGTAAGCGAGCGTCCGAAGCCCGCATGCGCTGACGCACAGAAGCGGCAGCCCATCTTGCATCCGGCCTGGGAGGAAATACAGATCGAAAGGCCTGTCTTACAGCGCATCAGGACCGTCTCGACACAGTGACCGTCAAAAAGACGGAAAACAAACTTCTGCGTTCCGTCGATCTCGGAAATCAGGTGCTTTTCGATACTCATGCTGTCGGTGATGAAATCCTCACGGATCGCATTTTTGATCTCCTGAGGCACATTCGACATTTTCGTCATATCAAAAACGCCCTTGCTGTACCAGGAAAAGACCTGGGAAGCACGGAACTTCGGATAAGATCTTTCTTTCATATAAGCTTCCCAATCAGAAAGATTCAGGTCAAGCACAAACTTTTTGTCCATCAGGATCTCCTCCTCATTTTTGCGATAAAGAACCCATCCATGCCTTCTTCGTCGGGAAGGATGGTCATCTTCCCTTTTTTACTTTGCAGTAGAAGTCTCGGATTGGAAAGAAGATCGGGCGGAAGCTTATCGTCAAACGGTACACACTCGAAATCAGGATGCGTGTTAAGAAATGCATCGATCCTGTTCTCATTCTCATTCGGATTGATCGTACATGTGCTGTAGATCAGGAATCCGCCCCGTTTCACGCGCAGACAGCTGTTTTCCAGAATGCTCTCCTGGACTTCCTGAAGCGCCTGCATCTTTTCATAGGTCATGGAAAGCCGGATATCCGGTTTTCGGTGAAGAAGCCCGAGTCCGCTGCAAGGCACATCGCAAAGGACCAGATCATACTCGATCAAAAGTTTTTCTTTTTCCTCTCTTAAGTATGTGCAGTCATAGTGCAATGTCGATATGATCGAAAGGCCCAGTCTTTGCGCTGTTTCATCGACCATTTTCAAACGTATATCGCTGGCATCCAGCGCATCGATATGTCCTTCGTTATTCATCATTTCCGCAAGATGCGCGGTCTTACCGCCCGGCGCACTGCAGGTATCCAGTACCGACCAGCCCTTTTCCGGAGCGGCCACGAATCCTACAAGCATGGCTGAAAGGCTCTGTACAGAAAACAAACCGTTTTTGTACGCGGCAGCATCGGAAATGTCCATTCGGTTGCCCGGAATATCCAAAGCCTCGGGAACGATCGGATCCAATGCCGCCCGGATCCCGGTCTTTTGAAGTTCGCCGATCAGTTCTTCTGTTTTCTTCACGCGAAAAGCATTCGGTCGGATCGTCATTTCGGGGATCTGAAGGAATGCTTCCATGATCTTCTCGGCTTTTTCTTTGCCGTACCACTTAATCAGACAGCCTGCGATCTCGCTTTTAAGAGAAAACCGCACATCTGCTTTTTTCGCGGGGATCTTTTCTAATGCATGTTCTCCCTCCGAAGAAAGCTTGCGAAGTATGGCATTCACCATACTTTCCGCACCTTTCGGGCAAACCTTTCGGGCAAGATCGACAGTTGCGGAAACCGCCGCATAGTCTTTTACTCCATACGCGAAAAGCACCTGCCAGGCGCCCATGCGCAGACATGTTCTGACGGAGGGATCAAGCGCAGACAGGTCCTTTTTCAGATATGGAACCAAAAGATGATCGATCGTATAGATCCTCGTAATGGTCCCGTATACCATGGCCGTCACAAAGGATCTTTCTTTCTCATTAAGAGAAGAACCGGATAATTCCTGTTTCAGGACAAGATTGGAATAGCCCCGGTTTTCCAGGACTTCCAGCAGACAGAGGTATGCCGTGTTTCTGGCTTCGTCCTGCTTAGGTTGCATTATTCTTCGTCCTCCATCTTCGCGCCGGTCTCAAAATTGTGCGCACAGTCAATGGCCTTCATCCTCTTTCCGGATGCCGGCTGGACTTCAAGAAGCAGAATCGGCTTATCTTTACACATTACGGCAAGAGTTCCTTTTCTGCCATAAAGGACAGTGCCCGGTACCGGCTCACCGTTTTGTTCACGATAATTCGAAAGGATAGCATCGTCTGATGCCACCTCGGCATCATAGATCTTGAGTTTTCCGCCCTTCCACAGGGTCGAAGCACCCGGCCAGGAGGAAAGTGCACGGATCTTGGCACAGATGGAAGATGCCGAATTATTCCAGGAGATCTTTCCCTGGTCTTTCGTGATCGGCGGCGACATCGTCGCTTCCTCGCTGTTTTGCGGTACCGGCTTTACGGAACCGTCGATATATCCGGGAAGTGTCTTGATCAGAAGATCCGCACCGAGATCGGCGAGTTTCGCCATCAGTTCATGGGTGTGGATCCGATTGCCGATAACGATATCGCCCTGTGTCAGGATATCGCCTGTATCCATTCCTGCATCCATCTTCATGATGGTAATACCGGTCTTTTCGTCTTCATTTAAGATCGCCCACTGCACAGGAGCGGCACCTCTGTATTTTGGAAGCAGAGAGCCGTGTACATTGACGCAGCCGTATTTCGGCAAGTCAAGCATTACCTGAGGCAGGATCTTACCATAAGCCGCCGTGATGATCAGATCCGGCTCGTAAGATTTTACTTTTTCGAGAGCTTCTTCCGTACGAAGGGAATTTGGCTGCCAGACTTCGATGCCGTTTTTCTCAGCTTCGACTTTTGCCGGAGGCGGAGTAAGGATCATCTTTCGTCCGACCGGCTTATCCGGCCGGGTCACGACAAGGACCACCTCATAGTTTTCCTTGATAAGACGTGAAAGCACTGTCGCCGCAAGTTCCGGCGTTCCCATGAAAATGATGCGCATATTACTCTTCTTCCTCTTCCGCTTCCAATTCCGCAAGTTGCTCTTCGGTCAATTCAACGACCTTATCGATGAAGAGGATACCGTCGAGATGATCATATTCATGGCAGATGCAGATCGCAAGAAGACCGGTCGCTTCCAGTTCAAACCACTCGCCGTTTCTGTTCTGGGCGCGTACGCGGATGCGTTCCGGACGTTCTACATAGCCGTTTTTCCCAGGGCAGGATAGGCATCCCTCCGGATAAAGCGTAGATCCTTCTCTTTCGAGGATCTCCGGATTGATGAATTCGAGTTTGCCGTTTTCATCTCCGACGTCAACGACAAAGATACGGCGAAGGATACCGACCTGTACGGCGGCAATTCCGATACCGCGGTTATCAAGATACATAGTCTCTGCCATATCATCGAGCAGAGTTGCAAGTTTACTGTCAAATTTTTCTACGGGACGAGAGATCTTCCGAAGGATCGGATCACCGTCAATAACGATTTCACGCAATGCCATGATTCATCACCTCAAGTAAAATGATTAGCCAATCTATTTTACCACATTGCGTCGATATCTACAGCGATAGAATAGCCATATCCGGCATATGCCTGCTGAAGTTTCATAAACCCGTCGGAAAGAAGCCCCTTATTCTTTGCTCTTACCACGATCTGGTATCTGTATCTGTTCAGAAGCTTGGGAATACCTGCGGGGCAAGGTCCCAGGATGATCATGTCATCTTTGAGATTGACCGACATCTCCTTAAGCGTTTCGGCGACCATATTGGCCTGCATCGCGCATACCTGTTCATTTTCATGCGTGATCATGATGCCGCCGATGGCTTTAAACGGCGGATAAGAAAGCTGCTCTCTGTATTTGATCTCGGATTCGAAGAATTTCTCATAATCCTGAGATGCCGCATACGCAAAGATCTCGGATTCCGGAAACACCGTCTGAACGAACACCTGTCCGGAAACACTTCCTCTTCCCGCACGCCCGCTGATCTGTGCCAGTAATTGAAAAGCTCTTTCCCTTGCTCTGTAGTCACTCTGCCACAGCACACTGTCTGCCCCAAGCACTCCAACGACAGAGACCTTCGGGAAATCATGGCCTTTGGCGATCATCTGCGTGCCGACAAGGATATCCGCTTCGTGATCCCGGAATGCGCGAAGGATCTTCTCATGAGCTCCGCGGCAGGAAGTCGTATCCTGATCCATTCGAAGGACCTTTGCCTGCGGGAAATCTTCAGATACCCAGTCTTCCAGCTTCTGAACGCCGTCTCCGCGGATCGCAAGATACTCACTTTGACAGGTAGGACATACTTGCGGCATCGGAATGACCTTTCCGCAATAGTGACAGATCAGCATCTTATGTTTGCCCATGGTCTTCGTATGCAGTGTCATCGGAACATCACAGTCCGTACACCGGATCATTTCCCGGCAGAATGTGCAATAAACATTCTGGGAAAAGCCTCTTCTGTTAAGAAGCAGCATGATCTGTTCCCCTCGCGAAAGCGCATCTTTCATGGCTGTATAGAGCTTGCGGCTTAAAATCGAACGGTTTGAAGCCGCAAGTTCTTTTTGCATATCGATAATCTCCACCTTCGGAAGTTCAGCGCCGCTGACCGCCCGGTTTGAAAGTTTAAGCAGCGTCATATAACCGAGTTTTGCCGCGTAGTACGTCTCCACGGAAGGAGTTGCCGAGCCGAGCAGAAGCTTGATCCCGGCTTTTCTGGCGCGGAACCTTGCCACATCCCGGGCCGAATAGCGCAGCATGGTATCCGCCTTATAAGAACCATCATGCTCTTCGTCCAGGATAATGAGCTTTAAGTTTTGTATCGGCGCAAAAACAGCAGACCTTGCTCCGACAACGATATCTACTTCGCCCTTTTGGATCTTCTTCCAGGAATCATAGCGTTCTTTTGCCGTCATGCGGCTGTGAAGCACCGCTATGCGGTTCGGAAAATGCGCCCTTATTCGGGCAACAGTCTGCGGAGTAAGAGAGATTTCCGGGACAAGATAGAGGACACTTCCGCCTTCGTTCAATATTTTCTCCGTAATACGAAGATATACTTCTGTTTTACCGGAACCCGTCACACCGAAAAGAAGGAATTCTTTATTCCCTTCGGCCGTGATCACGGCATCAACCGCCGCCTGCTGCTCCGCGTTTAAAGTGATCTCCGACTTTTGAACCTCCGGGATTTCCTCTTCGCCTCTACTCTTTTCCGAAAGTTCTTCTGCCGAGAACTTCACGGAACGTATCTTCACGAGTCCGTTTTTGGCAAGCGTATCGATCGGGGACCTGCTGATCGACAGTTCCTGCATCAGATCGGAAAGTGTCATTTCCTCAACATCGAGAAGCCATTCCAACGCCCGGATCTGCTGGATCGAACCGACGGATTCACTCTCAAGGGCCTCTTTGGCTTTTTCTTCCGACTCGATCGATACGGTAAGCTGGGATCTTCCCGTACGCTTTGTCACCAGGGCCGGCACCATCTGATGCATCGCAGAGCCGTAAGTGCATGCATAGCGCTTGACGACAAATTTCAACAGATCGAGTTGCTCGGCATTTAATACCGGCTCTTCTTCGACAAGCGAATCAATATACTTAAGTTTCGCGCTTGAATCCGATGACTCTTTCAGTTTCAGGATCAGTGCCACCTCGGCACGGTTTCCCCTTCCGAAAAGCACCCGCACATACTGACCTGCCCGAACTTTACTTTCCAGTTCTTCGGGAACGATATAGTCATAACACTTATTTGTCTGCCATACGCAATCGCGCAGGACGACTTCGGCGATCATGCGGTCTCCTTTCGCATCATATATATTATCGGTATTTACAGAAGATCAAACAGGTCGAGCTGTCTGGATTTCGGCAGCTGACTGATCAAACCTTCTTCTTCCAGTTTCTGTATCGCAGACGGGCCAAGATGCGCTCTGGTCGCCAGATCATCCTGCGTACTGAAAGGACGCTCGTTTCTTGCAGCTACGATCGATTCACCCATGGAGGTACTGATCGAGCCGATCACATTAAACGGAGGAAGGATCTTGCCCTTTTCCACTTTAATGAACTTTACGGCATCCGACTTATTCAGATCATACGGCACAAACGAGATACCGCGCAAGTACATTTCTTCGACAAGCTCACAAAGATAGTAAAGCGACTTCTCATTCGGTTTTCTTCTCTGAAGTCCGTTATCCAGTTCCAGTCTCTTGGCCGTTACGTATTCAACGCCTTTACAAAGAAGATCTCCGTCAAACTCATCGGCACGGATCGTAAAGAACGCGCAGTAATACTCCTCCGGATAGTTGACCTTAAACCAGGCGATACGAAGTGCCGAGATCGCGTAAGCCGCGGCGTGGGCCTTCGGGAACATGTATTTGATCTTATTACAGGATTCGATATACCAGTCCGGTACACCATGTTCCTGCATGTGCTGCTTAAAGTCCGGCCATCTGGGTTCTTTCCCCTTGGCAACCTTTCCTTTACGTACGGCCTCCATGATATCGAAGGCCTCTTTATTCGGAAGCCCCCAGTAGATCAGTCGCGTCATGATCGAGTCACGGCACCCGATAACGGTCTCAAGCGTACATGTGCCGTTTCGGATCAGATCCTGGGCGTTTCCGTTCCATACGTCCGTACCATGGGAAAGCCCCATCAGCTGGACAAGATCGTAAAAACGTGACGGCCGTGTCTCCTTGATCATCTCACGCGCCATCTTGGTGCCAAGTTCCGGAAGACCGAGTGTTGCGGCACCGGCAGGCGATGTTCCATCCGGGATACCGAGCGCTTCTGTCGATGTGAAAAGTGACATGACCTTGGGATCCGGGATCGGGATCTTCTGAACATCCACACCGGTCAGATCCGTAAGCATACGGATCATCGTCGGATCATCGTGACCTAAGATATCAAGTTTTAAGATCGTATCATGAAGCGCATTAAAGTCATAATGCGTGGTAATAATACCGCAGTCGAGTTTATTGGCAGGATGCTGGACCGGCGTAAACTCATAGATATCCATTTCCTTCGGAAGAACGACGATACCACCCGGATGCTGTCCCGTTGTTCTCTTCACACCGATCAGGCCGGCGGCACGTCGGTTAAGTTCCGCATCTGTCACAGACTCGCCCTTGGCATCACAGATGTTCTTGACAAGTGCGATAGCATTCTTATCCGCAAAGCAGCCGATCGTACCGGCACGGAAAGTATGGTGCTTTCCGAAAAGTTCTTCCACATACTTATGTGCTCTCGGCTGATATTCGCCGGAGAAATTCAGGTCGATATCCGGCTGTTTGTCACCGTAGAACCCGAGGAAGGTCTCAAACGGAATATCCTGCCCGTCGGAAAGCATCATGGTACCGCACTTCGGGCAGGGCTCGACCGGAAGATCATATCCTGAACCGTATGCACCCGTCAGGTCAAACTCGGAAAAATTACACTTCGGGCATCTTCTGTGAGGCGGCAAAGGGTTTACTTCCGATATACCGGACAAAGTCGCAACCAGCGAAGATCCGACGGATCCTCTCGAGCCGACGACATAACCGTCGGAATTCGATTTACCGACCAGTTTATACGCGATATAGTACATGATCGAATAGCCGTTGCCGATGATGCTGTTGAGTTCCTTATCCACACGCTGCTGCACGATCTCCGGGATCTGCCCTTCATGCTCGTACATCTTTTTCATCGTGTCATGTACAATCTTGCGAAGGTCATCCGGTGCAGACAAAATGACCGGAGGATATGTACCGTCCGGGAACGGTTTGATATCGTCACGGATAAGATCAGCAATGCCTTTCGGCGCATCGATAACGACTTCCTTACAGCGCTTTTCACCGAGATAAGAAAACTCTTCGAGCATCTCATCCGTCGTTCGGAAGTAAAGATCGCTCTGAAGTTCCGCATCCTTAAAGCCCATATCCATCAGCATGTACTTTCTGTACTCACCGTCTTTCTTTTCAAGGAAATGGGCGTCTGTAGTCGCGCAGCACGGTTTTCCGACACGCTCGGCCATCGTCGATATGATCTTGTTGATATTGATAAGATCCTCTCTGCTTCTGAGCCCGGAGCTTTCTTCACGAAGATAGAATTCGTTGTTGCAGATCGGCTGGATCTCGAAGTAGTCATAAAGACGGATCATGCGGTGAAACTTTGAATCCGAGCTTAAGGCCTCCAGTGTCCTGTCGATATTGTTTCCGTTTGCCACATATGCCTGATGCACGGCGCGGAAGATCTGCCCTCTTTCACAGGCGCCGCCGACGATGACACCGGCACCGAGATAACGAACTTCCGATTTCGGAATACGCGGACGCATACAGAAATACTCCGTATGCCCCTCGGAAACCATACGGTAGACATTATAAAGGCCAAGGGTATCTCTTACCAGGAAAATGATATGGTAGGAAGGTGTTTTTCGTTTCGTGACCTCAGATGCGGGAAGCATGCCGACATGCTCGTTCATCTGCCTGCAGGAAGTAAATCCGAAGTCCTTGATACAGCGGATAAGGATCTGCGCCGAAGCACGGCAGTCCCCCATTGCCCGATGCTCAGATTGATTTACGATTCCGAGATAAGCGCACGCATCCTTAAGGTTATGCTTTTCCATCTCCGGATAAAGGAACGTGACCGCCGAAACGGTATCGATCTCCGGCTGATAAAATTTCACGCGGTAAGGATGGTGTTTCTCTTCATCCAGCTGCTCGATATCGATCTGGAAGCCGGCTTCTCTGATGAATCCCATATCGAAGAAGATATTGTGGCCGACGAGGACATCTTCTTTTTTCAGAAAAACGGCAAGTTTCGTTACCGCCTCAAAAGGAGTCGGCGCACCCTTAATCATTTCTTCGTTGATCCCGGTCAGTTCTTTTGCCTTATCGGAGATCGGAATACCCGGATCGACCATCGTAGTGAATACGTCTGCCTCCTTATACTCTCCGTCCTCTTGCTTTTCATAGCGGATCGCGGCAATCTCCAGAAGACCCTCTTTCGTGCAGTCCAGTCCGGTCGTTTCAACATCAAGGGCGACAAACGTATCGAGGGATACATCTTCCTCTTGGATGTGATATGCGATACAGTTGCCGTCATCGACAAGATAGCCTTCCATACCGAAGATCAGTTTAAAGTCGGGAACATCACCCTTTTTCTTGCAGTCCTTATATGCCGCATACGCATCGTTAAAGCCTTGCACGACACCATGATCGGTAATCGCACAGGCAGGATGTCCCATACGGTAGGCCGTTTTGATCAGGTCCTTAGGTTCAATCACCGCATCCTTCTCGCTCATCTTTGTATGAGCATGAAGTTCGACGCGTTTTTCTTCTGCGGTATCCTTGCGTTTTTTCGGAGGATCAGCTACATAGAGTCCTTTAACGGTCGCATTGATCTGACCGTCGAACTTACTGTATCCGATCGTGCAGCAGACACCGACATATCCGCCTTTTCCGTACTTATCGTTGAGAAGATCCGCATCTTTCGGCGACGGAAAGAAGACACAGTCGACCGCATATGTGTCATCGGCCAGGAAGAATTTGTAAAGGATCATGTTCCTATTCTTGCCGACCAGACGCTGGGACTCTGTATCTACCTTGATCTCACCTTCCAGACGAATGATCGTATCCGATGTCAGTGTATTACTGCCGGCCTTCGAGATCGCGTCTTTGATCTTATACTTTTTAGCGGACAGATCGTTAATGCCCCAGACAAATTCTCCCTGTTTCGAAGCATCTTCAAACTTCTGCCCGCGACGAAAGTCCGCCTTCTTTTCCTGCTTGATCTGCTTTTTCTCGACGATCGACTTGTACTCCCAGGAATTCTTGTTCATATCGGCAGAAGGCGCTTCTGCTTTCTTTTTCTTTCCGTCCCCGGCGTTCTCATTAACTCTCGGAGAGAAAGAAAAAGACATGGCATCATCCACGGCCGCTTTTGCATGCTTGGATGCACGTTCACGCATACGGTTCAAAAAATAGTCAGGATCTTCGGCCGCAGATGTATCCGGCGGATTGAACTCATATTTCAGGTCCCATTTCAGCGAAAGATATGTGGAAGCAAACTGATCGATAAAAGCACTGATATTGTCCTTCACTTCGTCGGACAATGGTGTCTGAAGAAGGATGCGCACGCCACCCTCTTCCGGGGTCATTTCATCGATACATGCACCGTATCCGGTCTTGGTATTGATGACCCATAAGATCCAATCCAGCACGGAAGGAAGCGACTGCTTTCCGAAGTCGCTTTGCATATTTGTGATATAGATACGCAGATGGGAAAGATGCAGGAGCTGCCTGAGATACTGTTCCATGGCTTTCAACGCACGCTTGGACGAGATGGGACCTGTAAGAGTGATCGTCAGCTCCATCCCCTCAAAACGTTCGTCAATCGAAATCTCCGTAACCTCACTTGGTATAGCTTTAGCAATCTTCGCCAGATCTTCATCCTGCGAAGTCTGCATCGCAAACTCATATAACGTCATATTCCCCGTATCCTTCCGAAGACCGCAGATCCGGTCATTATCTTCAATGATTCATTTCTTCGATGGTCTTTAACAGAGTCTCCACCGCAGACTCTTTCGGCACTTTACAGACCGGCTCGCCTTTTTTGAAAAGGAGGAACTCATCAATACCGCCGGCGATCCCGACATCTGCCTCTCTTGCCTCACCCGGACCATTGACCGCACATCCCATGACGGCAATCGTCATATCATAGGGAAGATCCCTGATCCTGCTCTCCACTTCCTTGGCCACTTCGATCAGAGGTACCTGTGTTCTTCCGCAAGTCGGGCAGGAGACCAGACGCATTCCGCCTTTTTTCAGTCCGAGCGCGCGAAGGATCGAAATCCCTGCATACACTTCTTCTTTCGGGTCATCCGTAAGGCTGACACGGATCGTGTCTCCGATGCCTTCAGAAAGGAGCGCACCGATACCGACACTGCTTCTGATAATACCTTCACGAAGCGTACCGGCTTCCGTAACCCCCACATGGAACGGATATGGAACCTGTTCGCGAAGACGTCTGTAGCTCTCGATCGTAAGCACGGGATCAGAAGATTTCATGCTGACGACGATATCTTCAAATCCGCAATCTTCCAGGATCCGGATCGAAGAAAGCGCGCTTTGCGAAAGCGAGTCGGCATTCACTCCACCGTATTTTTCCAGCATATCCTTCCCGATCGAGCCGGAATTGACTCCGACACGGATCGGAATATTTCTTTCTTTCGCCATATCGGCCACGGCCTTCACACGGTCCATACCACCGATATTTCCCGGATTGATGCGGATTTTGGCAGCACCGTTTTTCATGGCCTCGAGCGCGAGACGGTAATCGAAATGGATATCGGCAACTACCGGTATCGGACTCTTTTTTGTGATCTCGGAAAGCGCCTGTGCCGCTTCCATATTCAGGATCGCGACACGGGTGATGTCGCAGCCCGCATTTTTCATTTCGATGATCTGCTCAATTGTTGCCTTGGCATTCCTCGTATCGGTATTATTCATGGACTGAACCGCAACAGGTGCGTCTCCGCCGACAATAACACCTCCGATATTTACTTTTCGGGCAGTAAACCGCTCAATCATCAAAAATCACCTCGACAATCGTATAATATCGGAAGCCAATGCGAATATCACAAGTAAGATGATCATGACAAAACCGATCACGTTTATGATCTGCTCCGATTTTCTGGACAGTTTCTTTCCACGAACCATCTCCACAAGCGTAATAATGATCGCATTACCGTCAAGTCCCGGGATCGGAAGCATGTTCGTAAAAGCAAGACCCGTGGAGATACCTCCTGCGAGGACCAGAAGCATTTCGATCTTTTCATTATTGTCTGTCTTCGGCGCATCTACGACATCAGATACAACAGAGGCGATCCCGATCGGACCGGAAACGACATCATAGGCCGCCACCTTACCGGTAAATGCCTGCGCCAGCGCATCTACGGAGATCCTCATAAATGAAAACGGGAAAACGATCGCTTCACGAAGGCATGAGAAGAAACCGGAACCTTCCTGCAGATAGATTCCCCTCAAATTTGACGTCTCGATCATTACGGCTTTCATCGTGATGGTCATTTCTTCCCCGTCACGAATGACCACGATCGAAAGATCGCCGCCATCAGAGTTTTTGACCTGTTCTGACACCGCTTCATCCGAAACGGGAATGCCGTTGACCGAAATGACGGAATCATCGACTTTCAGCACCGGATCTCCGCCGTTCTGCTGCGGATCGACAGCAACGATCTTCCATCCGTTATTCTCATCCAGATCGGCATAATGCGTAATACCGAGCATATACTGTTCGGAGATCTCCGGAACGAGTACAGCTTCGTACTTCTCACCTGTCCTTGCTGATCTCATAAGAAGCGTGATCTCGTCGACATTATTGACCTGTCCGAGATAATAGGAAAGATCCATCTGACAGAATACGTTCTGACCGTTAAACTCAAGGATCTTATCGTCTTGCTCGATCTGTGTCTGTGCTACCTGCGTCCCCTCGATAACGATATCCTGCTTCAATTCGAGATAACCGAATTTTGAAAAGCAGATCATAAAGATGATAATGCCCAGAATGACGTTCATGGCAGGACCGGCCAGAGAAACCAAAAGACGTTTCCATCTTGCCTGATTGATAAGGTTTTCCGGGTTATCGTCCTTCAGTTCACCGGTCTCCTCATCGATCTCCGAGAAACGGACATAAGCACCGATCGGGATCAACCGGATATAGTATTCAATATCTTTTCTTTTCCACGAGAAAAGCTTCGGTCCGACAAACACGGACAGTTCATAGACTTTGATCTTCAGAAGCCGGGCAACGAGAAAATGGCCGATCTCATGAACTGCGGCCAGAATTCCCAATCCCAATATGCATATAAAAATGCTAAGCGGCGACATATCTTTGTTTTATGACTCACTTTCTGATCTCTTCGGTTATCATTCGTGCCCACGCATCTACGGCAAAGATCTCCGCCAAAGACGGATTCTGGGTCACGCCGTCACGTTCATGTCGTTCCATGACTTTGGCAACGGTACGTTCAATATCGAGGAACGAAGCTTTTCCTGCGAGGAAATCCGCAACGATCACTTCATTAGCCGCATTCATGGCGGCAGGAAGGGTACCGCCGACAAGCGCGGCGTGATATGCCATATCCACCAGACGGAATACCGAACGGTCACACGGTTCGAACGTAAGCGTCCTGCTCTGCTCATCAAACGGAGAGAACGGTCGGCAGATACCAAGGCTCCTTTTCGGATAGAAAAGCGCTACCTGGATCGGCATCATCATGTTCGGAAAACCCATTTGTGCAAGAACAGATCCGTCATTGAGCTCGACCATGGAGTGGACGATACTCTGCGGATGGACAACGATATCGATACGATCTACCGGGCAGTCAAAAAGCCAGGACGCTTCAATGACTTCCAGACCCTTATTCATCATGGTCGCAGAATCGATCGTGATTTTTCCGCCCATATTCCATGTCGGATGATCAAGCGCTGCTTCGAGCGTGACCTTCTCCAGCTGCTCCCGGCTATATCCGCGGAATGGCCCGCCTGAAGCCGTAAGGAGGATCTTCTTAAGAGAACCTTCCGGTTGTCCCATTAGACATTGCCAGATCGCCGAATGTTCGGAGTCAACCGGGCGCAGAGAAACATTCTTCTGTTTTACCAGTGGCATGACGATCGAACCGCCGGCAACGAGAGTCTCCTTATTTGCAAGTTCGATCTCTTTTCCGGCATGGATCGCAGCCACAACAGGTGCCAGTCCCTTCATACCGACCATGGCGGCAACGACACAGTCGACCTTCGGAAGTGTCGCGCAATGCGAATGACCGTCTTCTCCACAGAAGACTTTTACCTTCGAATCACGCGGGAGCATACGTTTCAGAGTTTCTTTTCTTTCCTTTGTCGCCACACTGACGCAGGAAGGATGGAATTCCTGGATCTGCTCCAGAAGCAGATCGATATTAAAACCGCAGGTCAGAGATTCGACTTTGAACTCTTCGGGAAAATGACGGACGACCTGTAACGTCTGTGTACCGATTGAGCCTGTCGAACCAAGAATGCATATTCTCTTCATGGCTGTACCCCCAACATCAACGCGTATGCCAGCCCCAGTGAAACGGGGAGCGTAAAAAATGCACTGTCAAAGCGGTCCATAATGCCGCCGTGGCCGGGCATTAGTTTGCCGAAATCCTTAATATTCACCATTCGCTTGATGCTCGAAGCCATCCAGTCGCCCAGCTGGGAAACGCAGGAAAGGACAAATCCGAACAGAGCCGCAAACGTAACATACATCGTATAAGATATACCGATGTCGATAATGTCGATCATGATGAATGCAAAGAAAAGCGCAGTAATAAGTGAAGTAAAGACCGCGCCTCCAATACAGCCCTCCCATGTTTTTTTCGGGCTGATGTGCGGGACGATCTTGTGTTTTCCGATAAAAGAACCGGTAAAGTATGCAAATACGTCAGATACCCATGGTGCAAAAAGACCGATGACCATGTAATACCAGCCTTTCGGAATAAGAAACATCATAATATGCACACACGCGATCGGAAACGAAACATACATGATGATCAGCGACGAACTGAAACCGGAATGCAGTGCCATCGGATCTTCTTTGATAAGAGGAGGGATCATCGTCGTGACAAAACAGTAGATCAAAACGAGAAGTGCATAAAGCGTAAATCCCTGCGATGGCGTGGCTCCGGTGTTCCAGAGAGCAACAGGAAGGAACCCGAAAAAGCCGCCGAGGATCGTCACTGCAACGCAAATCTCTTTCTCCGTATTCTTGACTGCCTTGATCAGCTCATACAGAGCAAGAGAAGTTACGATAACCGTAAACAGCAAAATAACATGCGGTACAAAATATGCCGGGATGACCAGCGCTAATACCGCGAGCGTGAATATTGTCCCTGTAATGATTCTCTGGCGCATACTCTACTTCTCATCTTTCTTTTCCTGCGATAGCCCGCCGAAGCGTCGATCGCGCTTGGTATAAGCCACCAGGGCATCGGTCAGTTCTTTCATACCGAAGTCCGGCCACAGCACATCAGAGAACCAAAGTTCGGAGTATGCGCCTTCCCATACCAGGAAGTTCGATGTTCTTTCTTCTCCACTCGGACGGATGATCAGATCCGGATCCGGAACGTCAGGAAGATACAGATTCTTCGCGAACAGCTCTTCCGTGATATCTTCACTCTTTATCTCGCCGGAAGCAACACGCGCAGCGAGTTTCTGTGCCGCCTGTACGATCTCTCGTCTTCCTCCGTAGTTAAAGGCAACGATCAAAGTCATTCTGTCTCTGTGCTTACTGCCTTCTTCCGCGCGCTTGCACACTTCCCGGATGTTTGGGGGAAGTGACGCGATATCTCCCGTAAAACGGACACGGATACCTTCTTCTTCAAGCTCAGGGTCATAGCGGTCAAAATACTCGACGAAAAGCTCCATCAGCGTATGGACTTCGCTTTCCGGTCTGGACCAGTTTTCCGTGGAAAAAGCATAAACGGTAACAAATTTAATGCCGTAATGTCCGCAGTTCTTGCAGAGGTTTTTGAGATTGTCAGCTCCGGCACGATGACCGGCGGAACGAGGAAGCATGCGCATCTTCGCCCATCTTCCGTTACCGTCCATAATGACAGCCAGGTGAGTCGGGATCTTCAGTTGCGATTCGTCGACCTTCTCAGCTTTCTTTCTCGAAAATATAGAGAATTTACCTTCCTCTTGCGGACACATATTCTACTCCAAAAAAAGAGATTGTCCCGAACCTGTGTTCAGCCGAGACAACCCCTGATTTTCTCCTCTCGGTGATCAGATCTCCATAAGATCTTTCTGTTTTGCCTCACAGCACTTGTCAACTTCCTTGACATAACGGTCCGTAAGTTTCTGCATCTGCTCTTCAAAATAGCCCAGATCGTCATCTGTGAGTTCTTTCTTCTTATTGATTCCGCGGTACTTATCAATACCTTCACGGCGGATATTACGGATAGCAACCTTTGATTCCTCACCGTACTTCATAACACTCTTAACGAGTTCCTTACGGCGTTCCTCGGTAAGGATCGGGAATACGAGGCGGATCATCTTACCGTCATTACTCGGGTTGATACCGAGATCAGAAGACTGGATCGCCCTCTCGATCTCCTTAAGCATCGACGGATCCCAAGGAGTCAGTGTGATCATTCTCGGCTCCGGTACTTGGATGTTCGCTACAGCGTTGAGCTGGGACTGTGTGCCGTAATAATCTACGGTGATACGATCCAGAACATGCGGATTAGCGCGTCCTGCACGGATCGCATTGAAGTTCTCAGTAAGATTCGCGATCGTCTTCTTCATCTTATCTTCGTAAGAATCAAAAACCTCTTTTGTAATTTCAACCATTGCCATAATCTCAAGCCTCCTTCATTATCAATTCTTATCAGCAAACGATCGTGCCGATGTCATCGCCGAGTACTACTCTCACGATATTTGACGGATCTTCCATGGAGAATACCATGATCTTCGTGTTGTTATCACGGCAAAGTGCTGCCGCAGTTGCATCCATGACCTTTAAGTTCTTCGCGAGAACTTCATCATGGGAAATCGTCTTATACTTTACTGCATCGGGATACTTGTGCGGATCTTTGTCATAGACACCGTCGACCATCGTGGCTTTACAGAAGATATCCGCCTCGATCTCCGTAGCACGGAGCGCTGCGCCCGTATCCGTGCTGAAGAAC